>CAZCBG010000101.1:0-10396 GCA_964496885.1 uncultured Bacteroides sp. | reverse complement strand
GGGCTGAAGTAATTTCTAAATTTTTCATGATAATTATTTTTTTATGAATCTAAACAGAATTTGGCGTTTTGCTCTTTAGCTTATTTCGGTAGAATGCTATTTTTTTTTAATTTAGCTTTATTTTGTAGAAAATCATATCAAGTAACTTATTTAAACTAAGCAGAAATAATATAACTCTTCCTATAATGTTTTTACCTGAATAGCACCCTTTACAAAAAACTTCATTACAAACCATGCAACAAGATACGCAAATGCAGAAATCATAAACATAATTCCATAAGCATTTTGAATGCTTGTTTGAATAATTGCCTGAGCTGCATCGCCAATTAAATGATTGTTGGCTACAGACACTTCTCCCAAAAGTTTGTAATAATCAGTTAATTTACCCACCAGCATCTGAATTACTATTCCTCCTAATCCCCCGGCTAAACCGGCTATACCTGCAACGGTAGCGACTTTATTTTTTGGAAATAAATCGGAAATAACCGTAAATTCATTGGCTGCCCAGGCTTGATGTGCTGCCGCTGCAATGCTGATAACACCTAATGACAAAAAGAGTGCTGTAGAGCCAAAAATGCTGACTGTGGCGAAATACTGCGTGAATATCAATGCTAATGGCAACAAAGAAATTAATAACATTGATTTGACTCTGGCTTTAAATGGCTCATCGCCTTTATTAATAAAGAGCATCGGTAAACTGCCGCCTGAGATGCTTCCAATTATTGAAATACCATAAACCAGAAAGAGAGGCAACATAATCTCATGTCCTACCATATTAAACTGTTGTTTCATAAAATCGGGTAGCCAAAAGAGCAGAAACCACCAAATGCCGTCTGTTAAGAATCGCATGAGTAAATACGCCCAAGTTTGTTTGAACGCAAATACATCGTGCCATTTACCAGCATCATTAGTTTTGTTTAAAGATTGGTTCTGATTTATGGAGTCGCCGCTATGAATATAATCGAATTCAGCTTTTGACAACCGTTTTTGTTTCGCAGGACTATTGTACAACCAAAACCAAAAGATCAACCAGATAAATCCGGATGCACCGGTGAGAATAAAAGCCATTTGCCATCCGGCAATAGCCCCTTTAAACCATACGGAATAAGCAATTAATGGTACAACGATGGAAGCAATCATGGCACCAATATTCGACCCTGAATTAAATATTCCTGTTGCTAATGCACGTTCTTTGGGTGGAAACCATTCGGTAATAGTTTTAATGGATGATGGAAAATTTCCAGCTTCACCAATACCAAACAGTGAACGAATAATGGCATGTACAGCCACTAAACTACCCGCAAAAGCATTTAATATACCAAATACAGACCAAATAATTAATGACAAAGCCAACCCTATTTTTGTGCCAATTCTATCAATAATAAACCCGGCAAAAAAGGTCATTATGGCATAAAATCCGGTAAATAATGAAGTAATTATTGCATAATCGGTGTTTGACCAACCTAAGCCATGTTCACTTACAGGCAATGAGAACAGCGGTTTAAGGTAACCAATTACCTGCCGATCCATGTAATTGATGGTAGTTGCAAAAAATAGCAATGCAACTATACTCCATCGGTAATTCCCAATTTTTTTGTGCATTAAATTTAAAGGTTTAAAACTGTGTGGTTTTTGGTATTTATTTCAAAACGTAGTTAGCAATCTTTGTATGCTAACCATGCATCTCTGAAATGCGTTATGGTTTCCCATTTGGCATCAAATGGTGTATTGCAACTTGCTGCAAGAATAAACCTGTTTTTATAGGGTTTCATTCGTTCAAAAAGATTTTTGACATAGTCAAATACATCCTCTCTTGTCGTCAAGTTCTTAAATTCCATAGCGCTTATACCGCCTGTTATGATAAAGTTATCCAAAGTCAACTGCATGGCTTCATCAAGTTCAACATCTCCAAAAGGAGGAAATGCAACACCCTCTAAACCATCAACTCCCAAGGATGAAATTAATTCCAGGTTTTCTCTTTGGTTTCCACAAGCATGAATAAAAAATTTAGCACCGTGAGCATGACAAATTTCACTGGCTTTATGGTAAAATGAGGCAGAATACATTTCAACATACATGGGCGGATGAAACATGGCATCCAGATTATCCATTGCCATAATAGCTCTCACACCATTGCTTACGCATTCTTCAATTGCTTCGAGTTGAGCTTTTTCGTGCATTTCGAGAATTCTCTGTGCTTGATCCGCCTGATCCATAAGGAAATAGACCGTTTGAACAGGATTCATCACCAAATGCAACAATTTTAACGGGCTGAAAAAATCCCCCACAACAACAATTCCATGCTCACCTACTTCATTCTGAATTTTTTCAAATTTTTGCGGATTGAATTTCCAACTACGAGCAGCTACAAACTCTTCCAATAAGTCGGCCTGATTGGTATAATCGGTAATTAAATGCTCTTTTTGAATCACAGTCGATTCAGAAAAAATATACTTTAATTGTTCTGATAAATTACCCGATTTTAGCTCATATTTTTTATCAATAACTATATCACGATTCTCTAAAACAGTTTTTTCTTGATTAACATTTCCATCAAATACTTCTTCGCAAATACCACCAAACCAATAATCTTCGTGCTTGCAATAGATATTTCTACTAAAAACGTCGAGCCCCAAATACTGAATTAACTCCAATTGGGTATTACAGTGTTTTATTTCGTCGGGCAATGTTCCGTGATTTTTGTTATGTGCAAACCATTGCCAATAATTTGGCGCATAAACAATACTCTTGGGAAATTGATTTTGAAATACGCATTCTAAATTCGTTTCGTTCATATTTTGGAAGTTTTTATGGTTTGCTCTTAGAGAAATTGAGTATCGTAAAATAATTACAAGAAATGCAATTGATTAAAAGAAATTAGATCGTACAATGATAAGTGAGAAAGAAAATTGATTTTAGTACTCATCACCATTGAAAAACATGAATAATTATCATCAAGTTCTAGGAATTTTTCGTTTGAAACAGGTAACCAACCCACAAATTTCGCAAGCATGAGGTGTAAGTTGCACATCTTTTCCAAGTCCGATTATACCACTTACAGATTTCACAGGATGCATAAGATTCGATGCGTTTAGTTCTACACCGCAAGGGTTTTCGGGGAATAATTTAAATAAATTTTCCTGCTCACGCACGTGCCAACTGCAATAGCCCGGACTGTAGGAGTGTGTGCATTTACATCCCATATCGTGAGCATCGTTTGTAATTTTATCTGTTATAAATCGAACAGCTGCTTCGGCAATTTCTGTCCCAATAGAATAAGCAAGAAACTCAGAGACGATATCGCCATCCGCTTTTAGTTGCTCCAAATACAGGTCAAACTCGATTCCTGCAGTAGCAACAAATGCAGCAAAATGAGTAGTATTATTGAGGTATTTGGTAATAACTGTACCAACTTTAATTTGAACATTCTCAATTTCAAGATAGATTGAGTTTTGAATTTTACCTTCATAAATTCGGTATCCAGCACATGGAATACAAAAACTATTAATGTGCTCAAGCTGCTGATCAATCATCTCAATAAACTGTTCATCAGGAGTTTGACCACCATACCCAAGATTAAGATAAATCTCATCTTTGTTTAGAGTCAAGTCGGAAAGTTGGAGAGAATATATTTTCATTTCTTTAGATTCGGCCATATTAAAGTTATTCAAAAAGCATCTTATCAACGTAAATATTTTGAAAGTCTGGGTCACTCTCCAAATTAATATGTTGAGTTTTGGATAGTATTTCTTTTGTGATATTAATGCCTGAAAACAAAAACATTTTTGCTCCAATTAAAGCAGTATTACCCATTTTATGGATTCGATTTTCAGGCATTTCAATTATTCCTGTTTGAATAAGGTGTGGAATATGAATATAATTACCAAAACCTCCAGCAATAAACACCTCTTCAATATCATTTAGATCAATGGAAATTGTTTTACAGAGAATTTCTAATCCGGCAGCTATGGCTGCTTTTGCCAGTTGAAACTCGTTTATGTCTTTTTGGGTTACCCCAACATTACCTTTCAATGAAAGAAAATTGTCACCTGAATTGATTTCTCCAAACATACCAATCAAATCCAATTGTCGAAAAATAGCCACCGCATCAACCAATGCACTACCACAAACACCCTTGGGCTCAGTGTTTCCAATAACGGCGACTTTTATTTCAGTGCCTTCTAATTTTACACCTGAAATAGCTCCTGTAACGGCACGCATTCCCATGGATATATTTGTCCCTTCAAATGCAGGGCCAGCAGCAGTAGAAGCACAAACAATCCTATTTTTGTTACCCACAACAATTTCTCCATTAGTTCCTAGATCAATTAATGTGGTATAGTTTTCTTTTGTATCTAAACCTGTTGCCACAATCCCTGCTAAAATATCACTTCCAACAAAACTGCCAATAGAAGGATAGAATACAATATTTTCATTAATATGGAAATCCCAACCAAGGTACTGAGATGTAAATATTTTGGAACCCAAATTATTCGTATGAAAAGGATATTGAGCTAATGAAGCCAATTCACAGTTGCTGAAAATTAACTGCATAACCGTATTGCCAACAATAGCTATTCGCTGAATTTCTACATCTTGCTTCTGAAGCAGCAATTCAATCATGTTTCCAATTGATTGACGAATCAGTAGCATCATTTCAACTTCATCTCCTTGGATACATGCCTGTATCCTCGAAATTAAATCGGCGCCAAATTTGGCTTGTGGATTAAGTCTGGTTTCTACTGCCAACACTTTTGCGGTAGAAAGGTCGATAAGTTGTGCAACCAAAGTAGTTGTCCCTAAATCTACTGCTACACCAAAGCCTTGTTGTGGAATAAACTGAAAGTCGCTTTCGTCAGCAAGAATCAAATGATTAAATTGTTCTATTTCTAGTGTAATATTCGCTGTGCAATGGCTATAACATGCCAATCGCCAATCATCTGAAAGTTGTAAGGAATCCAATTTCTGCCTGTGTATTTCAGAAACTTCAATCTCACCTTCATGGAGTTTAACTTTACATTTACCACACGTTCCTTTACCTCCACATGGGAACTCAATGCCAAATTCATGCAGCACATCCATCAGCGGAGTGTTGTCATTTACCTGAATTGTTTTACCCAAAGGTTGGAGCTGAATGTTGTGTTTTGTCATTAAACGCGTAGTGTTAAAATGAGATGATTGTCTGATAGATTTCTTCTTCGAGCATAGTTTCCAAATCGGACTCTGACTTATCGGCAATTACAACCAATTGGGTTTGAGTCTGTGAATCACAAGGTTCAAAATTGCATCCTGAAAGGCTGAAATTAACCAGCTTCCACCCAGTTTCGGTATTTACGAATCCTTTTGCTCGCATTATTGAAGCGTGCTTTAGAAAAACCAGACTCAACTTTTGGATATCAAAGACGATTGAACCTCTAAAAGTATAGTTTTTTTCGATAAAACTGGTAGCGGATATATCAGAATTTATGTATGAGAAGGCTTGTTGTTGTGGGGGTGGAATTTTATTCCCCAATATTCCATCCAGCAACGGAAGATTTATCTCATCCGCGATACATGCCATTGGAAATGAGACTAAAAACTGCTGCTTTGATTCATTCAGTTCAGAAGGATCAGATATTAAATCAATTTTGGTAAATACTACCCAATCAGATTTTTCGATTTGAGCACGGTAAAGGAGAATTCGGTTCATTTTAGCGCTAGAAACCGATTCTATATCCACCAAACAAATAATGGGATTAAGTGAAAGGTTGGAACGAGATTCCACAATTTCAGAAACGATGTCCACACCGCCCAAACCTGTTGGTTCAATAATAATCCGACTGTATTTACCGGACTGAATAACAGTATCTATGGTTTCTTTAAGATAACCTTTTGCGGTACAACAGATGCACCCACCGACAATTTCATAAACATTTTCGGAATCAGATACCGATTGCAAGGTTTTTGTATCAATGGATATTTTGCCGAATTCGTTTATTATCACAGCCCATAAATCGTCTGTGGTTTTCTGCCTTAGCAAATTGATAATAGCAGTTGTTTTGCCTGCCCCCAAAAAACCTGTAATTATATTTACCGGTATTTTTTTCATTTTGAATTATATAAAACTACAATAGACACAATAGAAAATATTCGGAACTACTATCTATTGTGCCTAATTGAGGTTCACGATTTTATAAACCGTATTCAGATAATATAAATTTGCTCTGATCCACCAAAGGCAGCATCATTTCCACAAAATCACTTTCGTTTTCAGGAATGCTTTCCAGTTCTTCGCGCAAGAATGGAAGATAACTGATTTCCATATCCGAAAGTTTTAATTTTCCTTCGGCTAATGCTTCTTCAATAATGTCGATAGTAACTAAAGCACCGTTGCGGGCATTGGCTACATACGAATCGCCTTTAACCAACTCACGCGAAATACGAATCACATTTTCGGGTGAAAGAATGAGTGCTTGAGGGTCGGTATATACATCGGAAGAAACCAAAAGCTGCTGCAGAATGCTACAATGCAATTTACCGGCACGAAGCGCTTCGTTCATCAATCGGGCATCGTACTCCAACTGCTCCATATAAGCTGTAGGTGCCATACCCGACAATAATTTGATATTCTGAACCGATTCGTTACTCCATAAATCAGCACAAGCTGAAGCAATATTACCAATCGGGCTCAAATGGGCACAGGCTGCTGTTTTTCCTTCCATCGAAATCGGAATTCCGGTAATGGCTTTCAAAAATGGGCCTTCGTAACCGCAATCTTTATCGGGACCAACTGCACCTTCTTCCATGGCAACAATCGAACGTACCACCGAAATCACACGTACTAACGCAGCAAATACTTTAGGAATGTATTTTTTCTCGGCCAACACCATTGCTGTATTTGCAAATCCGCAAGCAGAGTCACCGGCCGCAATTTTATCATGCTTGTTTGCTACTTCCACAATTTTTTTCCATAAAAACTGCATATCACGCACTCCAAGCACTGATAAAGCAAACATGACTGTTTTTATATCACAGTTCATCAGGGCATCGTCAGATACTTCTTTTCCGCCTGTACTTTCGATAGAAAGCAAATCGCCACCAGCTAGAGCGCCTTTTTCGAAAAGCTCGAACATAGGTTCCAGGTATTGTGAGGTACGTTGTTTTGCTGGGCGCTCAAATTCACGCAAGTCGTTCGGAGTTAAACGGATCTCAGATTTCAATCCATGATTTTGATAATATTTTTCACAAACTTCGTTCATTATTTTTGTGATTTCAACACCAATAGAAGGTGTTTTTGTCATTTCCAATAATGTTTCCAATTCCAATACAACGCCTTTTGATTCTAGGTGCAAAGCTCTTTCGAGAGCACCTTCGGCAATTTCGCGATAATGAGTATATACTTCGTTCAATGTAGTATAATTAATACTCATTACCGGAAGTGTAAAATTTAGTTCAGCATATACTTGACCTCCACCTATTTCCAAACCACGTCGGGTTTTAACTGGTTTTGGTGCTTTCCCGAACATCAAATCTTCGGGATTGTTGATAATTAAACTTTTGTATTTCATATTCTTGACTATTATTGGTTACGAAATTTATGAATTAAATACTATTTCTGATTGAATTCAGTTAGTGCTTCAAAGAATGCTTCTACATTTCCTGCGGGTACATGTGGTGGTAAATCGCAACCTGTTGATAGAACAAAATTATCAAACTCTGCTGTTCTTTCGAGTAAATCTGCTATATATACTTTGATTTCAGCAGGAGTTCTCATTTTCATTACACCAACAGGATCAACATTACCCATAATTAGCTTATTTGTTGGGCAAACTTTCAGCGTTTCTACCATATCTATGGCATTCCCAAAATGAAAAGCATCAGCACCTGTGTAAAGCATCGCATCGGTGCAATGACCTCTATTTCCACAATTGTGAAGAATAATGGTAAATGAATCATCTTGCAATTCGTCTACCAAACGTTTCACATATTCCGACGAAAACATCTGACAGTCTTCGTTCGAAAGAAGCCCAGCAGCCGGTTCTGCAACAACAACACCCGAACAACCTATGGCTTTTAATTCACGACAATACTTGATAATAAATTCTGTACACTTGTCCAACAACAACATAATTGCATCGGGTTCCATGTAGCAGGCCATCATTATTTCAGATACATCGTAAAGCCTTCCTGCCAATGAAAAAGGACCAATAACACCAGCTAAAACTGGCTTATCAATACCCATTGCTACAGTCAATTTGTTAGCTTTCAGGTACTCTTGCATACGACCAGCATTCAAATCAGGAACTTTCAGATTCTCGATATCTTCAGCACTGGCAACTAATCGACCTAAAATGTGTGGCATATCGTTTTCTTGAAATTCAATCTGACAACCAAACGCTTCGGCCTCAAGTGTTAAGTCCATAATCACCGTCGTTGCTGCTGATGGGTAAACTTCTGCAAGTTTCTTAATGGCTTGAGCATGAACTTCACCATCCTGCACAGCATCTTTAACAGTTTTACCAATCATTTCAATGCCCGGATGGGTCATAATGGGAATAGAAATTCTTGTTTTATTTTCTATTTGTTGAGCAATCCAACTCTTCATGTTTATCATGGTTGAAATAATTTATATGTTTGAAAATCAGTTATATATACTTATTTATAATTGCTCAGTTCAGGCAACAAACACCCGTGACCTTGAGAATAAGGTCTTCTTAAAGGATGATTATTGATATCGTTATATTGAAATTTTTAAATTACGATGACATTTTGCTGAGATATTCAACCACACCTTGTGGATCGGGCGTGTAAGCATCTGCACCAATTTTTTTACAGAATTCATTATTTACAGGTGCTCCACCGATAAATATAAATGTCTCTGGCAAAGCTGCTTTAATATCGGCAACAATCTGTCCCATGTTCACCATTGTTGTGGTTAATAGAGCAGATAAAGCCAAAATGGCACCTGGATGCTCTTTTGCTGCTTGAATATATCTTTCGGAAGGAACATCAACGCCTAAATCAACTACAGACCAACCTGAACCTTCAACCATCATGGCTACCAAGTTTTTACCAATATCGTGTAAGTCACCTTTTACAGTACCGATAATAAAAGTTCCTTTGGTCTTGATTTCACCTGAAGCAAAAAATGGTTTCAATTGAACCATAGCTGCACCCATAGCGCGTGCTGACATTAACATTTGAGGTACAAAAATTTTATTCTCGGAAAATTTCTTACCTACAACATCCATTGCTGGTATTAAAGCTTGTTCAAGAATTTCCTGAGGTGTAACACCTGCTTCTAAGGCTTTAGTCGCAATTTCTGATGCGCCATCCTGACCTTTCAAATGAGGTGGAAATGGAGATTTCGCATCAGCTTTTCCTAATTCCACAACTTCGTGAAGTTTTTCTAATAATTCGTTCATAAGTAAGACTATTAAGATTATTTTAAATGATTATTTGTATATATTTCAACCCTACAAATATATTTCTAATATATGTTTGGATTTGCAACTATTTTCACTACTTTTGATGCTATATTCACATTTTCAAATATTTTTGCTCATAATACACTAATTTTTCCTTATTAAACTTGTCTGCTTTATTTGAGAAAATTGTATTACAAGATAATACCTCCATTTCAATCGGTATTTTTCAGGATAATCTGAATAAAAGCACATGGCATTATCACGATTATTATGAAATCAGTTTTATAACTGAAGGTACTGGTAAACGCATAGTAGCTGATTCAATAGAAGAATTTCAGCCTGGTGATTTAGTGTTTATAGGTCGCAATCTACCTCATACGTGGATAGTTGACAAGGATCAACTTACACCCAATGAGCGCAAACTAGAAATGGTTTTTTTGCAATTCAAACCTGAAGCGCTTATTCCAGAACTTTTTTCACTGCCTGAGTTCAAAAATGCAGCACAAGCACTGAGATTATCTGAAGGGGGTATCCGTATTACAGGAGAAACGCTTAATATAGTGAGCCACATAATGCTTCAATTGCCCTATCTGAATTATTTTGAACGATTTCTAGAGTTTTTCAAATTAATGGATATTATTGGTCAAAGTACAAATCTCATTCCACTTGCAACCAAAGAATACATCCAAAAGCAATTTCATTCAAAAAACAAACGAATTCAAACTATTCACAACTTCCTGATGAAAAATTATCGTGAATCGATTGATTTAAAACAAATTGCCGAAGTGGCTAACATGGCTGAAGGTTCACTGTGTCGATTTTTCAAAATGCATGTTGGCATCACTATTTTTGAATATTTGAATCAGATTAAAGTCGAATTCGCATCTAATCTACTAATGGATAATAATCTAAGTATTTTGGATGTTGCCATCGACAGCGGATTCAATAATATGAGCCATTTTAATAAGCAATTCAAATTGATTACTGGA
>CAZCBG010000100.1:0-10542 GCA_964496885.1 uncultured Bacteroides sp. | reverse complement strand
AATGTCTATTAGAATATATTAACTCAAATATAGCCTAATAAATGTCCATTATACCTAAAAAAAAGTTAAAAATTGCATTATGACACACTGTGTTATTTTAACCATTTATTAAAAAAACCTTCCTAAATACTACAAATAATTAAATTTAATTATTTTTTTCGAAATATTGAGGCATTTTAACGAAAAGAAAGTTTATTATTTTAATCAAATAATTTGTATACTATTGAATATGTTATAATTACTACTTTGGCATAAGGTTTGTATAAATTCAAATGCTTATTCTAAATAAGTTAATAATTTTATATTTTATCTTTTATCTTCGAGGGGTGGAGGCTATCTAATCAGATAGCCTCTTTTTTAAATCACTTTTCCAAAAATTAAATTCCAGTGCTTAGGTTTACATTAAAATGAGTTATTAATTGTCACTATTCATTATTTCTCTAACCAATTCTGCTTCGTATCCTTTAGAAATGGCAAAAGCAGCAATCTTTGAAAACTTTTTGAATTTATTTTTTTCTTTTGTTAATGCAGTTTTCTTTTCTATTAAATACTTTAATGTTTGAATATAATCATCAGCATTGATAGATTCTAATGCTATTCGAATGCAATAGGCACTTATTTTATGGAGTTTAAGTTCATTTTTTATTTTGAGCTTGCCCCATTTTTTGATTCGGAATTTTCCTCCGGCAAACAAGATAGCAAATCGTTCTTCATTTATAAAATTTTGAGAAATTAAATCAACTATCACATTTTCAACATCATCACTATGCAAACCCCATTCGTATAATTTGTTTCTAACTTCCTGCTGCGAACGTTCCTGATAAGCACAATAATGCTGAGCCTTTAAAAAAGCAGTTTTTTTATCGTATACTTTCTTTTTTAATGTCTCTTTTTCAATCAATTGAAATAGATTTAAAGAAATTATTGAGGATAAATAGAATTGTAAATTGAATCTCTTTCAACAGGAATTCTTCCTGCTGCAATAATAAGTGCTTGCATTTCTTCGGTTGTCATTGAAGGATTTTGCTCTTCAGAACCAGCCAAGGAATAAATTTTAGTAGAATCATTAATGGTTCCATCAAAATCATCTACACCAAAAGACAGGGATAATTGAGCCAACTGTTTGCCTATCATAGGCCAATAGCTTTTAATATGAGGAAAGTTATCAAGAAAAATTCTGGATATTGCAAAATTTTTCAAATCATCAATAACTGAAACTTCTTTAATTTCTGACATCGTATTGTTCTTATGCTTGAATTTCAATGGAATAAATGCATTGAATCCATTGGTCTTGTCCTGAAGTAAACGCAATCTTTCCATGTGCTCGGCCCGATGACGAAAGCTTTCAATATGCCCATACAAAATAGTTGCATTACTTGGGATGCCGGCTAAATGTAAAGCTTCATGAATTGCAAGCCATTGTTGAGATGAAGTTTTAGAAGAACAGATTTCTGCGCGCAAAGTTTCATCAAATATTTCAGCACCACCACCGGGTATAGAATCTAAACCATATTCTTTTAATAACTGAACACCTTGATCAACAGTAATCCCAGCTTTTTTAATCATGTAATCAATCTCAACTGCAGTAAATGCTTTGATATGAAGATGTGGTTTTTGAATTTTAATTTGTTTGATAAGGTTTCCGTAATAGTGAATATCACGATACGGATGAACTCCACCCACAATATGAACTTCGGTAATAGAAGCATCTGCTTTGGAAATAGTATCAAGCATTTCTTCTACAGTAAACTCCCAACCATCACCCCCAATTTTTTTTGAATAAGAGCAGAATCTGCAATTATGAATACAAATATTGGTAGGTTCAATGTGCAGATTCTTATTAAAATAGGTATAATTTCCGTTTTTTTGTTCCCGAATAAAATTGGCAAGCATTCCTAAAAGACTAAGATCTGCTTTTTCATACAATTCAATACATTCGTCAACACTTATTCGTTTTCTTTCGAATATTTTCTTCGCTAATTCTTGGAGCGGAGCAGGCAAATTTAATTGAGCGGTAATAGATGATATATTCATATAAAAATTTTATCTTTAGGCATACATATTGCTGACTGTTTTATACTAAACAACTTTAAAAACAGACAAAATTATAAAAATCATAAGATGGTTAACGAATCAAAGTAAGTCTTCTGTTTATTTCATAGAAACGGTCAATCTGATTTTGTCTATAATTAATTACAACGATATAAGTTCCAATAGGACAATCTTCACCTCTGTATTTGCCATCCCAACCGCTATCAATATGATTGGTTTCAAAAACGAGTTCACCCCAGCGGTTGTAAATTTTCATCGTGTAATACATTAATTTATTGACTGTAGAAATTTTAAATTCTTCATTCAATCCATCTCCATTCGGACTAAAAGCATTAGGTATCCATACGTTTACAACTTCTTTAACAAAAACTTGCTTTACTACAGTATCTTTACATCCGAAAGTATTCTCTACATGAAGGAAAACCAGAAAACTACCATAATCAGGAATTGAAAAAACGGGATTCTCAACATTAGATTTAAACTGGTCGTCCAATATCCAGTTCCAGGTGTTTACTGCAGTTCCAGTATAAATAAAATTAATATCTTCGTTACTTTCAGGGAAAGGAGGTGAGAAAGTGTAATTTGCAACTGGTTTAGGATTGACAGTTACATCAACACTGGCGGTCATATCAGGGCAACCTCCCGAGATTCCTGTAACACTCAAATTATAGATACCCGTCATAGAGGCGGTTGAATGTACAGAGACTACGGGATTCTGAGCATTGGAAGAAAATGTAAGCGGACCTGTCCATGAATATGCAGCCCCTGGAATTAATGAAGAAGTAAGATTCAAACTATCTAATTCGCATATTGGAGTATTACTTCCAACGAGTAATACTGGCTTTAGCGTTATGGTTACAGTAGTTGTAGCTGTTACAGTGGCACAACCGCCAGCAGCTAAAATAGTATAATTTACAATATAACTACCTGGAGTACTTGTGCTGGGAATAATAGCTCCTGTAAGTGAGTCGATACTTAAACCTATTGGTACTGGTTTATATTTTCCACCTATTGTTCCAATAAAGGTTACAGCTTGAGAAGTTGTTACTGACGTACAAAACGGGCTTCCTGTATAAGAAATAGTAGCAATTGGAGCAGTTGTAATCGTTACTGTTTTTGTTGCTGTTACAGTTGCACAACCACCTGCTGCTGAAATTGTATAAGAAACCGTATAAATGCCAGCAATACTTGTACTAGGAATAATTGCACCAGTAAGAGAGTCAATTGATAATCCAGGAGGAAGTGCAGTATATTTTCCGCCAGCAGTACCAATTCTTGTTACAGCCTGAGCAGTAATCAATGTTTTACAGAAAGGTGAACCGGCATAAGTTATTGTAGCTGTAGGCGCATTGGTAACTGTTAAAGTAGCAGTTGCAGTAACTGCAGCACATCCGCTAGCAGCTGCTATGGTGTAGCTGACGGTATAATTACCAGCTATACTGGTACTGGGTGTAACAGCACCGGTTGCAGCAACGATAGATAATCCAAAAGGAGCTGAAGTATAAGTTCCACTTGCACTTCCAATTCTGGTTACAGTTTGAGCAGTCGTAAGTGTTTTACAAAAGGGAGTACCCGAATAAGAAATAGTAGCCGAAGGCAATGTTGTAATTGTAATTGTTGTTGTTGCGGTAACCTGGGCACAACCTCCAGCTGCTACTTTGGTATTGGTTACAGTATAGGTTGCAGCAGTACTGCTAGCTAAATTTACCTGACCAGTAGCTGTGCTTACAAAATTAAGACCAACTGCTGCTGAAAAGATACCAGCAGTTCCTCCTCCGCTAAAAGTTGGGGAAGGATTGACTGCGTTACTACAATAAGGAGTGGCTATATAACTAAATGTCGCTATTGGTGTTGCTGTAATGGTGATGGTCGTAGTAAAAGTCACAGTTGCACATCCACCAACAGCAGAAAGGGTATAGCTAATGGTATAGACACCTGCTGTACTTGTACTTGGTGTAATTCCACCAGTTATTGAGTCAAGTGAAAGGCCTAGCGGTAAAGCAGTATATTTTCCTCCGACAGATCCTGTGCGTGTAACAGCCTGAACTATAGTCAGGGTTTTACAAAATGGAGAACCAGCATAGCTAATTGTAGCTGAAGGAGGAGTCGTAATTGTTACCGTAGTTGAGGTTGTTGTTGTAGCACAACCACCTGATGCAGATATGGTATATGTGACGGTATAAGTTCCTGCTGTACTTGTGCTAGGAGTAACTGCTCCTGTCAACGAATCCATTACTAAACCAACAGGTGTTGCTGTATATTTCCCTCCTATTGTTCCAATACGAGTAACTGTTTGAGCAGTTATAACAGATTTACAAAATGGAGAGCCTGTATATGTAATTGTTGCTGAAGGTGGTGTAGTAATGGTTACAGAAGTTGTTGCACTCACTGTAGCACAGCCCCCAGCTGCAGCATAAGTATAAGTAATAGTATAAGTTCCTGCTGTACTTGTGCTGGGAGTAATTCCACCAGTCAATGAATCTATTACCAACCCTAATGGAAATGCTGTATATTTTCCACCTGTTGTTCCTACGAATGTAACGGTTTGAACTGTCAGAACTGTTTTGCAAAATGGTGATCCAATATAAGAAATTACAGCTGTTGGTAATGGGGTTATTGTTACAGAAGTGGTTGTACTCATAGTAGCGCATCCTCCTGCGGCTGCAATTGTATATGTAATAGTATAAGTGCCGGCAATACTTGTGCTTGGAATAACGCCTCCGGTTAGAGAATCAAGAGACAAACCTATGGGACTTACCGTATATTTACCAGCGTTTGTTCCTATTCGCGTAACTGCCTGAGCAGTTGTAAGTGTTTTACAAAATGGAGAACCAGCATAAGTAATGGTTGCAGCAGGAGCTGTAGTTATAGTTACCGTGGTGGATGCAGTTACGGTTGCACAACCTCCTGCTGCTGCTATTGTATAAGTAACGGTATATGTACCGGCAGTAGACGTAGCAGGGTTAATTGAACCCGACAACGAATCCAAACTTAAACCTAAAGGGAAAGCAGTATATTTTCCAGCAGGTGTTCCAAGGAGTGTTACAGGCTGAGCCGTAACGATGGTTTTACAGAAGGGTGATCCTGAATAGGAAATCGTTGCAGCAGGCAAAGCAGTAATTGTTAAAGGAGTACTGGCACTAACAGCGACACAACCACCGGTTGCTGCAATTGTATATGTAACAGTATAAACACCTGCTGTACTTGTTACTGGACTTAAAACACCTGTTGATGCATTAATTATTAAGCCAGTTGGTGTAACAGTATAAGTGCCACTAACAGTACCTGTTTGAGTTACATTTACCGATGCCAATGAAGTGCAGAATGGTGATCCTGTGTATGAAATACTTACAATCGGTAAAGGTGTTACAGTTATAATTGCTACTGTTGAATTAGATTCACCACAATAGCCATTTTGAACCACAGCTCTGTAATAGGTAGTGACAGTTAAATTGTTTGCTGTATATGTATTCAAAGTATTTGCAATAGGAATCCAGCTTATTCCGTTTAAAGAAGATTCCCATCTTACAATGCTTCCATTATATGAATTTAACGTCAAAATAGTATTGTTGGCATTAGAGCATACTGACGAAGCTCCATCAAGAATACCACCATTGCTTAAAGGTGAAACCAACATTGTAATCACCGAACTATTCCCACTACAGCCAGCCAAAGTACCTCTTACAGATATCACATCCATGTTTGCCAGTGCAGAAGTTGTAAATGTAGTCGTAGTTGAAGCTAGACCCTGAGAAATTCCATTAATAAAAAACTGATAAGTTCCCGCTCCTGCTCCGCCGGCAGTAAAGGTAACTGAAGTACCTGTACAAATAGTTGTATCATTGGAAATCAATGTGATTGAAGGAGGTGTCGGATCATTTAATGTTACGGATGTTGTATTTGAACAGACACCATTGGATATAGTAACAAAATATGTCCCTGCAGCCAATGCAGTTGCTGTTTGTGTATTTTGAACCGGTGATGTAGCCCAAGAATAGAATGTTGCAGTATTAACAGTTGCTGAACCATTGCTAGCGGCACAAGGAGAAGGATTTACGGATGAAGTAATTGTTACAACAGGAGGTGTATTTATGGTGATGGTTGCTACCGATGAATATACAGATGGACAAACTCCTGTCTGAATTACTACCCTATAATAAGTTGTAAGTGCTAAATTTGTTGCTGTAAAAGTATTAATCGTATTTGCAAAAGGAGTCCAGCTGATACTATCTGTTGATTTTTCCCATCTTATAATAGCCCCTGTATATCCTGCTAAAGTGAGTAAAGTACTATTGGTTGTTGAACATAAGCTTGTGTTACTGCTAAGGGTTCCTCCCAAATTAACAGGATTAACAGTTATAGTTGTTGCTACTGAGTTCAAACTATTACAAACTCCACTTTGAACGATAGCTCTGAATTGTGTAGTAAGGGTTAAATTCAATGCAGTATAAGTTGATAATGTATTAGCAATAGGAGTCCAGGTATTACCTGCATCTATTGATGATTCCCATCTTACAACAGCACCTGTATGTATACCTAAAGTAAGTAAAGTACTGTTGGTTCCCGTACAAACAGTTGTACCACCTGTTACGGTTCCCGCTACTGTTAAAGGATCTACAGTTACAGTTGCAGCAACAGAATTGGCTGAATTGCATACACCACTTTGCACCACAGCTCTGTATTGATTAGTGGTTGTTAAATTGATTGCGGTATAGGTATTTGTTGTATCATTAATATCAGTCCAGATAATTCCGTCAGGAGAAGATTGCCATTTAACAACATTACCAGTATGTGTACCTAAGGTTAAAACTGTAGAATTGATTCCAGAGCATACCGTTAAACTACCTGCCACTGTACCTGCAACAGTTAGCGGATTAACAGTTACAGTAGTTGCTATAGAATTTGCTGGATTGCAAACCCCACTTTGAACCACTGCCCTGAATTGAGTGGTAGAAGTTAAATTGGTAGCGGTGTAGGTAGTCGTTGAAATTGCAATATCAGTCCAGAGGCTTCCATCCGGAGAAGATTGCCATTTAACAACAGTTCCTGTATGAGTACCTAAGGTTAAAACTGTAGAATTGGTTCCTGAACATACCGTTGCACCTCCAGTCACAGTTCCGGCTATTGTGACAGGACTTATACTAACAGTGGCAATTGTTGAAGTATCAGATATACAAACACCACTAGTTACGGCTGCTCTGAAATAAGTTAGGTTGGTAAGATTTCCTGTAGATAAGGTCGAAGAAGTTTGACCAATCATATTATTCCAGCTTGTACCATTTAAGGAGGATTGCCATTGTATACTTCCTGTATATCCGCTTAAAGTAATGGTAGTTGAAGTACCGGTACAAACAGTGGATGCAGTTGTTGAAGCAATTCCACCAACTGAAACAGGTGACACAACTATGGTATCATTTGCTGTAGTCATGGACAGTCCACTGTTAGAGCATGTGATGGTACAGTTATAGTAAGTTGTTGAGGTCAAGGTGCCGGTTGCCTGTGTGGTTGAAGTACCTGTATTCAAAAATGGACCTGTAGGCACTAATGAATATTTCCATTGATAGATAATACCGGGATCGGTGTAGGTCGTCGTTAACGAAAGAGTAGTGCCTAAACCTGAACACACAGGTGAAACACCAGTAATAGCAGATGTAGCAGGAGTTCCCATACAACTTAAAATAAATTCATCAGCACCCATATCAGGTGCAGTTCCGCTTCCGGTATATCCGGTATTTCCACAACGAATATCCCCATCAAAATCATCGGTAATACCAGCAACATTGACAGCTCCATTATTAATGGCAGTAGCTATTGTGGGATTGATATGAAGGTAAGTTAAATTTGTTCCAGTGGTACTGAGCCAGTTTGGATTTTCTGTTATTGAAGCAGCATCTCTGGGTGTAACAGCAGTTTTGTAATTAGCCAATGTTTGATAAGGAGTTGTTCCGTCATACATTAGCAGTTTAGTTCCAGAAGGGGTCCCAGCATAGAATAAATTATTGTTGGATGTAGTGGAAAAGTTTAACAAGGTAGCTGCCGATCTGCGGAAAGCCACTGTAGTTCCAGTTCCAATTGCTGTACTCATATTTACAATGATGTTGTTTCTGAGGGTAATACTTGCAGTGGTTGCAGTAGAGCTGGCAGTATGGTAAATTCCTGATGATCCGAAATTTAAACCAGTAGAAGAAGCATTCAGATAAATGGTATTGTAATAGACATTGTAGTTGGAAGGAGCAGTGACAGAAGCAACTGAAATACCTCTGATAGCATCTGCAAAGTTTGCAGTAGGTGCTGTAAGATTTCCAATTATATTGTTGTATGCATTTACAGTGGTAGCTCCAGAAAAAAGCAAACCGTTTACCAGAACAGCAGTAGAACCGGTACTGGAATTGTTGATATTGTATATATTATTCTTATAAATGTTTACAGTCGTGCCTCCGTTTACAGTAATGCCATTTGCAACGGTGGCAGCACCTCCTGAAGTTAAACCGTAAATGCTATAATTATTGCTAGCATTCGGCTGATGCTGAAAAATATTTACATTGCTACCACCAGCAACATATATTCCATGGACATCACTTAAACTTGATAATGTGTTAATGCTATTCTGGTAATAATTTACAATAGTCCCTCCCAAATTGTAAATGCCATAGATAAAACCTGCAGCAGTATTGGTAATTCCACTTATAGTATTGTTGTAAAATTTATTTTCATTCGAAGTCCCAGCACAATATATACCATAAAATGTAGCAGCAGCAGTAAGTGTAAATGACTGGATACTATTGTTGTATACATTCACATACTGTGCCGAATTTCCAATACGAAGTCCATAAATTGAAGCAATGCCTGAGCTGCTTATACCTGATACTGTATTCCCATATACTAAATTAGGAGCAAGAGCGGTACCTCCAAATCCATTCAAACTAATCAGATACATTACTGAAGTTCCGTTGAAGGAAATATTGCTCAAGGTATTATTAAATACGGTTAATGAAGAATTCGTTGCTGGGTCAGCACAGTATATGCCATAGAAAGTAGCTAGTCCGGAAGTATTTGCAGTAATATTGGAAAAATTATTTCCTGAAATCGTATCTGTAATATTCGTAATTGGATTAGATCCAAAATCATAATAACAATAAAAATTTGAAGTAGTAGCAGCTAATGTTCTTGCAAATGCAGTATTAATGGAGTTATTTTGAATTATTTTAAGCCCATTTAAAGGAGATGTATAACTGGTGTATATTAATCCAATATTACCAGATGTTTTCACACTCATATTATTAAATACATTATTGCTAATTACTTCTTTGAATGGAGCTCCTATTTGATAAATACCGTAAAAATTACCACTACTTCCTGAAGCTCCTGAGAAAGCTGCAGCACTACTCCCAAAAGTATTGTTAGTAATATATAAAGTGTCAGTAATTGTAGATAAAACAGGACTATTATTGATTAGATAACAAGATGATGTCGAAGCTGAAGCAGTGAAGAATAAACTATCAATCGTATTATAACTAATATTGATTAAACCTGGGTTTAATGATCCAGAATTAGAAATAGCATAAATAGAGCCAGTACCGGAACTATTATTGCTTAAATTACAAATTGTATTTCCATTTCCAGTAGCACTTCCAATTGATACTGAAGCTGTGGCTGTAGAGTATATTCCATTTAAAAAACAAGCAGCAGTTGTAGTACCTGTAATTCCGATACTTATACTCCCATACGTTGCACTTCCAATTTTATTTTGGTTCACAATATGACTACCAGAACCCGAAATTGCGATACCATAAAAATTATATCCAATAGTAGCTGCTCCGCCAGTAGCAATTGCTCCCATAATATTATTTGAAACATTACAAGCCGTTGAGGAAGTAATGTAGATTGGGATAATCCCAGTTAATGTTGTTGTTGAAGTAACAAAAATACCCGATGTTGCAGAACCAATACCATTTGAAGCTCCTATGGTATTAGCTGTTGTATTTCCAACATTAACTCCACCTGCTTTTACAATGATTCCATTAAAAGCAGCCCCTCCTGGAGTGTTTACAGCACTGGCAGTTGTCCAATTGACATTGTTTATCGTATTCCCTTGAATATTACTCAAAGGACTGGCAGCAACGGTTATATCAATTCCTGTAAAACATCCGCCACTATTGGTAAACATACCTGTTGCAGTTGAAGAAGTATAACCTAATGTATTAAAGTTGATGTTGTATCCATTTCCGGAAGCAGTTAAAATGTTTATACATTTCAGATAATTTGTTGTTAATAAACCTGTACGGGATACAGTTTGATAAAATTTATTGTCTTTAATTGTCCAGGCAGAACTATTGGCGATAATGTTAATAGCATTTGCACCAGCTGTTGAATACCAGTTGTAAATATTATTTGCACTTATCACAATGCTGTCATTGTCGATAAAAGTGGATGTCCCCGATGAAGTAATTGCCATTGAAGGAGTTCCCACGGTATCGCCAATATTATTAT
>CAZCBG010000099.1:7229-10551 GCA_964496885.1 uncultured Bacteroides sp. | reverse complement strand
ATAAGCAGAAGCACAAACCGATTGATTAACTGTTTGAACCAGAGAATTAAAACCAAAATCACAGCTATCCTGTAAAGAAAACTTACTCAAAGGTATAGGCAGCACTCTCACAGAATCAGTAATCGTATCGTAACAACCCAGGTATTCACTCACTAACTTTATCTGTATAAAAGTATCATTACAAAAGCTTGAATTTATAAAAGTTTGTGTTGGTGGTTGAGTACTGACATAGGTATTGCCATTGCCCAGTATCCAATTATAATTATTCAGATTTAAATTATCTGTTTGATTTACAATATTTGTTATGAGCGGACTACAGTCAATTCTCTTGACAATATTCATTTTTGAAGTAGGTGTAAATTTTATATTAACTATTTGAGTGCTGGTATCACGACAACCGTTGATGCTGTATCCTATTAATTTTACAGTAAAATTCCCGTAATTATTGAATAAATGTTTAGGATTGTACAAGTTAGACTGTCCACCATCGCCAAAATTCCACGAATATTGCGACAAACCCGGAGTAACAGAAGTAAAGCTTACAGAATCATAGGTACATTGATTTCCGCTATAAATAAATCCAACAATTGGTGATGGGTAAACTGTAATAGGACTGCTCCAGAAAGTATCTTTGCTACATTCGTTAGCTACAGCTAAATAAGTAATATAGACCCCTGGTTGTGAATAGGTATGTGCAATTGTGGGTTGATTACTAAAATTACCATCACCAAAACTCCAATTATAATGCGAAGCCCCTTGAGAATAACTCGTAAAATGAACCGTTAAGGGTTTGCAGCCAAACAATGTATCCGTATTAAAAAAAGCATTGGTAGTATTTCGAGAAACTATTAAGGGTTTTATAATGGAATCGCTACCACATTCATTATAGGCTATTAATTTAATATAATAAGTGGTGTCGTTAGCACCTGTATAAGTAAACGTATGGAAAATATTTTGAGAAAAAACACTGGAATGAATCTTGGGGCTTCCATCTCCGAAATTCCAGACCAGACTATCAGGATGTCCAATAATTGTATCTAGAAATGAGATGGTTAGAGGCGAACAGCCCGTGTTTTGGTTCATTCCAAAGTTGCATTTTGGTTTTGAGAAAACGGTAATGGTATCGTAATAAAATTTTATGCCACAAATATTTGTAGCTTTTAAAGATACATAGAAAACAGAATCATTGGCTCCTGCAGGATATACTTTGGTAAAAGGACCCGGCAACACTGAAGTAGATGGAGTCCCAATGTTAAAGTTCCATAAATAGCTCAGATACATACCAGTAGATTGATTTGTAAAAGTAACAGAAAGAGGACCGCAACTATCAGAAACAGAAAGATGACAATTGGCTACGGGTGAACTGATAATACGGATTCTATGTTGAATTGAATCAACACATTTAAATTGTGTGGTATCAATGAGCTTTACAAAATAATATCCTGTTGTCGCAAAAATATGAGAGGCATTGAAAGTAGTTACAGATGAATTATCACCAAAATTCCACTTATAGGTTTGCGCACCTGTGGATGAATTTGTAAAACTAACAGTAGCGGGTGATACACAACCCAAGGTATCATAGGTAGTTGTATAATTGGGAACAGGTAAAGGGTAAACGATAATATTTTTTGTAAGAGAATTGCTTATATTTAAGTTATTTGTAGTGGTCAAACTAACAGAATAAGTTCCTGTATTTAAGTAATAATGAGCTGGATTTTGCAAATTTGAAGTATCTCCGTCACCAAAACTCCAATGCCAGTTATTAATGACACCTATTGTATTTACTGAAGAATCAGAAAATGGAGTGGTAAGGCCAAAACAAACATTGGGAGCACCAAATTTAGTAATGGGCAATGGATGAACGTTTACGGTATGTACGACCGTATCTTTACAACCAAAAGTGGAAGTTACAATCAGTCGAATGGTATACAAACTGTCGACAATGCCGGTATTCGTTAAAGAAACGACAGGATTTTGATTCGTTAAATTTGGGAAATTATATCCAAAAGACCAAAGATTGCTTAAAGGTTGAGTAGTTGATAGATTCGTGAAACTTACATTCAAGGGTTGACCTCCTGTAACAGGAGTGTAAGAATAAGCAGCAATGGGTTTTGGGTGCACTATTTTAGAAACAATATTAGAGGTGATACTTGAACAACCTCCTGAGCCAAAAGAAATAATGCAGTAATAATAGATAGTACCTGCTGAGGCAGATGGTGGGGTATAATTATTTGTAACTGCACCAACAATAGCAGTTCCACCCAAAGTAGTACTCAGTAAATTTGAATACCATTGATAAGAAGGTGGACCTGTCCCATTCGAATAATTGACACTGATGGGTGCAAAAACTAATCCCTGGCAAGTATCGCTTGAATAGGGTTGTAATGTAAATATCGGTGCTGAATTAATAATTACTGCTGATACTGCACTCACTACCGAGCATCCGGCAGCTGATTGTGTAACAACACAATAATAATATTTTGTTCCAATCGTTGTGGTTGGTGGAGTATAGGAAGCAGATGTTGCCAGGTTTATCAGACTACCTCCGCTATTACTGTTGATGGTATTCGAATACCATTGATATGTATAGCTGCCTACGCCTCCGCTTACCGAAATTTGCAAATTAGCAGGTACAGCATTCTGGCAGAGAGATTGGCTGGCAACAGCCTGTGTATCAATCACAGGATCAGCAACTACGGTAACCAGGGCTATATTGCTGGTGGTAGCATCACATCCACTGCCACTTACACTCAAAGTTAGATAATAATAGTAATTGCCTGTAGTTAGAAATGTCGGAGGCAGATAGCTTGCATTGGTTGCAGAAAGAATAATTGTGCCTCCTGTAGTGGATGAAGTAGTATTGGAGTACCATTGATAAGTGGGCGATCCTGTTCCTGCTGTATAAAGGACAGATAAGGCGGGCACAGCTCCACCCACACAAATACTCTGACTTGAAATAGGTTGACTGTTAATTGCAGGATCTGCTTTTACATCAACCATTGCGGTATTTGATGTAATGTTTGCACATCCACCGGTCGAAAACGTTAGGATACAATAATAATAAGTAATGCCTGCAGTGGTGGCCGGTGGCATATACGTTGAAGTGGTAGCTCCGCCAATTGAACTTCCGCTTGTAGTATTATTGGCAGAATTTGAATACCACTGATAAGTAGGGCTACCATTTCCATTGGAATAACTTACTGTGAGTTGTGTTGGATTTCCTCCTAAACAGACTGTACTGGGCAATGGTTGTGTAACAATGATGGCTGCTGAATTAATAATTACTGCTGATACTGCACTCACTACCGAGCATCCGGCAGCT
>CAZCBG010000099.1:0-7129 GCA_964496885.1 uncultured Bacteroides sp. | reverse complement strand
CGAAAACGTTAGGATACAATAATAATAAGTAATGCCTGCAGTGGTGGCCGGTGGCGTATACGTTGAAGTGGTAGCTCCGCCAATTGAACTTCCGCTTGTTGTATTATTAGCAGAATTTGAATACCATTGATAGTTAGCGCTACCACTTCCATTGGCATAAGTTACTGCCAGTTGGGTTGGGTTACCGCCTAAACAGACAGTACTGGACAGAGGTTGTGTAACAATGATGGGTGCTGGATTAACTGTTACTGTGTAATTCCCAGAACTCCCAACACAAAGATTTGCAGTAGGTATAATGGTATAGGTAATTACTGCTGCTGTTGAATTATTATTAACAAAAACAGTTGCAGGAATTGGATTTAAAATACCACTACCAGGAAGAGGTGTAACAGAACCACTTACAACTGAACTCCAGTTATAGGTAGTTCCACTAATATTGCTATTTAAGTTAACAGCTGAAGTAGTTTGACCCGAACAAACCGTTTGAGAAACAATAGCCGTCAAAACAGGTTTAGATTTTACGGTAATTACAAAACTCCGTGGAATTCCACTACATCCATTTAACAAAGGAGTAACTGTAATAGTGGAAGTATAATCAGAGCCGCTAATATTAGCTGACGCAAACCAGCTAGCTATATTTCCATTTCCACTTGAAGCTAAACCAATCGCAGTATTTGTATTTGTCCAAGAGAAGGTCGCACCAGGAGGTGTACTTACGAAACTTCCGATAGAAATACTACTCCCTGGGCAAACACTTGTATTGCTGATTGCATTCACAGAGGGTGTAGGATAAACATTTATAGTATAGTTCATTGCATTTCCAACACAAGTATTCAGGCTGGGTGTTACAGAAATAGTACCGCTAATATTTGAAGTTCCTGCATTAACGGGTGCTATCCATGCAGGGATGTTGACTGATCCACTGCTTCCAATTCCAATCGCTGTATTTGTATTTGTCCATGTAAAACTTGCCCCTGAAGGAGTACTTGTAAAACTTTGTAATGGGATAGAATCTCCCGGACAAAAATATAGATTTGAAACAACATTAGTAAGCGGAGTAGGCTTAATTGTTACCGTGAAGATCATGGGTGTTCCAGGGCAACCTGCCAAAGTCGGAGTAACAGTTATTGTACCCACTACATTTATTCCTGTTATATTAGCGGGTGCTGTCCAACTTGTAATATTGCCATTTCCTGAAACAGGTTTCCCAATATTGGTATTAGAATTTGTCCATGCAAAACTTGCACCACTTGGATTACTTGTAAATGTTTGGGTTGGGATGATATCTCCTGGACAAACGATAATATTACTTAATTGAGTAAGCGTAGGTAAAGGATTTACGGTTAAACTTTTATTAACGGTAGTTATTCCACATTCATTATTAATTGCCAAAGTAACTGTCTGGGTTCCTAAAGCTGAAGCTGAAACACATCCGGGTGTTTGTGCACTTGGATTCGTAAATACACCAAGTACTGACGACCACAAATAGCTTAAAGCTGATGTACCATAGCAATTGGTGACTGAAACAGCAGTAGGACAAATATTAGCATTCATACATACTGAAGCAGGAAGGGTAAAATTTGCAGTGGGCTTATCTTTAACAGTAATTGTTCGAATGCTTGAGGTAACAGTAGCACATGAGTTATTCATCGTTAACGATAATGAATAAATACCAGGTTTTGTAAATTTAATTTCTGGATTTTTTGAGGCTGATGTTGTACTATTTATATATGTATAACCGGTATTACAATTAGAACCATCACAGCCAGTATTTGTACAACTGATGTTCCAGTTATAAACAGCTGTAGTACAAAAAAATGATGTGTTGGTTGTATCCGTAATTTTCACAGTATCGGGCAAACAAAATATATTTTTATTCATCGTAAATCCGGGCACAGGAAGAGGACTTACACAAATAGTTTTAGTTACAGAGTCATTCCCGCATTGATTATTTCCGGAAGAAACATACTTAATTGTATAATTTCCAACTTGTGTGAATCTTACAGTCAAAGGTGAGGAAGTTAATGTTCCTGAGACGATTTGATATGTTGAAGGAGTAATTGTCCAGCTCTGGTTCAGACTAGCATAGCTCACATATTTGCCTGCAACTGCGGCATCATAATATATATTACAGGTGCCCATTGAAGTATCTGTCAGGATAACATTGGATGGGCTTACACAATAGGGTCCTGATGAAAAAGAAAACCCTGCAGTAGGTTTGCTTCTTAAGACGATGGGTTGCGCTTCTGAAGGAGCTTCTGCACAGGCATTGTTGATATTCAGCTTGATGTAAAATGAATTTGAATATAATGTAGAAGCTTTCCCACAAGAGCCTGTATTAAAAGTATGAGGATATTTCCAGGTGGCATCCAACGAATCATAAAAGAAAGGGGGCAATTGCATCTGGCTTTGATCGTAAACAAAATTGGGAGTTCCATCATTAAAGCTCAATGTGTATTGTGTACTGGGTGTGTTATTAAATACATTGTTCGATAAAGGGAAATTATAGGTTTGAGGAGCACATTGCAATGTAGTTCCTGGTGGCAAGTTAATACCTCCTCCTGGGTTTGTTCCTGCATATACCTGATATTGCCTGGAAGAAACACATTTATTTTTACCCGTAACTTTATAGATTAAAGTATAAGATCCGAGTGGGAAGTCGTGAGGGAGAGGAGAAAATGGATTACCAGTCCAGGTAGATGGAGTACCTGTCCCAAAAGTAATATCATAAATCGAATCAGAACTTAAGGTAGAATATGAAGGAATAGGTGAAAAAATATTTGTCAACGCAAGTGTATTAGGAGGAAGTAATGCACATTTTTTCATAACAGTAGGAGTCCCAATCGGTGGTGAATTCTCAAAACCTCCGCTACCATCAGATTTCAAACTTGGATCAGGTCTTTGAGTTACAGTAACAGTATGAGAAATTGAATCTTTACAGCCGTATTGACTGATAGCAGTTAACCATATTGTAAACGTATTCGATCCATTTCCAATGGTATCAAAAATATGATTGGGACTTGCAATGGTAGAAGTCAGTCTATCTCCAAATCTCCAGTTGTAATTCGTAGCATTAGAACTGGAATTAGTAAACGAAATAGAAGTACCTGAGCACTGTGCTGTGATGGGTGAAATACTATAATTTGCTACCGGTAATGTATTTATGATGACATCTATTTGTTTTCTTGCACTTTCACATCCAAAAGAATTTGTTTGAGTTACAAAATAATTAGTAGTTCCAGTAATTGAGGTTGAAATTGTAGGAACTGAAGTACTTCCGATTCCTCCTGTAGAAGCAGTATACCATAACAAATTACTGCCGGTAACACTTAGAGGTGATGCTGGTGAATTCTGGCAATAAGAAACAGATGACAATGCTATTGGAATATCTGGTGTTGGGTTAACAATTATCATTAAAGTTGAAGCAATTCCATCTCCACAGGCATTATTGCCTTTTACCATTATATTCCCCGAAACTGCAGTAAGGCTGTAACTCACAATTATACTATCTGTTGTACTTATTCCCGAAGCACCTGAAGGCAGTGTCCATACATAGGTAGCAGCATTATTAATCACTGCAACCTTATAAGTAAATGGATTCTGACCCTGACATAGCATTGCAGTGCCAGTTATTGTTCCTGCAATCGCAGGCAAAGGATTTATTGTAAGTGGTATTGAAACATTAGAAGTATCTGAAGGAGTAGAGCTAATGACTCTAATTCTATAAGCACTGCCTTGTGTTGCGCTGGTAGGAATTGTACCAAGCAGTATTCCTGAAGTATCAGTTGATAATAATCCAATTTGAAGAGGTGAACTAAAACTTCCACTGGCATTCGATAACTGAGCAATAAATATATTCACATTGTTAAAAGAAGCACTCACTGTAAAAGGAATGCTAATGGTACTTCCCGCGCAATATGAAGCAGGTGAAATTGTACCTATTGTTATGGTTTGCGATTGGGAAATCGAACTTAAAAAAAAGCAAGAAAAAAATAAAATAAATACTAAGTATATTTTCCTCATAATCTTTTATTTACAGTTTAAATAAGTATAAATTCATGATGATGTTGAAAGAAATTCTTAAGCGAATTCAAAAAAATAAAAAAAATAAAATGAACTTATAAATTTAAAAAATTAACATAATATTTATAAGCTATCAATAAACTTTTTTAATTAAAATACATATTATTTTAACAGTTTCAGATAATGTTTGTAGTAAATACTTTTAAATTTTACGGCATGAAATTACTAATAAAAAAACTAACAATCGCTTTTTTTGAATTTTTTCTTTTGTTAAAAATGAAATTTCACCAATGAAACTGCAGTAAGCTGCTGACAATGAATTATTTTAAATAATTATTTGAATAATTAAATATTAACAAAATCACAATATATTGAATATATGCATTTTGAATACCATTTTTTAAAATAATCATATTTATTCAATAATCAATTATGTAATATTTTTGTTTATTTAAGGAGTAATCAATTTTATTGTAAATTTGCAAACTTTTATATAAAATTGTTGCCCCCTTGAAGATGAGAAAAATATTAATTTTCATACCGCTATTATTATGTTTACTATCCTCAGTATTCGCTCAGATTCCTTCCGGGTACTATGACGCTGCAAATGGATTATCGGGTGATAGTCTGAGAACAGCACTCAAAACAATTATCAAAACCGGACATGTAAAATTATTTTACACCCCCGATGTGTGGAATGCTTATGCTTATACTGACATAAAACCATCAACTAATAATAATATCATTTGGGATATGTACACAGATATTCCTGGAGGAACGTCGATTACTACGCTGACAATATTTACAGGACAATGTGGGAGTGGAGGTGCAAGTGCAGAGGGTCTTTGCTATTCCAGGGAACATTGTTTTCCAAATTCCTGGTGGGGCCATTTTGATGATTCAACCCATGAACAATATTCTGATTTACACCATTTATTTCCTTCCGATCAATATGTAAATTTACATAAAAGTAATAATTTGCCCGGGCAAACAAATGCCCCTACTTACACTTCCAATAATGGCAGCAAGGTTGGACCAAGTTCTGTACCAGGTTTTACAGGGACAGTATTTGAGCCTATAGATGCTTACAAAGGTGATTTTGCAAGAGCTTATTTGTACATGGCTACAAGGTATATGGACAGTATTGGAGCCTGGGTGAAAAATTATCCGAATTATGAATCAAGATTTATTATTGATACAATTACCAATAACTACAAACAATGGTTTATTGATATGTTGCTTAACTGGCATACCAATGATGCCGTGAGTTCCAAAGAAATAAACAGGAACAATGCCATTTATTACAATACAGCTCAACACAACAGAAATCCCTTTGTCGACCATCCAGAATATGTGCAGGCGATTTGGGGTGGGTCTTTAATTATCAAACAAGAACCAACAAATCCCGCCACTAATTTTCAAGCAATAAATACTGCACCTTTAAATACTACGATTACTGTAAGCTGGACTGATGCTACTGGTGGAGTTTTACCTGACGGATATCTGATACGTGCAAGTTCAGTTGGTTTCAGCCAAATCCAGCATCCAACCGACAGCATAGCCGAAATAAATACCATTCTGCAAAAAGTAGTTGGTTCGGGTGTTCAAACATCGGTTTTTACAAGTCTTACACCCAATACTTTATACTACTTTAAGATTTTCCCATATACCAACAATGGCAATAATATTAACTACAAAATTGATGGAATAATCCCCTCAGCTGTTGATTCAACTTCAGTTTCAGTTTGGAAAGAAGATTTTGAAACAGGAAGTAAAACCACTTATGCTAGCAATACTGTTAACTGCACGATGGGAAACTGGACATTCAGTGATGCATTAATTGGCACTTCGGCTTCCGACAAAAAGAATGGCCTGAAGAGTGCAAGGCTAAGAAATGCAAATTTAACCATGAATTTCGACAAGGCGAATGGTGGGGATACTGTTGTAATTTATCATGCAAAATACGGAAATGACCTGAATACAACATGGAGGCTTCAATTATCTTCAGATGGTGGTATCAGTTGGAATTATGTTGGCAATCCTGTTACTTCATCCGACAGCTTATCACCAGCCGTTTTTGTTATTAACCAACAAGGCAATCTGCGTTTGAATATTGAAACCACTTCAACTACTTTAAGAGTAAATATCGATGACATCATGATATCTGATTATCATGCGCCTGCAACATTTATTTCTGCAAATGCAGCATTAAATCCTGTTATCAATATTTATGCTTATTGCAAAGACATTTATATCAACTCAAGCGAAAAAATAAAAGAAATCTGTATTTATAATTTGTTGGGACAGCCCATCATTCAAAAAACTATTCTTAACAAAACGATGTATACAGTTCATCTTGAAAATGTAGCTGCATATTATATCGTGAAAATCATCACTGATAAAAATGTTTATACAAAAAAAATATTTATTGAATAAATAATTGAAATTCAAGTAAATCTATTTATTAACACGATTGATTTAAAAATGAAAAGAATCTTTACTTACATTTCCCTTTTATTATTCTTTACATCCGCTGTATTTGCCCAGATTCCAACAGGTTATTACAATACTGCGACTGGGTTATCGGGAGAGAGTCTGAGATCAGCATTAAAAACGATTACAACAACCGGACATGTTAAATTGTCTTATGCCGATGTTTGGATTGCTTATGCACATACAGATGTTAAGCCATCACCTGATACTACTATTATTTGGGATATGTATACAGATATTCCGGGTGGAATATCCTCAACTACACTTACACTTTCTACCGGCCAATGTGGGAATGGTGGATCTGCTGAAGGTTTCTGCTATTCTCGCGAACACTGTTTACCCAATTCATGGTGGGGAGGATTAGGCAAACTCACATCAAGTACCTACCCTCAATACACTGATTTACATCATTTATTTCCGGCCGATCAATATGTAAATGGTTATAAAAGTAATTACCCTATTGGACAAGTAGGAACACCTACATATACATCCAACAACGGAAGCAAATTAGGTCCTTGTTCTTACCCTGGATATAACGGTGTGGTATTTGAACCCATTAACGAATACAAAGGGGACTTTGCCAGGGCTTATTTATACATGGCCACCCGCTATA
>CAZCBG010000098.1:0-10581 GCA_964496885.1 uncultured Bacteroides sp. | reverse complement strand
TGCCATTTCAGGAATAAAAATGGGAATGGTGAAATGTTTTTTTTGCATTTTATATTGTAAAAAAAAAATCTTATACCTCATTGGAAGTATAAGATTTTTTCTTAGCTTTTTTATATTTTAAAACTTTTTAATTTTTTTCAGGAATGATTTTTTCTTGATTTTGCTGTTGTCATCAGAATAGTATCCATAACCATAACCATATCCGTAACCATATCCGTAACCATATCCATAACCGTAACCTGAGCCATATCCATATCCGGTTGAATCACGATCAAGGCGAACATCATTAATCAGGATGTTAAATTTACCTATTTTTCTTTTTTCAATATCGCTAATAATTGAATTAAAAACTTTTTTATTGGTAAAGTTCTGACGGCAAACATAAACATTGGAATCGGTATATTTCATCAGTAAATAAGCATCTGTAATTAATCCCACAGGAGGTGTATCAATAATAATATAATCATAAATTTCCTGTAAGCGGGCAAACAGTTCATCCGTTTTTTCAGATGCAATTAATTCTGAAGGATTGGGTGGAATGGGTCCAGCCATTATTATATCTAGATTGGGAATGAATGATTTCTGAATAATATCTTCCAATTTACTTTTCCCTATCAAAAATGAACTAATCCCTTCGGTATTTGTAAGGGAGAAATCCTGGTAAATTTTAGGTTTACGTAAATCAAAACCCATAAGTAGAACTTTTTTCCCATACAAGGCAAAAATAGATGCTATATTAATGGATATAAATGTTTTACCTTCACTTACCATCGTAGAAGTAATCATTATGGTTTGTTTTTCCTTGCCTTTTGCAATAAATTGCAAATTCGTTCTTACTGAACGGAAGGACTCCGAAATAGAGGATTTTGGAGAATCATGAACAACTGTACTACTTGCATTATCGTTGTGAGTAGTATGTCCGATAATAGGGAAGGAAGTTATTTTTTCCACATCAGATTTTTCGATAATTGTATTATTCAAAAAATCTTTGACAAACAAATAGATAAGAGGAATTAGTAATCCAAGAATAAAAGCAATGATATAATTCAATGTTGTTTTTGGATATACTTTTTCTGCTGATCTTGCCTTATCAATTATTTTATTATCAGGAACATTAGAAGCTTTTGCAATGGCAGATTCTGCTCTTTTTTGCAATAAAAAAGTATAAATCTGATCATTGATTTTAAACTTTCTTTCAATATTAATCAGATTTCTTTCGGTAGCAGGCAATTTGTTGAGTTCAGTCTGAACCGTTTCTATTCTTTTGTCAAGTTCTTTTATGCCAATATTCGACATATTTACAATATTCTTGACGTTTTCAATCAAGGTTTTTTTGAGATTGTCAATTCTCAGATCGATTTTAGTAATCACAGGATTGATAGCGGTTGTTGAACTTTTTAATTTTTCTCTTTCAGCAGATAGTTTCACCAATTCTTCTACCAATTTACCTAATAAAGGATCTTCGATACCCATGGTAGAAGGAGCAAGAATATCGTTCTTAACACTATTGTTTTTAGAGAAATAATCGGTAAGATATTTGTAGTAGCTTGATTTTAAAGTTTCTAGTGCTTTTTGGTTATCTAGCAAAACAACTTTATCATAAACAATTTTAGATTCATCGCTTACATTCATTATTTTGTTAAGCGTTCTAAAATTCTGTAACTGGTTTTCAACTAAATGTAATGAATCAGTGATACCTGAAAGTTGTTCATCTATAAAACCGATTGTATTGGTTGCAATAAGGTTTTTTTCTTCCAAATCGCTGTTGATATAAGCATCCGTAAGTGCATTTATAAAATCAATTGCCTTTTGTTTATTCCTGTTTTTTATTGTTATAGCTAAAACAGTGGCTTCCTTGTTAATAGGTTCAATTTTTGAATCGTTAAATTGAGAGGCCATTTGGTTCAAATCGTTGATAGTGAATTGAAAAGATTTTCCATTGGCATCTTTCTTTTTGTATTTTGGAGTTAAAAGAATTTTAAGATTCAAATTTTCATCTTTGTATATTTCACCAAAGTATAAAGTTTTTACAACTTTATGAATATCAATTTTATCTTCCAAAGCTTTTTCTTCCCTATAATTAAATGATGTTACATCGGTTTGTTCAGGAATTTCAAGTTGATATTTTTCGTTTGAAAGAATTTTAACTGCTATTTGTACCCCAACTAATTGAGTATATCCGGTATCTAAAATAACTTCAAAAGGACTTTCTTTATACAATTCCTCTGTTTTAAAATTATTTTCAGCAAAATAAGAAACATAAAAGTTAAGCTTTTTTATAGCTTTATTGGAAAGGGAATACGATTGTAAAACACCTATTTCATTCTGAACATTTTTTTGAGAACCAAAAAGGGATAAGCCTTTCATAAGTTCATTCCCGCTTCCTCCACCTTTTGATTCATCTTTAATCATAACAGTCGATTTTACTTCATACAAAGGGACCGAGTATTTATTAAAAACAAATGCCAATAAGAGTGTTAAAACGATTGAAATGGCAAAATAATGCCAATGTGATAATACTTTAAAAACAATGGACATGATGTCCACTTTTTCTTCTTGTTCTTGTTGTTGCGGTAAATTATTGTTGATTTGAGATTGTTCCACGTTTGAATTTTTAAGTTGAAATATTTTTATCCGATTTTTTTTAGGGGATTACTTCCTGAGTAATGCATAAATTGTAACAACTGTTGAAATAGTTGAAAGTACAACTGTCCATGGGAAAGTAGCAAACCCAACCGATTTGGCTGATTTGTTTGGTTCCACATAAATAATATCGTTGGGTAAAATAAAGTATTCTTCTTTGAGTAATAAATTTCTATCTGTTAAGTCAATCATACTTATCTTGTCGCCTGCTTCAGTTTTCCTGATTAACATTACACGATGTCTGTTGCCATATTCCGTCAAATCTCCGGCTTTGGCAATAGCTTCCAATATATTCACCTTATCCTGGTAAAAGAAATAAACACCGGCTCTGGCAACATCTCCAATGATACTTACCCGATAATTGGCTAATTTTACAATAACAGAAGCGTCTTTTAAATATTTTGAAACTGCTTTTTGTACTTCATTTTGAGCATTGCTTATTGTCAGTTCTTTTACATAAATATTTCCAACAATGGGTAAATTTATATTTCCTGAATCGTTTATAGTATAACTGTTTAAATAAATTCCAATTTCATTCTGGAATTGATAGGCACTATTTACAGTGGCTTCTCCGTTAAAAAAATCGGAGTTGTCAGGATTAATGGTGTTGACTTTAACATACAAAATATCATTTGCTCTTAATCGATAATCGGGACTTTTATTCGCATAAACATTATTTCCGCTTACGTTATTAGCCTTTTCTTGTAAATAAATTAATTTTTTCTGAGAAGTGCAGGATGCAAAAACAACAATAATCGAAATAAGCACGATTACGTTAAATTTTTTATTAATTGACTTTATTTGCTTCATTATTCAATGATTAAATTTTTAAAAAAGTAAGATTCTATACTTTTAGTTCGCAAAATTAGCTTTTTTTTTATAAATATAACGTTAAAATCTTAAAGGAACTAAAAATTAGATTTGAAAAAGACTTTAATTATTTTCTTAAATATATTACAAAACAACCCATATTAAGTTAAAATGGCATCACCCATTAATGTGGCAGAAGTACAGTCTGTAATTCTAACTGTAACATAATCACCAATGTTAAAATTTTCTTTTGGGAAAACTACTACCTTATTTTGGCTGTTTCTACCCGATAGTTTTAACTTTGATCTTTTTGAAACATTATCAATTAATACTTTAAAAGTTTTACCGATATCTCTTTGATTGCTTTCCAATGCTAATTTCATCTGAAGTTCAATAATTTCTTCCAATCGCTTACTTTTAATATCCTCAGCAATATCATCCTTAAATCTTTTAGCAGCAACAGTATCGGGTCTTTCAGAATATTTAAACATATAAGCATAATCAAAGCCGGCCCATTTCATCAACGATATTGTATCCTGATGATTTTCATCTGTTTCTGCACAAAATCCTGCAATAATATCTGTTGAGATAGCACAATCAGGTATGATTGTTTTGATAGCTTCAATTCTATTCATATACCATTCACGGGTATATTTTCTGTTCATGCGTTTAAGTACTTCACTACTACCTGATTGTACAGGTAAATGGATAGCATTGCAAATATTTTCATGTTTCGCAATACAGTATAATAATTCATCAGAAATGTCTTTTGGATGAGAAGTGGCAAAACGTACCCTTAATAAAGGATTGATCAAAGCAACACTTTCCAGCAATTTAGTAAAATTTATTTCCTGATTGTTTTCCCATTGGTAGGAATTAACGTTTTGACCGAGTAAGGTAATTTCACGATATCCTTTTTCAAACAAATCTTTTGCTTCATTGATAATGGTTTCGGGGTTGCGGCTTCTCTCTTTTCCTCTTGTATAAGGGACAACACAATATGTGCAAAAATTTTCGCAACCTCTCATAATTGAAATAAATGCAGAAATACCATTGCTGTCAAGTCTAACAGGTTCTATCTCAGCATAGGTCTCTTCTTCCGAAAGGATGACGTTGGCAGCTTTTTGTCCGCTATCAACTGTGTTCAATAAATTAGGAAGATCCCGATAAGCATCAGGTCCTACTATCAAATCTACAGCTTCTTCATTAAAAATTTGCTCCTTTAATCGTTCAGCCATGCAGCCCAGTAAACCGATTTTCAATTCAGAATTTTTCTTTTTATAGGATCTTAATTCTTTTAATCGTCTATTTACCCTTTGCTCTGCATTATCGCGGATAGAGCAGGTATTCAAAAAAATAACACTTGCTTGATTAATATCTGTTGTTAACTCATAATCTATTGATTGCATAATAGAGCCAACTATTTCGCTATCTGAAAAATTCATCTGACAACCATAAGTTTCAATAAAAACTTTCTTGCGTTCCACTTTATTTTTTTTAGTTTTAAATTATTACCCAAACAAAAATTAATTATGTTTGTTTAAACTTTAGTATAAATAATTTAATATCAACATATTAAATATTGAGTTTTTGGGGATGCAAAGGTAGTCAAAAAAGCTAAATTTTAATTTTTTTAGGATGGTTTTAAAAAATAATTCGGTGAATTCAGTTTTTATTGTTTTATTTTGTGCCGTTTTTCATGTGGGATTATATACAAATATTAAGAAAACCTATGAAATTACACTTTATGAAACTGTCCTCTTTGGGTCGATTTTACTCAAAATATGACAAAATTCATACAATATTATATTAATAGAAAAAATTTATGTCGAAAAATCTTGTAATAGTTGAGTCACCTGCAAAAGCTAAAACAATTGAAAAGTTTTTAGGAAATGATTTTGTTGTGAAGTCAAGTTTTGGTCATGTGAGGGATTTGTCTAAAAAAACAATCAGCATTGATATCGAAAATAATTTTCAACCTCAATATGAAATTTCACCCGATAAGGTAAAGATTGTAAACGAACTTAAGAAGTTAGCCAAAGAGGCAGAAGTAGTTTGGCTAGCTTCCGACGAGGACCGTGAAGGAGAAGCTATTTCGTGGCATCTGATGGAAGCATTAGGGCTGAAAGAAAATAAGGTAAAACGTATTGTTTTTCACGAAATTACAAAAACAGCTATATTGAATGCTGTTGAAAATCCGAGGTCTATCGACCTTCATCTTGTAAATGCTCAACAAGCTCGAAGAGTATTAGATAGATTGGTAGGTTACGAACTGTCGCCGGTGTTGTGGAAAAAAGTGAAACCAGCATTGTCTGCCGGACGCGTTCAATCTGTTGCTGTGAGACTCATAGTTGAAAGAGAAGATGAAATCAGAGGATTTTCAACTACTTCTTTTTATAAGGTAATTGGGATTTTCGATGTAAAAAATTCTGACAAAAACACTACTATTACTGCAGAACTTTCTCAACGATTTGAAAAGAAGACCGATGCAGTTAATTTTTTAAACGATTGTATAAAAGCCACTTTTACTGTAGCTGATGTAGAAACGAAGCCAGCTAAAAAATCGCCGGCACCACCATTTACAACTTCTACACTTCAACAGGAAGCCAGCAGAAAATTAGGATTTCCTGTTGCTAAAACCATGATGGTGGCCCAACAATTGTACGAATCGGGAATGATTACATATATGAGAACTGACTCTGTAAATCTTTCAAATATGGCATTGGCAATGGCTAAGAAAGAAATTGAAAGTTTATTTGGAGCAGACTATGTAAAAATCCGTAAATATACTACTAAAACCAAAGGTGCCCAGGAAGCACATGAAGCCATTCGGCCGACTTATATGACGAACCAAACTGTAAATGGTGATGCTTCGCAAAAACGTTTGTATGACTTGATTTGGAAACGTGCCATTGCATCTCAAATGAGTGATGCATTGTTAGAAAAAACAAATATTACTATTGATATAGACAATAGAAAAGAAAAGTTTGTCGCAAAAGGAGAAGTTATTAAATTTGATGGCTTCTTGAAAGTCTACCTCGAATCGAACGATGATGAAGATGAGGAAAATCAAAAAGGTTTGTTGCCATCAGTAAAAAAAGGAGAAAAATTAAATCTAAATGAATGCAATGCCTGCCAAAGTTTTACCCAGCATCCTCCTAGATTTACCGAAGCAAGTTTGGTAAAAAAACTGGAGGATTTGGGCATAGGAAGGCCTTCTACTTATGCTCCTACTATTTCTACTATTCAGAAAAGAGAATATGTTGTCAAAGAAGATAGAGATGGTGAAATCAGAAAATTTGATTTTATTACGCTGAAAAACAATAAAATATCAGAAGTTGTAAAATCAGAAAAAACAGGCTTCGAAAAAAGCAAATTATTTCCAACGGATATTGGTTCAATAGTGAATAGATTTTTAGTTCAGCATTTCGAAAGTATACTTGATTATAATTTTACGGCTGAGGTAGAAAAAGATTTTGACGAGATAGCTGATGGCCAAATGGTTTGGAATGAAATGATTAAAAATTTCTATTTACCATTTCACGAAAATGTTGAGAAAACTCTGAAAGAATCAGAAAGAGCAAAAGGTGAAAGATTATTGGGTGTAGATCCAAAGACGAAGAAGAATGTATATGTCAGAATTGGTCGCTTTGGTGCGATGGCCCAAATAGGAGAAGCCAAAGATGAAGAAAAACCAAGTTTTGCCGGATTAAAAAAAGGACAAAGCCTCGATACAATTAATCTTAAAGAAGCACTTGAATTATTTAACCTTCCAAGAACTTGCGGGACCTTTGAGGATATTGAAATGGTTGTTGCTATTGGCAGATTTGGTCCCTATATTCGCCACGATGGCAAATTTTATTCTTTAATTAAAACAGATGACCCTTACGAAGTTTCTGAGGAAAGGTGTATTGAAATTATTAAAGCCAAAAGAATTTCAGATGGAGCAAAAGCTGAAATTTCAAAACATTTCCCCAAAACTCTTGGTGAATACGAAAAAGGAGAGGTTGTGGTAAATATAGGCAGGTATGGTCCTTACATTACACACAATAAATCAAATTTCCCAGTTCCAAAAGCTCAGGATTTATTAGTTTTAACGCTGGAAGAAGCCATTGAATATATTAAAGGAAATAAAAAAAAGTCTGCTGAAAAAAGTCTCAAGGAATTTCCTGAAAATGCCAATGTAAAAGTGCTAAGCGGAAGATATGGAGCTTACATCAAAATTGGGAAAGATAATTTCAAAATTCCAGCTGATAAAGAAGCTAAAGATTTAACGTTGAGTGATTGCCTGAAAATTGCAGAAGAAAGTGGTAAAACCATAAAAAATACGACTACAAAAAAAACAGCCAGCAAAAAACCAGCTAAAACGACAGCAAAAAAGAAATAGAATTAATTTAATATGTTGAATATAGATAAAATACGAAAGGATTTTCCCATTTTACAACAACAGGTATATGGCAAACCTTTGGTTTATTTCGATAATGCAGCAACCACTCAGAAGCCACAATGTGTGATAAATGCAATTGTAAAGTACTACACCGAGGCAAACAGCAATATACACAGGGGTGTGCATTTTTTGAGCCAAAAAGCCACCTTATCTTTTGAAAATACAAGGGAAGTTGTCAGAAAATTTATAAATGCACAACATACTTGCGAAATTATTTTTACGCGTGGTACTACAGAAAGTATCAATTTAATTGCTCATTCTTTCGGAAAAAAATTTATCGGAAAAGGTGATGAAGTAATGATTTCGGCAATGGAACATCATTCAAATATTGTTCCCTGGCAAATGATTTGTGAAGAAAAACAAGCCATTTTAAAAGTGATTCCCTTTCACGATAACGGAGAGCTTGACACGGCAGCATTTGAAACACTTATTTCAGAAAAAACGAGAATTATTGCTATTACTCATGTCTCAAACGCTTTGGGTAGTATAAATCCTATTAAAGACTTGATCAAAATAGCTCATGCCCGAAATATTCCGGTAATGATTGACGGAGCACAGGGTATTGCCCATTCTAAAGTAGATGTTATGGATCTGGATTGCGATTTCTATTGTTTTTCGGGGCACAAATTATATGGTCCTATGGGAATTGGCGTTTTATATGGGAAACAAGAATGGTTAAATGCGATGCCCCCTTATCAGGGTGGTGGCGAAATGATAAAAACCGTTAGTTTTGAAAAAACTACTTACAACGAATTACCTTATAAATTTGAAGCCGGAACGCCCAATGTAGGTGATGTCTTAGGCTTGGGATCAGCATTGCAATATATTGAAGCGTTAGGTATTGAAAATATAGCATTTTACGAAAATGAATTATTAGACTATGCCAGCAATGAACTGTTAAAGATAGAAGGCGTAAGAATTATAGGAACTGCTCAGCATAAAGCGGCCGTTGTTTCATTTTTGATTGGCAGTATTCACCCCTATGATGCGGGCACTATCATCGACCGTTTTGGAGTGGCTGTGAGAACCGGCCACCATTGTGCACAGCCGTTAATGGATATTTACGGAATTCCGGGAACAATTCGAGCTTCTTTTGCGTTTTATAATACCAAAGAAGAAATTGATGTAATGATCAAAGCTATTTATAAAGTAAAAGAAATGTTTAATTAATGTATAGAAATTAAAATTAATTGACAGAATATGAAAGTATTGAATATGAAAAAAATAATTATTTTTTTAGTAATGTTATTCCTTTCTTCAAGCTCAATTTTTGCTCAAAAGCAATTGAAAAACTTCGAAGAATTAATGACTTCTTTAAAGACAGGAAAACAAGTTCACATGGTAGTTTACTACAATAAATGCAAGCTCATCAGTGATAATGAAGAAAAAGATAAAGTACCCGATGCAATTGGCGGTATGAATCTTGGAGTATTCGAATATTTTGCAAAAGAAGCAGTAAAAAATAAACTTGCATTTGTAGTTGCTTCTGAGTCAAAGCTTATCGAAAACCCTAAAGGTGATGGATTTGTCTATAATTATGTTAAAATAAAAGTTTCTGAAGATAATAAAGTTAAAATAACTGCACAATATATTGATTCAAAAACACTTGAACAAAAAATGGATGAGAATTTTTTTGGTGAAATCAATGACGGGAAAAACGAAAAAGCAGTTTATTTTTATGAAGCAAATTAATTTTATATCCATGACAATACAAGAAACAGAAGACCAGATTGTTGAAGAATTTCAAGCTTTTGACGACTGGATGGATAAATACAATTATCTGATAGAAATGGGAAGGGAATGTCCCATGATTGACGAAAAAAATAAAGTTGAGAACAATTTAATCGTTGGTTGTCAGTCCAGGGTATGGCTTAGCGCGGAATATACTGATGGGATTATCATATACAAAGCCGATAGTGATGCTGTGATTACCAAAGGAATTGCGAATCTGCTGATCAGGGTTTTGTCAAATCATAAACCTCAGGATATAATGGATGCTAAACTTGAATTTGTTGAAAAAATTGGTTTGAATAATCATCTTTCACCAACACGTTCCAATGGTTTATTGGCTATGATGAAACAAATGAAATTATATGCTTTGGTTTATAAAACAAAATATGAATTTTAATGATAAGTTGTAAATGATGAATTATGAATGAAAGAAAAGAAAATGTTTTATTGACTAAGTCTTTTGTTTTTGCAATTAAAATTGTTCAGATTTATCAATATCTAAAAGAATCCAATAAAGAATATATTTTAAGTAAGCAATTATTAAGAAGTGGAACTGCAGTTGGTGCCTTGGTACGCGAAGCACAAAACGCTGAAAGTAAATTAGATTTTATTCACAAATTAGGTATTGCTCAGAAAGAATGCGATGAGAGTATTTATTGGCTTGAATTATTAAAAGAAACAAATTTTTTAAAAGAAGAAGATTTTGAAAATTTGAAATCAGATGCAACAGCATTATTAAAAATCATCAAAAGCTCAATTTTAACTGTAAAACAAAAAATTCATCATTCATAATTCATCACGCATAATTATCAACATGGAACGTAAAGTAGAAATACGAATATACGAAGATGCGGTACTAAATGTATTGAAAACCATTTATGATCCAGAAGTGCCCGTGAATATTTACGACTTAGGTTTGATTTATGAAATTATTGTAAATGAGGATCTAA
>CAZCBG010000097.1:0-10725 GCA_964496885.1 uncultured Bacteroides sp. | reverse complement strand
TGTTCATTAACTTCGTTTCGCAAATAAATAACATCTTCAATTTGTTCAAATGATTAGGTGTTAATCTTGTACTAATTAGATTATTTTTATTCAGACGTTACAAAGATAAAAATATTTTTTAAAAAACATAAAAAAGGAGAACTATATTTATTACATCCAAAAATTTAAGACGATCATGATATTAAAGAATTATCTATCTTTGTAACATTTTAAACAAATTAAGCGTTGGAAGCTTTTTTTTATATACTTATGGAACCTCAACAAAAAAACAATCCATTACATGGTAAAACATTAGAAGACATTTTAAATGACCTTGTATTTTATTTTGATTGGGATACCCTGGGTGAGTTGATTCACATTCGTTGTTTTTACGAATCTCCCAGCATAAAATCGAGTCTGGCTTTTCTTCGTAAAACGCCTTGGGCTCGCGAAAAAGTGGAAAGATTGTATGTGAGATACCTCAAACGAATTAATGTTAAAAAAAACGAAACGATTGTATGATTGTTTTTATATGTTTTTCTAACACGCTTTCCCCTATTTATCCTATTATATAAAGAAGTTTAACTAACAACTTTACTGAATAGACAAATCTCATATCCCATCATGTAATGGTTTATAATTCTTTAGCTAATAATTTTTAACACTTTAAAATTAAATCAGATACTAGCATGCAAATACCCAATAAACTATGGTCGGGAAGTTTTATTTCAATGTGTTTTTCTAACCTTTTGATGTCCTTAGCATTTTATTTTTTAATACCAACACTACCCGTTTTTATTACCGAAGTTTTGCATGCTTCAAAATTACAGGTGGGTTTTATTTTTGCTTCATACACATTGGCAGCATTGCTTATCCGACCTTTTGCCGGTTTTTTTATTGATAGTTATGGTAGAAAAACTATCTTATTGGTTTCATTTTTTGTTTTTGCCATATTGTTTGGAACGTATGCCTTGGTTTTTACTGCATTTCAATTATTAATGATGCGATTATTGCATGGATTCACATGGGGGATTACCACTACGAGTTTTTCAACAGCAATTGTAGATATTATTCCATTAAAAAAAAGAGGAGAGGGTTTGGGTTTGTTTGGCTTGTTTATGACTTTAGGTATGGCAATAGGACCTATGCTAGGATTAGCAATAGCAGGAAATAATCATTATGACAGAATGTTTATAATAGCATCATTGTTTGCTTTTTGCGGATTTGTATTTGCTAGCTTTGTCAAATACCCTAAATTTAAAACAGATACATTTTCACAGCGTTTTGCCTGGGGGAAATTGATAGCACCCTCCTCTATTCCTGTTTCTTTGATTATTTTATTGATTTGTTTTACTTATGGAGGGGTTATCGTTTATATCTCATTATATGCCAAAGAAATAAAAATTGAAAATTCCGGAATCTTTTTCCTGATTTATGCAATAGGTTTAGCTATTTCTCGAGCTTTTTCAGGTAAAATTTTTGATAAGCATGGCCCTCGAAAAATTTCTTTTATAGGACTTACCTCTTTAATTATTGGATTGATACTTCTTGCCCTAATAAAAAATTATGAAGGTTTTATTTCAGCTGCATTTATATTGGGCCTTGGCTTTGGAATTACGTTTCCAACTTTTCAGGCAATGATTAATCATACAGTATCAATACAACAAAGAGGTGCTGCCAACTCTACTTTTTTTACAGCTGTTGATTTGGGTATAGGCTCAGGAGCTGTAATTACGGGTATATTATCCGATTATATATCGTTAAGTAATACTTTTTTAATCTTTTCTTTCATAACACTTATTGCAAGCATTCTCTTTTATACCTATGCATTAAAGAAATATTATATTCAAATTTTGACCTAAGAAGATTCTAATCGAAAAATAAATAAAAAAAAGGTTATCTCAAAATGGAGACAACCTTTTTCAATTTTAATTTTTAATCAATTAGGGCAGATCAAGAAACATACTTCCAGAGAATGTACCTTTCACCCAATCAATTTTAAGACGATCGGGACAAGCAGTACCTGTAATTGGTTGGTTAAGGTTGTCGAAACCAAAAGTAATGGTGGCCGACTTATTATCTGAAGGAATCTGATGTTTTTTAATTCCAGAAATAGCGTCCCATCCACAACTTTGTCTGAGAACGATAGCTTGAGTGATTTGTGTGTAAAAGTTTTCGTTATGACGGTTAACACCCCAAACAACTAAATTAGAATATCCATTTTCATTTCCAAAACCAGTAAGGGATAATAATAATTCATGGGTTGCATAATTCCCGCTGTATGATAATTGACGTGCAACATACCAGGTACGGGTAGTATTGTCATTAAAAGTGGCTTGAATAGACCCTATAACTTTCTGTACTACAGGACTACTGCCAGGTATAAGGTTTTTAACCAATCCACCACTCACATTCTGAAAAGTTTTAGTGCCATTCATGATAACCCAAATCCCATTGGAAACTTTGGTTACTTTTAAACTGTCGAATCTAATAGAAACGGTTGTTAGGGCCTGCGACCAAGGTGTTAATACATTTTTCTTAACAATCAGTTTTCCTGTTTTAAATTTAGTGCCGGCACAATTCAATCCATTAAATGTAATGGTATAAGTCATGGTGTCTGCAGTTAAAACTGAATCAATAAGTGCATTACAAGGCATTGCTTGTAAATCTTTTGTGTTGCTTTTTGAAAGTACATCGTTTGCATCATTTATTGCTTCTTCGGAGCTTGATTCAATAACGACTTCATCTTTTACCAATTGCTGGATAGAAGATGAATCAGGAATGCTGTTGTCTTTCGCATCTTTTTTACAAGCAGTTGAAAATAAGCCTATCAAAGCAATTGCAATGAATAAAGTGATTTTTTTTAGTGATCTCATTATCTTATTCTTTTTAGTTATTAATGAAGTTTTAGATGTGTAAAAGAGCAAAAGGTTTAATCAACTTTATTAATTTTCTTCAATTTCTAATTTAAAACCAGCACCATGTATATTTGTAATGGATATATTCGGATCTTCTTTTAAGTATTTCCTTAATTTAGTAATAAATACATCCATACTTCTGCCAATAAAATAATTATCATCCCCCCAGATGGTTTTTAAAGCAGTTTCACGTTTAAGAAGTAAATTCTTGTTATCGCATAACATTTTCAACAAATCAACTTCTTTTCTGGTTAAATTGTATTTAATCGTAGGTGAAACCAATGTCATATTGGTGTAATCAAAAGTAAAGATCCCCAGATTAAAAACAACCTGTTTCTCGATAGTTGAAAGGTTACTTTTTATCATACATCGTTTGAGAATGGCATCAATTCGAAGACTTAACTCTTCCGTGCTGAAAGGCTTTGTGATGTAATCATCACAGCCTGTTTTAAACCCTCTGATACGATCCTCTTTAAGCGATTTGGCTGTAAGAAAAATAATTGGAATTTCCTGATTTAGCTTTCTGATGTCTTCAGCTAAAGAAAAACCATCTTTTTTAGGCATCATAATATCTAAAAGACACAAATCAAAATGCGTTGATTTGAAGGTATTGAGCCCATGAACGCCATCTTTACACAAGACGGTTTCGTAGGTAAGCAATTCGAGGTAATCAACCAAAATTAAACTTAAATTTGGGTCGTCCTCTACAAGCAATATTTTGGCTTTATATTTTTTCATTTTTTTTAATTATTAATATTGTGATTATATGGGAAAAAGATTTCAAAACAACTCCCTTTTTTTAATTCGCTTTTTAATTTTATATTACCTCCATGTGCCTCGACCATCGTTTTTACATAATAAAGGCCTAGCCCAAAACCTTTTACATTGTGTATATTCCCGGTTGGTACACGATATAATTTTTTATACACATGTTTGATATTTTCAGCGTTAATTCCAATTCCATTGTCCTCCAATGAAATAATAATCCCGATGTTAACGCTTTTAGTTGTAATAGTTATTATTGGAGCATCTAGAGAATATTTGATAGCATTATCAATTAAATTTGATATAATGTGATAAAAATGAACAGGATCTGCAAAAATGTGTGAAGGCTCAGCATTCAAATTTAAATTAATCACTCCGTTTTTTTGTAATACAACTAAATGAAAATTTTCAACTACTTTTTCAATAACTTCATGAATATCTATTTCTTTTTTTAATAACTTATAACTCTTTTTATCTAAAACAGATATTTGGAGAACTTGTTCAACTTGAGATTTTAAACGTGCATTTTCGTCAAAAATTATATTGGCATATTGTAATATTTTATCTTTCGATTCCAAAACAGTAGATTTTGTAAGCATTTCACTTGCAAGTGAAATGGTAGAAATAGGCGTTTTAAACTCATGCGTCATATTGTTAACAAAATCTGATTTCATTTCTGAGAGTTTTTTTTGTCTTAATAAGATGAATACAGTTATAATAAAACTCACAATTACAACGATAAGAAATATGGTTGAAATAATCAAAAGAAATATCATCCTATTAATAATGTATGTTTGTTGATTAGGGAAATAAATTGCTAATAATTTATTCTTGTTATGGGTAAAACAAGGAATAGGATAAGTATGGTAAGTATTGATTAATTCTTTAGCATAAAGCTTATTAGAGCATGTAATTAATTGTTTGTTTTCAAAATCGATAATCCCATACACATAATCTTTATTTACTTTCATTCTTTCGCAAAACTCTGTTTTCATTATCGAATCTAGGCGCTTAATGTTTATGTTATGGACTTTAATAAAGTTTTCAACACAAGAATTTTGACAGCTTTCTTTTCTAACAGAACAGGGTATTGGCCCGCCTTCGAAATTACTATCATTTGTTATTTCAGAAACTACTTTTTCTAAAAAAACCTGAACCCTGTTATCGAAAATCTCACCTCTTAATTCCAATGCATAATTCGCCCAAAGTAATTGAATTACAACAACCCCAATAAGAGATAAACTTGAAATAATAGTGATGATTGTAATAAACCTTTTAATCATTCCATTTTTTTTGGAAAACATTTAGTAAAAAAATCAACTTATCTTTGTGTATTTAATATTAATGAGTTATACAGCAAAATTTCTATCAAAAGTAATGGTTTATTTTGTTTTAAATACAGCGTTTAACTTTCATCTAACACAATTAACTTTTAAATAACGGTTATCCTATTTTAAATAATCGTACTTTTGTATCATAATTTAAAAAATAACAAAATGAAAAAATTAATTGTAGCAATTTCTTTGGTATGTTTCGTTCTATTTGTTTATACAGCGAATGCCAATAATTTTAGACAAGACAAACCTAAAGCTGCTGTTTCAGTTACTGAAAAAGCAACTAAAGACGGAACGCATAAATGTTGTGCTGGTGATAAAAAATCAGATGCAAAATGCTGTAAAGGTGATGCAAAAAAAAGTGCTAATTGCAGCAAAGATGCAGCTAAAAAAGATGTAAAATGTGATAAAAGCAAAGCTGAATGTGCAAAAAAATGCGCAGATGCTAAAAAATAAAAAGTAAAATTATGCTCTTTTGAGAAAAACAGCTTCGTTTTATAATAAATTTAATTTTAGGGAAAAGCTTCTAGAAATAGGAGCTTTTTTTTTGATAGTTTATAATTCCACAACGTTTAAGTATAAAAAATATATGTAAATTTGTAAAAAATTGCATTAAATGAAGTAGTATGGATTTAAACCTTAGTATTGGAGTTACCGGAAATAAAGAGATGATTGTAAAAGCCAATGATACTGCTGCTTGCTATGACTCTGGCTTACTCGAAGTTTTTGCTACTCCTGCAATGATTGGCTTAATGGAAAGCACAGCTCAACATAGTATTCAGTCTCTTTTACCCATAGGTGCAATTTCTTTAGGAACAGAAGTCAGCATCAAACATTTGAAAGCTACTCCTATTGGTATGAAAGTGAAATGTATGACAAACTTAATTTCGATAGAAGGTAAAAAACTAATTTTCGAAGTAAATGCCTGGGACGAAAAAGGGCAAATCGGGAGTGGAATACATACCAGATTTGTTGTTGATGCTCAAAAGTTCATGGATAAATTATTAAAATAGAAGGAGAAAAATGGGAGAACGTTTTACAATGATTGCAAAAACCATGACAGGTTTAGAAGAAATTCTTGCAAACGAATTGCATGACCTGGGTGCTGATGAAATTGAGATCTCAAACAGAGCAGTCAGTTTTAAGGGTGATACCGCTTTGATGTATAAAGCAAATTATTGGTGCAGAACTGCTTTACATATCTTAAAGCCAATCGCAAATTTTTATATCCGAAGAGAGGAAGATTTATATAAAAAAATATATGATATCAGATGGGAAGATTATTTAGGTGCAGACGGTACATTGGCAGTTGATGCAGTTGTCAATGCTTCTGTTATGAATCATTCTCATTATGTTGCCCTTAAGACCAAAGATGCGGTTGTTGACCGGTTTAGAGATTTAACAGAACGTCGCCCCAGCGTTGACACCGAAAATCCCGACATCAGAGTTAACATCCATCTCTTTAAAAATTTATGCAATGTTTCTATTGATAGTTCAGGCTATTCGTTGCATAAAAGAGGATACAGAATTAAAACAGGTGCTGCACCAATCAGTGAGGTATTGGCTGCAGGAATGATATTATTAAGTGCATGGGATAAAAAATCAAATTTCATTGACCCTATGTGTGGTTCAGGCACTATTGTATGCGAAGCTGCTTTAATAGCCAATAATATACCACCCGGATATTACAGAAAATCTTTTGGTTTTGAGAAATGGAAGGATTTTGACAAGACACTTTGGGAAAAAATAAAAACAGATGCTTTACTTGAGCAAACTGAATTTGAAAATGAGATTGTTGGTTCTGATATTTCCAGCGAAAGCATTGCCATAGCAATGGAAAATGCAAAATCAGCCAGATTGCATAAAGATATTACTTTTCATCTTAATTCATTTAAAGATCAAATTCCACCTGAAGGAGGCGGGGTAATGGTTTGCAATCCTCCTTATGGCGAACGAATTGTGCCTGAGGATATTGTTAAATTATACCAGGAAATCGGGGATGGTTTGAAAAAAAACTACAAAGGCTACAATGCCTGGATTATCAGTTCCGATTTGAATGCATTAAAATTTATAGGCCTAAGACCCACCAGAAAAATACCGCTTTTCAATGGCCCCTTAGAATGCCGTTTTGCAAAATTTGAAATTTACGAAGGAAGCAAACGTACACATAAAAATGACGAATCAGATTTAATATAAAAAATTAGGTATTTAGAATTAACATCCTGAAGCAAAGAAAGCTACAATATTATATTGTTTTATTTACAAATCAAAGAAGCTAATACTTTAGGGAAATATTCGTATTCAAGCAAATGAATCTTAGCAGCTAAGGTTTCTGGCGTATCATTTTTTTCAATGTTACATTTAGCCTGGAATAGAATGTTTCCTTCGTCGTATTTACTGTTTACATAATGTATTGTAATACCACTTTCTGACTCATTATTAGCAATCACGGCCTCATGAACCCGCATTCCATACATCCCTTTCCCTCCATAATTTGGTAAAAGTGCAGGATGAATATTGATAATCCTATCTTTATACATGTTGATAACATTCGGAGGAATCAATAAAAGAAATCCAGCCAACACAACCCAATCTATCTTATTCTTTTTTAACACATTGAGCAATGCATCTGTTTGTGTAATTTCTTCTTTATTTAAATAAAGGAAAGGAATATCAAGTTTTATAGCTCTTTCTCTTACAAAAGCATCTTTTTTATTACCTATTATAAGAGGGAAGTTTATATCCTTATTGGAAGAAAAAAATTCAACAATTCTTTGCACGTTACTTCCGTTGCCAGAAGCCAGAAGGGCGATCTTCGTCATTAAACTTATAGGTTTGATTATTTTTTAGAAAACTGTCCACTGATCTATCGATCGGCAGATAAACTGTTTACGTATAACTGATCACTGTTAATGTTTCCAACGTTCCAATCTGGGAATTCCACTAGCAAAAAACCATCCTAAAATTCTTGGAAAACCTAATTCTTTCATTTTCTCCTTAACAAATACCTGCATTTCCTGAGCTGTAATATCAGCCTGAGTAAATTTTCCGTTTTCGTAACAATAACTGCAATACATATATTGAATGCTGCCATCTTCATTACTTCCTCCCATTTTAGGGTCTTTTTTCATGGGCATCCCACAACTTTGACAAAATTTATTCTTCTTTTCCATTAGTATTTGAAATTAAGATTCAACAGCAAAATTAGATTATTTTTTTTAAAAAATCGGGGAAAAGGAAAATATTTATTTCTCTTAAACACTATGCAAATGCTTGTTTTAAAAATATTTAACATTTTTTGTTAGTAAAAAAACAACTTTTTTTTTGGATGTCGTTCAATAAATTCGTTACTTTGCACCCACGTTTAACCAAAATAGAAAAAAAATGTCTGAAATTTCAACAAAAGTAAAAGCTATCATCATTGATAAGCTTGGCGTTGACGAAAACGAAGTTACACCTGAAGCAAGTTTCACTAATGATTTAGGTGCTGATTCACTTGACACAGTTGAACTAATCATGGAATTAGAAAAAGAATTCAACATTGCAATTCCTGATGATCAAGCTGAAAAAATCAACACTGTTGGTGATGCTATCGCATACATAGAAAACAATACTAAATAAATTTCATTTTTAGATGGAGTTAAAAAGAGTTGTTGTAACAGGTCTTGGATCGCTTACTCCATTAGGTAATACCGTCCCAGCTTATTGGGATGCATTACTTAATGGAATAAGTGGTGCTGATATTATCACACATTTCGATGCATCAAAATTTAAGACACAATTTGCTTGTGAAGTTAAAAATTTTGATGCAGCAAATTTTTTCGATAGAAAAGAAGCTCGAAAGTATGATTTATATGCACAATATGGAATCGTAGCATCTAATGAAGCGATTAAAGATTCAGGAATAGACATAGAGAAAATTGATCTCGACCGTGCCGGTGTTATTTGGGCATCAGGAATTGGTGGATTAAACACCTTTTATAACGAAGTTTCTGACTTCGCAAAAGGAGATGGAACCCCGAGGTTCAATCCATTTTTTATTCCAAAAATGATAGCCGATATTGCAGCTGGTCACATTTCTATTATTAATGGTTTTAGAGGACCAAATTTTGCAACTGTTTCAGCCTGTGCCTCTTCGGCAAATGCTTTAGCAGATGCCTTTAATTATATCCGTTTAGGTAAAGCTGATTTGTTTGTTTGCGGTGGCTCAGAAGCATCTTGCTCTCAAGCCGGTGTAGGTGGTTTTAATTCTATGCAGGCATTATCAACCCGTAACGATGACCCTAAAACAGCATCACGACCTTACGATAAGGACCGTGATGGTTTTGTATTGGGTGAAGGAGGTGCTGCACTTATTTTTGAGGAATTGGAACATGCTTTGGCAAGAGGTGCTAAAATTTATTGTGAAGTTGCCGGTGCAGGACTTTCTGCAGATGCCTATCACATGACAGCTCCTCATCCAGAAGGACGCGGAGCCTTTATGTCGATGAAAACCGCCTTACAAGATGCCGAATTAAAAATAGAAGATGTGGATCATATTAATACCCATGGGACTTCTACTCCTTTAGGTGATATTGTTGAACCCCTTGCTATCGGAAGACTCTTTGGCGAACATGCCTATACGATAAATATTAATTCAACCAAATCAATGACAGGACACTTGTTAGGTGCTGCCGGTGCTGCTGAAGCAATTGCTGCTATCCTGGCCGTTCAAAACGACATTGTCCCTCCTACTATCAACCACTTTACTGATGACCCTGAAATTGACCCAAAATTAAACTTTACGTTTAACAAAGCTGTTAAACGTACTGTTAATGTCGCTTTAAGCAATGCATTTGGTTTTGGTGGTCATAATGCTACACTCATATTTAAAAAATTCAATCGCTAAAAAGTTTTGACATTTTTACCGATATTTAAAGCGTATTTTTCAGCGGACAAGCAATTGTACCAATCTATTAAGAATATTCTCGGGTTTTATCCCGGGAATATTTTTATTTATAAACTTGCCTTTCTACATAAATCTGCCTCTCAAGAATCCCGCAAAGGGATGAAATTAAGCAACGAAAGACTTGAATATCTTGGCGATACTATTTTAAGTACAGTAGTTGCTGATTTTCTTTTTAAAAAATATCCTTATAACGATGAAGGTTTCTTAACCGAATTGCGTTCAAAAATTGTAAGTCGGTCAAACCTGAATAAACTTTCTAAAAAAATGGGACTCCATCTCCTTATACAAAGAGATAATGAGTCGAATAACCTTTATCGTTCTATTGAAGGTGATACATTTGAAGCATTGATAGGTGCCATTTATTTAGACAAAGGCTTCAACTTCACCTATCGTGTGATTATCCATCGAATCATTCAGGTTCACCTCGATATTGATGAACTGGAGCACAAACAATGGAATTTTAAAAGCAAGCTGATTGACTGGACACAGAGAGAACGAAAAACCGTCGGTTTTAATGTTGTGGGTGTAATAGGGAACGGATATACCAAACAATATAAGGTTGAATTAACGGTTGATGGCGAACCTGTTGCAATTGGACAGGATTATTCAATAAAAGCTGCTGAACAATTAGCTGCCGAAAAGGCGTATATGTTACTGTCAATTCCTGAAACAAATCAACTCCCTGTTGGATAATTGATGAACATAAACGAAGCAATAAAAACCAAGAGCCTTGTAAATCAATTAATTTACAAGGCTCTTTCGATTTGTGGAGCGTATGGGA
>CAZCBG010000096.1:9524-10743 GCA_964496885.1 uncultured Bacteroides sp. | reverse complement strand
ACAAAACCCATCATCGATTCGTGTAATTTATAATGAGGGTTGACAATGCCTGGAGTATCAGAGTATACGATTTGATAATCTTCTGCATTCACAATTCCCATGATACGGTGGCGGGTGGTTTGTGCTTTTGAAGTGATAATAGAAAGCTTTTCGCCGACAAAAGCATTCATAAGCGTTGATTTTCCGGCATTTGGATTGCCAAGAATATTAACAAACCCTGATTTATGTGACATTTTTTCAATTATTGAATAAAACAAAAAAGGTCAGCTTTAGACTGACCTTTGTAGCGGGAGCCGGATTCGAACCAACGACCTTCGGGTTATGAGCCCGACGAGCTACCACTGCTCCATCCCGCAATATATCTTTAGTTTATGAACAATTTCTTTTCCTAAATTTGAGAGTGCAAAGATACTACTATTTTTCACTATAACAAAATAATAATTATATTTCCAGTTATTTTAATGTTGTTAAAACAGATTGGATTTTATTTATTTGAATATAAGCTTATTAAGCTTATTAACTATCTTAGTTAGAATATTAAAAAAAAATTACAAAAAAGAATAAACATTTTTCTTTTCTTCTTGTTACTATATCATAATTGTAAATTAATCAATCAATTTATTAAAAAATATAAATAATATAACAAAATGGTATTAGTTGGAAAAAAAGCCCCAGTATTCATTGCAGATGCAGTGATTAACGGAGGCGAATTTGTAGAAAATTTTTCATTGGAACAATTTATTGGTAAAAAACATGTGGTATTTTTCTTTTATCCATTGGATTTTACTTTTGTTTGTCCTACCGAAATTATTGCTTTTCAAGAAAAATTAGCTGAATTTGAAAAACGCAACGTTGCAGTTGTTGGCTGTTCTATCGATTCAAAATTTTCACATTGGGCCTGGTTGAATACTGAGCTTAAAAATGGCGGTATTAAAGGCGTTAAATTCCCATTGGTTTCTGATTTAACAAAAACCATTTCTCAAAACTTTGATGTTTTGGCCGGAAATTTTGACTACAATGATGAAGGTGAAGTCGCATTTATTGGCGCACCTGTTGCATACAGAGGTTTGTTTTTAATTGACAAACAAGGTGTTGTACAACATCAACTGGTAAATAATTTACCATTGGGTAGAAGCATTGACGAAGCCATCCGTATGGTAGATGCTTTGCAATACTTTGAAGAAAATGGCGAAGTTTGTCCTGCCAACTGGCACAAAGG
>CAZCBG010000096.1:0-9424 GCA_964496885.1 uncultured Bacteroides sp. | reverse complement strand
CTTTGCAATACTTTGAAGAAAATGGCGAAGTTTGTCCTGCCAACTGGCACAAAGGCGAAGTTGCCATGAAAGCAACAGCAGAAGGTGTTGCTGAATATCTTTCGAAAAAATAAGGTTTTTTTAATAATTGTTTTCTCCTGCAAGTGTTTGATTTCGCTTGCAGGATTTTTTTTTATAAAACACAATGCCTGAATTCTCATTAACTGATTTTAATTTTAATTACTTAATTTCTCAATAACAAACAAACCCAAATTCTTATCTTTGCAAAAAAAACTTTGACTTACCCTACTAATATAGAACAAAAAATAGCTTTCGATAGCATTCGTCAACTCATACTCAACGAATGTATCAGTGTGCTGGGCCAAAAACTGGTTGAGAAAATCAGTTTCAAACAGGATTATACCGAAATAAACCGATTGCTCAATCAAACCGAAGAGTTCCGACAAATTTTATTGTTCAACAATTATTTCCCATCTCAGGATTATTTTGATTTAACCTCAGAAATTGATAGAATCAGAGTCTTGGGAAGTTTTATCGATATTCAGTCTTTGATTGAATTAAGATTATCAGTAGCTACCATCTTGAATTGCATTAAATTTCTTAGTCCTGTAGATGAAGAAATTAAATATCCTGAACTTTATGGTTTATCAGACAATGTTCATCTGAATGATGTCATTCTCATCGCCATAGATCGGATTTTAGACGAAAAAGGATACATAAAAGACGATGCTTCTGCCAGTTTGCGAAAAATCAGAAAAGACTTAAAATCCAAAACGAGCAATGCTGAGAAAAAGCTCAATCAATGCCTTAACATAGCCAAGAAAGAAGGCTGGACAGGTGATGATGTTTCTGTAACCATCCGTAACGGCAGGGCTGTTATACCGGTAAGTGCTACCAATAAAAGAAAAATAAAAGGTTTTGTACACGATGCTTCAGCTACCGGGCAAACTTACTATATTGAGCCCGAAGAAGTTTTTGAATTAAACAACGAGATCAGAGAACTGGAAAATGACGAACGCATAGAAATCGTTAAAATTTTAACCGAATTTACTGATTTTCTGCGCCCTTTTAGCTATGATTTAAAAAACGCTTATTTGTTTTTATCTCAAATGGATTGCATCCGCGCAAAAGCAAAATTTGCCATCCGAATAGAAGGTATCAAACCCCTTTTAAATAACAATCCGCAAATTGAATGGTTTCTTGCTAAACATCCCCTACTCTACCTATCTCATAAAGCTCAGAAAAGAAGTATAGAACCTCTGAATATCAAATTAGATACAAAACAAAGGATATTGATTATTTCGGGACCCAATGCCGGAGGGAAATCTGTATGTTTGAAAACCGTTGGATTACTGCAATATATGCTACAATGCGGTTTATTGGTTCCTATGAAGCAAACTTCAGAATGCGGGATTTTTGAAAGTATTTTTATTGACATCGGCGATGAACAATCGATAGAAAATGATCTGAGTACTTATAGCTCCCACTTGCTGAACATGAAAACACTGGCTGGCAATGCTACTCCCAAGACGCTGTTTTTGATTGATGAATTTGGAACAGGTACAGAACCTCAATTAGGAGGCGCCATTGCAGAAGCCATACTCGAAGAACTAAGTACCAAAAAAGCTTTTGGAGTTGTTACCACCCATTATTCTAATCTCAAACTAATGGCCGATACCAACGATGGCATCTTGAATGGGGCAATGCTTTATGATACGTTGAATATGCAGCCTTTGTACAAATTAAAAATCGGTAAACCCGGCAGCTCTTTCGCCTTTGAAATTGCTAAAAACATAGGCTTACAACAACATATCCTGGATAAAGCCATGCAAAAATCAGGAAAATCACATCTTGATTTTGAGCAACAATTGCAACAACTTGAAGTTGACAAAGAAGAAATAGTCAGAAAGCAACAAGAGCTGAAGGTGGCAGATGATTTTCTATCCGAAATGATAGATAAATATCGTGAATTGAATGATAAACTGGAGAATACCAAAGGGCTGATTGTAAAAAAAGCCAAAGAAGACGCTAAAGAACTGATCAATCAAACCAATCGCATTATTGAAAATGCAGTGAGGATGATCAAGGAAAGCAATGCTGAAAAGGACATTACCCGTGAAGCAAGAGAAAGCATACAGCATTTCCAGGAAAAAATAGAAGAAACAGTATTGCCACTTAAAAAAGCAAAATCAAAACAACATCCTCCTCTTAAACCTTCAGTTGATAAATCACCCATATTTATTGGCGATTATGTCAGGATAATTGGACAACAAACGGTTGGCGAAGTTGAATTTATTAAAAATGATAAAGTAATGATATCATCAAATTCAATACGGGTAACACTGCCGCTGAACCAATTGGAAAAAGTATCCAGAAAAGAAGCCTTACAGAGAGCCAAACCACCCAAGAGCAATCAATACGGCAATGTAATGCAGGAGATTTCGGAAAAAGCTACTCATTTCAAACCAGCCATCGATGTCAGGGGCAAAAGAGCCGAAGAAGCACTTTCTATGGTTAAACACCTTATTGATGAAGCCATTTTACTGAGCATTTACGAAGTGAGCATATTACACGGCAAAGGAAACGGCATCTTACGTCATGTTATCCGAGAACATCTCCGGAGTATCAGCGAAGTAAAAAGTTTTAAAGACGAAGCCCTCGAAAGAGGTGGAGATGGAATTACGCTGGTAAGTTTTAAATAAACTAAACATAAAAAATATAAAATTTACTAAAAAAGTAAATTTTTATTAAATTTGTATTAATTTTGCTGTATGAAAATCAAATTTATATCTGTTGAACTTTACAATTACTATATTGGCAATTACAAAGGCAAACAAAAATTATCTGATTCAATATTAAAGAGTTTTATAGATAAAGTCAATTTCATAATAAATGCAGCTACTTTAAGCGATCTATCAAAAATAAATAGCTTACATATCGAAAAATATGAAAATCATTATAGTGCAAGAATTAACAAGCAATACAGAATTGAATTTGATTTTGAAAAGCCAGATACAATAATTTTTATTAAAATTTCTAAACATTATGAATAAAATATTCGATGCCAATGAATTAATACCAGTTCATGCCACACATCCAGGATTACTAATAAAGGATGAAATAGATTGTATTGGAATGACACAAAAAGAACTTGCCATCAAAATGGATATAGCTCCTAATATAGTAAATGAATTAATTAAAGGAAAAAGAAACATATCAGCAGCTTTATCCATTAAATTAGAATCGGTATTAAAAATTGATGCTCAGTATTGGATGAAATTACAAGCACAATTCGAAATCCATACCATAAAAATAAGACAAAGAGAAGAGATTAATAAACTCTCTATTTCTGATAAAATTAAACGCAAACTGCTTAATAATGCCGCTATGTAATCTAATATCATATGATAAAGGAAACGGCATTTTACTTTATAACCCACAAAAACCTCCACAGCGTAAACGAAGTGAAAAGCTTTAAAGACGAAGCCATCGAAAGAGGGGGAGATGGAATTACCTTGGTGATTTTGAAATAATTGGCAAGTTGGAGGGCGACTCCGAGTCGCCCACACTTACAGGAGAATTATTTTTAAATTAAATTGCAAATTAAAATAGTTTCCGAATTGAATTATTTATTCAGTAAAGCAGAGTTTATAAGGCATGCCTGTTAGAATTTAGTTACTCGCTATCAAGTTTTAATAAAACAACATCTCAATTTGTTATGACTTTGTTGCATAGATAGTTCTATTGCATTGATTATTAATTTGTTATTGATTTTTTAATATTCATCTAAATTATTGATATACATTTAATTACGATTATCCATGCAACAAAGCCATTTGTTATTACAAATATTATGAAAAATTTTTAAACAATATTGTAACTGGAGTTTTTCTTTTATTGTTACTAAATTTCAATCCATTTTTTTTCAAAATAGAGAATAGTCTTGTTGTTTGATTTATCTATTGCAACAGCTTTAACAAATTTGCCAATAGTTTCTAAATATTTTAATTTAAAATTTTCTATATCTATTGTACCATAATATGAGCCAAGTTTGCAGCCAAAAGGGTTGTTATTAACGTCATTTGTAAAAACGGAAAATAGAAATAGTCTTTCAGATTTAGTATCAGGATTTGAATATCCAAAAAAGCGATGGTCTGATCGCATATTTGCATTCATTTGAATTGAACCATCTTCTAAAACAAAAGCCTTGTTAACATTATCTCCAGCTGCTTTAATTTTCTTACTATTCTCTTTTTCTATTTTGTCAAGGCTAGCTTGATCAATTGGTGTTGGTGCTTTCTTCTGAACTTTAGCAGCAGAATCAACTTTGATTTTTGTTGTATTGCTTTCAGATTTTTTATTTGTTTGTACACAAGCACCTAAGAATAAAGTCAATGTCAAAATGTAAATTAGTTTTTTCATAAAAATTGTTGTTTTAAATTATTGTTTATCATTAATCTGTTGTCGAATATATGAAGTTGTTATTGCTCCTATTAATTCTTCCAAATCATTTTTGGATAACATATCTCTTTGGATGGCTTTTTTTGCTAATTCTATTAACCCCCACATAGGTAATTCGGCAGATGAAATTGGATCAAATTTACCATCATTATTATACCAGGCTAATCTTATAGAATCATCTTTATAGTTTTCTTTTTCACCCCAACTTGAATTACCACCAAGTTTATTTTGAGCAATATGGATTTTACCTCCATTTTTTGTGTCTAATTCTTCATTATGTTTCATGTCTTTTTTATTTTTTAGAATTATTTAAATTGTGTTTCAACCACTAATTTACCTTCTTCAGTATACTGCGCAATATATGAAATCTTATATGAAATTAGTCCCAAATTTAAATCGGCACTGCATTCACATTTTCTTAACTCATTATTAGAATTATCAACCCTAATATTTTCAATTGTTATATTTCCTTCTTTAAGAGAGCTATCTAATACTACCTTAAGTTTGTCTTTATAATTTTCAAAAATTTCAAGGTCTTTACATTCTTTCTCTAACCACTTATTATCCTCATTTTTGAATGCATCTTTATCTCCTCTCATTGAGCTTATTAGCATATATCTTTGATAACAACTAGCTTTTTCACAAATCTCATTAATTGCACTTTCAATTACCTTATTTTTAACTTCTGAATCACTAGCTTTTGGTGCTTGTTTACATGAAATAATTAATAAACTTGTTATTAAAGCTAACATTAAAAATTTTATTGTTCCTATAAAAAACATATTCTCTTTTATTATTTTCATTTTATTATTTTTTAATTATTACCAAAATAGTCATCAATATCAAAACCCTCCATGCTTTCTTCATCTGGAAATAGAGCGCTCATAGTTCCTTCAACTATATCTTCATTACTTTCTAACTCGCCCTCATCAATAATATCATCTTTTATTGTGTCATAAATTTGATATTTGTATGGATATTCCCTTGCTTCATTAAAAACAAAATCCTCTGCTTCTTGATGTGTTTGAAAGTTATTCTCTAACACAATTTTATTTTTCTTTAGAAATAATACTTTAAACATAATTAATTGAATTTAAGTTTCCTAATCATTAGACTTTTCAGTTCCGCCCCATTTTAAATGGTTACTGGACTCCATTGTTTTTAATAATTTAAATAGGGTTTAATTTCATCTATCTTAAAAGATATATTTGTTCCATCTACTGCCATACAAGCACCACATAATCCATAAGAAATAGAAAATTCAATTCCTGAATCATTAAAGGAAATTTTTAAGTTTTCAAAAGTGACAGTTGGTGCTGACTTCCCATCAAAACAACCTTCATTATTAGGGTCCTTAGAGGATTCATTATAATCTTTTTGAATTCTTTGTTTGATAATAGCGAGCAATTTGTTTTTATTTACATTAAATAATTCTGAATTTCTAATAGGTATGTATTTATTATTGGTCAATTTGAATAACTTATATGAATAACTGTATCTCCCTTTATAATCAGGCATACCTGTACTTATTGATTTGTAACTTCCAAATAAACATGTTTTTACTATAATAGGATCAGCTGCATTTTGGTTCTTCTTTTTTATAACTGAACAAGTCACTTTAGATGTTTGAATTTCAGTTTCTGAATTAGAATTTGGTAGTTTAATATGTAAATCTTTTAAACTGAAAGTTAAAGGGTTGATAGTAGCCGAGTCAAAAGTTGGTTCTTCAATTATTTTCCACTCGTAATATCCAAACCATCCGTATTGAAAGCTTTGATCTTTGGCTTCGAAATATTCATGACTACCGTCAAGTTTCTTTAAATCATATGCTTTACTATTATTAACATTATTAACAAAATATTCATTCTCAATTTTACTAATCTTAGATTCTCGAGAATCAGTATTTATACTCAAAAAAATTACTCCTGCTGTTACAATCCATTCATCGTTAACTATCTGAACATTATTAGGAATTAATTGGATATAGCCATCATCCTTATTTAAATAGTTTTTCGCAACATTTGGAGAAACTTTTAAAGTAATATAAAATGTTTTATAATAATCTTTTTCTACTTTCATTAAATACGTTTCATTATCAGCATTGTATTTATCTTTAGAAACTATAAAAATGCCTTTTAAATATTCATCCCTTTGTTCGGTAATAATCACTTGGATGATTTCTTGTAATTTCTCATTTGCAGATTTCAAACGGATCTCATAATCTGAAGTTTTCTCAAACTCACCTTTTGTTAGCCAAATATTAAATTTTTCAGCAACATTATCTTTAATTATTTGCAAAGCACTATTTTGACCAAAAGTATTACAAAAAATATTTTGAAGAAAAAATAGAATGATTATTAGTTTAGTTTTCATTTTTTATTTAGTTTTATTTTGTTTTTTTAATAAAAATATCAATAACTCTCTGTAATTCTTCTATTCTTGGTAATAGTTTTTTCTCATTTTCTTTAAAATATTTTCTAATAAAAACTAAATTCTCTTCATCTATTACTTTTTCTTTAAAATCTGTTATAGGATTATTTGATTCACTTTCAGTTATTAAAGAAGCTAATGTTAAAATGCATAAATTAATTACTCTATGAATTGGTAACTCTTCACTTTGTCGGCTCCATCTTCCATCTACATTCCTATATACTTTAGCTGAAATATCCTTATTGTTAGGATCCTTCTCATCTTTGCTCCACTGTGCAAAACCAATAGACATAGCCATTGCATCGGTAGTATCAGGGAAAAGCTCAAATTTATTGTAGTTATCAACTACAATAAATGGTTGGTGTTTTAAATATGTTGGTGTTTTCATTATATAAATTATTATTTTTCAAACTCATTTTTTATTAAGATACAACCCTTTTTTAGATGGGGCTAGTTTTTAAATTTCTCACAATTGGTTAGTGTCTTTAAAGCTAATAACCTATATAAATTACAACTTAGTCCATTGATGAAAATTACCAGAAGGACAATTGAGTGAAGAAGGCAAGCTTTTAGATTTAATCAATAATCTACATTTCTTACATTGATAATTTATAGGACCAACTTCACCTAAATCAGTCCATTGATGGAAATTCCCAGAAGGACAATTTAAAGAGTTAGGCTTTTTGTCACTTTGTAAAGCTGTTCTGCATTTTTTACATTGATAGTTTTTTATTTTTTTATACAAAGTTTTCCCTTTTATAGTAGAACCATTGATATATTTCTTTGGGTTTTCAATTTTCTTATAAGCATTAGATGCCTCCATGCCTTTGTTTAAAAAAGAAAATAAACATAAAACTATGGCAAAGATTAATATTTTTTTCATAATATATTTATTATTAATTTTAAGTTTTGATTAGGCTTTTATTATACATTTCCGCCTTTTTTATAATGTTTTAATTTCTACATTTTTAATATTTGGTTTGATAATATCAGGAACAAATGTACAACAATAAAAAGTGAATATGCAAATAAAATGTAAAACTTGACGAATTGAGTGTTAAAGATGAGCAATTTGATGTTAAAGATGGAGGATTTCATAATTTTAATTATACCGTCAAAGATAAGTTCATTCCTATTTATTTTATGCATTCAATAATGCCGCATATTTGGCCTAAATAAACAGCTATGAATTGATTAATGGGTTAAAAAATATTTTTCGTTTTAACAAAAAAATATAAATAGTAAATAAAATTGAAGTAAATTTGCATTCAAATAATAGAAGATGGCAACTTTAAGCATAAATATAGAAAATGGCAAACAGCATTATGATTTTAATGTAAACAAAACTACAATTAAAACCGTGCTGGATTATCTTAATGCTGTAAGCGAAGCTAAAAAAGATTCTATGCTAATAGAGGAAATAGAACTTTCATTTAAACAAGCCCGTATGATACAGGATGGCTTACTTCCCCGAAGAACTATTCAACAAATGCTAAATGAAAAATAGGGTTACACCAACTCCTTTTTTTGAAAACAGATTTAAAAAGTTTTCAAAAAAATTTCCGGCTCTGGATGAAGAAATACAAGAACTCGAAAAAGAATTAATAAAAAATCCAAAATCAGGAAGATCTTTAGGTAATGGCTTGTATAAAATAAGGCTTGCCTCAAAAGATAAAGGGAAAGGCAAAAGTGGTGGTTTCAGAATAATTACCTACCTTGTAAATGACAACAATACATATCTGGATATTTTTCTTATTATTATTTATGATAAATCAGAAGAATCTTCCATCAAAAAAAGCGATCTGATAAAATTAGCTGAAGCATTTAAGGATTAACAGCATTTTACAGTATATTAGAATTAAACAGATTGCTGACTACTTTCGATGAGCCTTTTAGGTTTTGAATTATATCTCTTTATTTTTTATCTTTGCAAACCTTAATAATACAGTTTATTCTTATTTATATAAGTTGTAGTTTAAAATAGTGTTTTAAAAATATAAAGATGAGTCCTTTCTTGTTTTTTATAGATTATTATTTTACTGTGCTATACTACAAAGTTAGGATCGACATTAAAGAATTTACGTTACAAAACAAGTATTTAAAAACAGCGTTGGCTTGTGTAAGCAATACAGGAGATAGCGAAGTCAGTATGTAAAATAAAAGCATGAATATTTATCTCGCTACGGCTTGTATTGCGTGAGTTTTTAAATGCGTAGTTTTGAAGTAAATTATTTTCAGTCTTGAATTTTTGTAACTTTTTGTTCAAGCAAAAAGTTAAAAATTAAAACTGATGGTTCAAAACATTATTCTATATTAATTTTAATACAAATGAAAAACAAAAAAGTAAAAGTCGGCATCATACAAATGACTTGTACAAAAGACAAACAAACCAATATCAACAAAGCAACAGCAAAGATAAAACAAGCTGCTGCGGAAGGTGCTCAGATTATTTGTCTGCAGGAATTGTTTGCATCCCTTTATTTTTGTGATGTAGAAGATTATGATAATTTTTCACTGGCTGAAGCCATTCCCG
>CAZCBG010000095.1:0-11400 GCA_964496885.1 uncultured Bacteroides sp. | reverse complement strand
CCAACGTTGTATTCTTTAAAATTCCGTCGATAATTTCAATGTATTTATTGATCTGGCGGTATTTGTCCTGCATATTTTTTTTAACTTCTCCTTCTGCAGTGGTAATGCCCAGTTCCTTTAAATATATATTGTTGACAGGAGAAATCATGCGCTGCTTTTCTTTGTCATGAGTTGGTTGGGGGGCAGTCAGGATGCTGGAGGCTTTTTGCCGGATGCTAGCTTGCTTGTTTTTATGGATGCTCAGGTAATAATCAGCTTTAAGTGTGAATAAATCAGCCTGGAGGAAATCTGTTTGTAGCAATTGTTCAACAATGGTTGCACTTTCATCCAAACTATAGTTTTTGGTAATATCTTTGGTAGGATATCTGTAAACAAAAGAAAGTTTGATACCATCCTTTACTTCAATTTTTTTGGCGGTTACGGTATTTAATTCGTTGACTTTGTTTCGTTTGTTCATCATAGCCAATCTTACGAAGCTTTGGCTTGACAGGCTTTCGTTCAATAGCGTTATAAATTCCAGGGTCTTATCTACACTCATGCTGTCTGTTTTGCTTTATTTTTACTGCTGAATTTAATTTTGCTATTTTCAAGCAATTTAATTTGGAAAATCTTGCCTTGACTCTTTCTATTTGCTTTTTCCCTGATTGGCCACCGCTTCCATCAATTTCCTGATTTCTTCCTCGTCGCCCAGGAAATAATCTTTTATCAAATTTAATTGATCATCAAATTCAAAAACATAAGGAATACCAGTAGGAAGGTTGAGGTTTACGATGTCTTCGTCGCTGATGTTTTTCAATACTTTAATGATGCCTCTTAAACTATTGCCGTGAGCTGCTACTAAGACTTCGCCACATTCGGTCAATTTTTTTGATATTTCTGTCTCCCAGTAAGGAAGGATTCTTTCTACTGTTTCTTTCAGCGATTCTGTCAAGGGGATCAATGCCTGATCAATGCCCTGGTATTTTGGGTCCAGACGAGGATTTCTTTCGTCGGTTTCTGCAACGGGTGCAGGGGGGATATCATAACTTCTGCGCCAGATATGGACCTGTTCATCCCCATATTTCTGGGCCATTTCTGCTTTGTTCAATCCTTGCAATTCACCGTAATGTTTTTCGTTCAACCGCCAGGTTTTTTCTACCGGCAACCATAATAAATCCATTTCTTCCAGGATAATATTGAGGGTTTTGATTGCTCTTTTCAGATAAGAAGTGTAACAGAATTTAAAATGAAAATGATTCGCTAACAGGACTTTGCCTCCTTTTTTGGCTTCTTCTATGCCTTTTTCAGATAAATCAACGTCAGTCCATCCTGTAAAACGGTTTTCTTTGTTCCATGTACTTTCGCCATGTCTGACCAATACTAACTTTTTCATATATTTAAATTTTAAATGTTATTCAAGCCAATTTATTATTGCAGATAATTTATTTATTTGTACTTATGAGACCAAGAGTACTTGAAGGAATACTGTAACTTATGCCTTTTTGGGCGTGTCATTCGTATTTACAAGATCTTCCTTGCTGAATGGTTTTCCAAGCTTGTTTTTAATTGACAAAACAAAAATGACAATACCTGCTATTATAAAAGGAATGCTAAGCAACTGACCCATATTCAAAGGCATCGCTTTTTCAAAATCAACTTGTGTTTCTTTTAAAAATTCAATAACAAAACGGACTGAAAACAATGCGATTAAAAACAATCCAAAAATCATGCCCTGTTGAGGTTTTCCTTGTTTTTTATAATAAATCCAAAGTAGTGATGCAGCTATCATTAAATAGCAGAGAGCTTCATAAATCTGAGTTGGGTGACGGGGGAGGAGCATTTTATCCTCTCTCACAAAAATAAATCCCCAAGGCAGATTCGTAGCATGACCATAAATTTCGGAATTCATCAAGTTACCTGATCGTATGAAAAGGCCTGCCAAGGCAGTTACAATCACAATCCGATCGAGTACCCACCAATAGGATATTTTTGTTTTACGTGCAAACAGGAATAGCGCAAACAAAATGCCAATTGCAGCCCCATGGCTGGCTAAACCACCATGCCAGATGTACAAAATCTCGATAGGGTTTTGTAAATAATATCCACCTTCATAAAATAAACAATGTCCTAAACGGGCACCTATAACTGTAGATATGATCATATACATGGCTAATTTATCGAGGATAGGTAAGGGAATTTCTTCTTTCTTGAAGAATTTTTCCATGATTAAATAGCCAACATAAAACCCCATGGCAAACAATAAACCGTACCATCTTACTGATAATCCGCCGATATGGAATATTTCGGGTTTTACATTCCACTGAATAAAATCTACTATCATTTTCTTGAATTTTAAAAAGCAAATTTAGGAAACATTCTGTAAACAAATAGATTGTCTTAACTTTTTTTATGATAAAGAAAAACAGGAATTTTGCTATTTTTTTACGATATTTGCAACTAATTTATTGAAGAAGATACTCCATCATGCCTGAAGAAGCAAAACCACAGAAAAAGTGGCTGATAAAGCTCAAAAACAAATACCGCCTTGTTATAATGAACGACGATACTTTTGAAGAAAAGTTATCCTTTCGTTTATCAAGACTCAATGTTTTTATTGCAATTGGTTCGGTGGCTATCCTTTTAGTTTTTGCAACAACATATATTATTGCATTTACGCCCCTCAGGGAATATATACCGGGCTATACCAATTTGAAACTTAATAAAGAATCATATATTAATGCATTAAAAATTGACTCACTTCAAAATGAGGTAAAAAGCAGGGAGCTCTATTTAAATAATTTAAAAATGATATTTGAGGGGAAAACGATTATAGATCCCAGTGTCAAACAAACCAAAGATACTTCTATCAAATACAACAATATCACCATTACAAAATCAAAAGAAGATTCCATACTTCGCAAACAAATTGAAGGCGAAAATAAATACGATTTGTCTTCACAGGATTTAACCATGGATGCAACCGAAGCTCCTTCTGTAAATGCTTCTATCAGCAGTTTTTTCTACTTTTCTCCTATAAAAGGTATTATTATCAATGGCTTTGATGTAGCAAAACAGCATTATGGGGTCGATATTGCCGGTAAAAAAGACGAAGTGATAAAATCTGTACTGAACGGGACTGTAATTTTCTCCAACTGGACACTCGAAACAGGATATATTATCGGCATTCAACATCAGCACAACCTGATTTCTGTATACAAACACAATTCAGCATTGTTGAAAAAACTGGGTGATTATGTCAAAGCAGGTGATCCTATTGCTTTTATTGGTAATACGGGCGAATTAAGCAACGGACCTCATTTGCATTTCGAATTATGGTACAACGGAAACCCTGTCAATCCTGAAGACTATATCCCATTCTAATCCACGAGTATGAAAAAACGAATTGCGATCCTTGGTTCGACCGGTTCTATCGGAACACAAGCGCTGGAAGTTATAAAAGCCCATCCCGACGATCTTGAAGTTGAAGTGTTGACAGCTCATTGCAATGCTGATTTACTGATCCGTCAGGCACTCGAATATAAACCCAATGCAGTTGTAATTGGGGTTGATAAATTATACCAAAAAGTTGCTGAAGCCCTCCAACCTCACGATATTAAAGTATATGCGGGTGAAGATTCAATTAGTCAGATTGTTGGCTCCACCGAAATTGATATGGTGTTGGCTGCTATTGTCGGCTTTGCCGGTTTAAAATCTACCTTGAAAGCAATTGAAGCTAAAAAGACCATTGCGTTGGCTAACAAGGAAACAATGGTTGTTGCAGGACAATTGGTAACTAAACTTGCCCAGGAAAATGCTGTGAACATCTTACCGGTTGATTCTGAACATTCCGCTATCTTTCAGTGTTTGGTTGGTGAATTTCATAATCCCGTTGAAAAAATTTATTTAACCGCTTCAGGTGGACCGTTCAGAGGGAAAAACAGAGATTTTCTTGCGAAGGTTCGCAAAGAAGATGCGTTGAAACACCCCAATTGGGAGATGGGCCAAAAAATCACCATCGATTCTGCTACCCTCATCAATAAAGGACTGGAAGTGATAGAAGCCAAATGGTTGTTTTCATTGAAACCTGAACAAATTGATGTTATCATTCATCCTCAATCGATAGTGCATTCATTGGTTCAGTTTCAGGATGGTTCGATGAAAGCCCAAATGGGGCTGCCCGATATGAAATTGCCGATACAATATGCATTTACCTATCCTTATCGCTTTAAAACTGATTATCCACGTTTTAACTTTCTGGATTATCCTCAATTGAGTTTTGAGCAGCCCGATAGAGAAACTTTCAGGAGTTTAAACCTGGCTTTTGAGGCTATGCAGCAGAACGGGAATATGCCTTGTATATTGAATGCGGCCAATGAAGTAGTGGTACAAGCTTTTTTACAAGATAAAATTGGCTTCTTACAAATGGCAGATGTTATTGAAGCTTGTATGCAAAAAATTAGTTTCGTTGCAGCACCTAGCTTGGAGGATTATATTCAAACAGATCATGAAAGCAGAATTAAAGCTAAAGAATTCATGCAGTCCTATTTACAAGCTTAGTAAAACTATGACGAATAGTAGTATCTTTGCAAATTAATATTTTAAAAAGAAATTTATAATTAATAAATATAAAAATGGGCATATTAACACAAGCCTTTGGCTTGATTTTAAGTTTATCGATACTTGTATTGCTGCATGAAGCAGGACACTTTGCTTTTGCAAAACTATTTAAAACCCGGGTTGAAAAATTCTATTTGTTTTTCGATCCCTGGTTTTCTCTTTTTAAATTTAAAAAAGGAGATACAGAATACGGTATCGGATGGTTACCGCTGGGTGGTTATGTGAAAATATCTGGAATGATAGACGAATCTATGGATAAAGAAGCAATGAAATTACCACCTCAACCCTGGGAATTTCGTTCCAAACCGGCATGGCAACGTTTGCTGATTATGACTGGAGGCGTATTGGTTAATTTTTTATTGGCTCTGTTTATTTATTCTATGATATTATTTGCGTGGGGAAGTGAATATTTACCTGCTAAAAATGCCAAATATGGATTGAAATTCAATGAAATAGCTTTGCAAGCAGGCTTTCAGAATGGAGATAAAATTTTAAAAGTTGATAATCTGGATGTTGAAGACGTTAGCGATATTCCAAAACGTATTGTAATTGATGCAGCAAAGACGGTTACGTTGGAGCGAAATGGCCAATTAATTACGATTAATATCCCTGATGATTTCACCAAAAAAATATTGGCTGCTAAAGTCAAATCTTTTACTGAACCCCGTTTACCTTTTGTAGTTGAAAAAACAACTGGAAATCCAGCAGCCAAAGCGGGATTGCAGCAAGGAGACCGTATCATCGCTTTAAATAATGATACTGGCCTGTTTTTTAACGATTTTGCAGCCACTGCTGCTAAATACAAGGGTAAAGAAGTTGAACTTACATTTTTACGCAATAATATTGCACAAAGAGTAAAACTCACTTTGACAACCGATGGTAAAATTGGTGTGGCCTTAAAAAGCATGTCAGAGCTTTTTGAAACCAAAAAAACACAATATAGTTTTCTTGCCTCTATTCCTGCAGGTATCAATCTGGGGGTTGAAACCTTGAATACTTATGTGAAACAATTGAAATATGTATTTACAAAAGAAGGAGCCCAACAGGTTGGTGGTTTTGGTGCCATTGGCGGTTTATTTCCCAAAAGCTGGAGTTGGGAAATTTTCTGGAACATGACGGCATTGTTATCGGTTATTCTTGCATTTATGAATATATTGCCAATTCCTGCTCTGGATGGAGGACATGTGATGTTCTTACTGTATGAGATAATTACTGGACGTAAGCCGAATGATAAATTTATGGAATATGCTCAAATTACCGGTATGGTGATACTATTCAGTTTATTGCTTTTTGCCAATGGCAATGATATTCTGAAGATGTTTAAATAAGTAAATCCATCATAATAAAGCATTCAATTAGAATACAAAAAATAAAAGCCAGATCATCATCGTCTGGCTTTTTAATTTAATATATACTATATGTGCTTTTTTGTAATAGCACAGATCTATTTGATTTTTAAACTTAGATCTTTAACTAGGCCATCGCTGTTGATATATAGTTTTGTATTTCCATCTGCACTTTCCAGTTTGGCTTCATATTGAGTATCTGCAGTTTTAATGCTGAGCTTATATTCATTGGCATCGAAAAGGTTCAGAATATCCTTGCCAAGTGCTGATACATCGGAAGTATATTGCTTGTTTTTTTCATGATAGGCTTCTTCTCTGTAAAAGACTGCCCATAAAATGCGTTTAAGGTTTTCTTCTTTTGGGAGTAAAAATTCTTCTTTAGTTGTTCCGGATATTAAAGTGGAAAACTTCAGATAGCCATACCTTTCGGGCATGTGCATACTGATAACTCCTGGTGCAGACCATACCCAGTTGTGTTCGGGAAGGGGTTTTCCATCTTTGTCGTTCAGCTTGACATATTTTCCGTTTTCCCATTTTGTATCCCATTCCACGCGTGAAAAATTGATTCTCCACAATTTATCAGGATTGGGTTTGCCGCTATCCAGGCCAAAAGACAAATCTGTAAAAGGGATGGCCAATTCTACACACCATTTTTTGTCTTTATCGTTTCCATTGTTGAGGCTCCCATCAATTTTTACTGCCTTTATTATACCTTTGAAATCCCAGTTGTGCAAGGCAAAAGATGAATGACGATAGGGGTGAGGCAAGAATAAATCGAATACTGTAGCTTTTGCATTGATTTCAAATTCAAAATAGTTGGCAGCATCATTGTCAGGATCAATAAATACTTCGAAATCATTGTCTCTGAATACAATATCATCATGATTTTCGAGATAAGCCCAAATATGTTCTTCATCTATTTGAGCTGCAATATACAAATAGGTATCATCCCACAGCATTTTAACCTTGGTGTCCTGAGCGGGTTTTGGCTTGCTATCCCCTTCGATGTCCTGGAATACATCCGTCCATTCTGCTTTTTGCCAGGCTTTTTTATCCAGGTTGCCATCTATTACCAAAGCTTCATCGGTATGGTAACAAACATAATGTCTGGGCACTGTTAGCAATGCTTTGAGGTCAGCTTTTAAAGGCTCATCTTTGCTGGTATTTTCTTTTTTCTGATTACAGGAAATGAGGACAATTGTCATAACTGATAATATATATAAGTTTTTGAATTTCATAATTTTATGTTTTATAAATTGATTTAGCTAAAAATAATAGTGTTAGTCTTTTTTCTCTTTTTTCTCCACAAAACCCGAATCGCTGTGATCGCGGATATTGTGTCGCAAAGCTGAAATCATTTCCTTTAAGTTTTTAATGCCTCCGATGGTAAACCATATGGTTACAATGATGGATGCTGTAAGAAAAATATAAGTATATATTTTCCAGAAATCCATCCATTCGGTATTGGTAATTTTCTGAACAAAGAAATTATAAATAGTTCCTATCACAAATACCAATACCCAAACGAAGGTCCATCCCATGGTAACAATATAGATAATTTTATCGCCTTTGGTAAATTCTTTGGTGGTTCCCAATACTTTCCATCCTTTTAGCGGTTGGTCATTTTCAGGTTTGGTCTCAGTTTTTTCGGCATATTCGCCTCTGTGCAACATCTGGTCAAGAATGATAGTGGGTCTTTTGGTAAGCAAGGAAACGACAATATAAACAATGGTTGCAGCTACCATTGCCAGGAACCAACCCCATTGTCCATTAATCGGGAAGTTAGGGATCACTTTGTTTAAAAGAATATTGAGGGATGCTGTCAAAGCACCTGTAATCATAGCAGCCCATGCAGCAGCGGTTGTGCCTCTTTTCCAGTACAAACCTCCAATGATAACTGCTCCTGAACCGCCTACAAAAATAGCGCCTGAAATATTAAGGAATAGAAATACAAGATCTTTAGGCTGGAAAATAATACTCAGTACAAAAATCGTAATTCCAACACCCAATATGGATAGCTTTAGGTATTTCAAATGTTCTTTAGGCTCGAAAGCTTTTTTACGCAATGGCATGATACAATCCTGTATAAAAATACTGCCCCAGGAATGCATATAGGTATTATGACAAGTGATAGCAGCAGCAAGCATAATGGCAACGAAAGCGCCCTTCAACCCAACTGGTAAAAGATAATTTAAAGCCATGGGTACCCTTAATTGACTTTGCTCTGCAGTATTACCAGCATTGGCCAGCGTAGCATTGATAGAATCGGCTACACTTTTATAATCAACGTGGTGAAACAAAGTATAGGCAACGATGGGAACAAAAACCAGAAACAAACCCCATTGCGGTACGAGCCGCCAATTGCTTAAAACATCTGCCATTCTGGCTTCGTGTGCACTTTTAGCTGCTATATTAAAGGATGAATTGCCTTGCCATGACATTTTGGTATAAATCAATCCAAACATCCCTATAAAGAAAAACCAGGGGTTAAAGTCCTGCACTTTGCTGGCATCAAAAGGATTAATTAGCGATTTGCCAGCTTCGGCACCGGAAATGGCAGTGGTGATATGAGCCCAGTCAACCTTGATAAGCAAAAGGATGACGATGATAACGAATACAATATTTACAAATACACCTTGTATAAAGTCGGTAAACATGACTGCAATGTGACCACCAGTAAAAATAAAGTAAAGAGGGATCAATACCATGACAGCCGTAACTAAAATAAATGTGATAGAAAAAGAACCGATATGTCCAATTTCGGGTATCCCGCAGAAATAGATAAAGAATCGAGAACTGACAGAAGGGAAGATTACCATATTAAAGACACCAGATAAAAATGCGAGAAAACCTGCAAATATTCTGAAAGTTCGACTGTATCTGATTTCAAAAAACTGAGCCATCGTTAAAGCTTTTGTTTGCCTGAAACGATAGATCACCCAACCTGTAACGCTCATGGTAACAAGAATAACGGCTGTAGGCATTTCCCACCAACGTGAATTGAATCCTGCATTATAGTTCTGTTCCATGGCCCCTACTACCGTAATTGCACCCAAGGCCGCAGTTCCCTGAAACATGGAAATTATATACCTGCCTCCGGTTCGTCCTGTTGCCAGGAAGTCGGAAACACTTCTTACCAGTTTTTTGCTAAATAAAACCATTCCGACCATCATGGCCAGTAATGTGAGTACAATGGCCCAGTCTGCTATTGAAAGATTCATAGTTTTTGTGTTTGATGTTTGTATTTTTTTAGACTTTAGGTGTTTAGACTTTTAGACTATAAGTAATTACTAGTTTAGGCTTTTGTTTTTTCTAAAAGATAAATATACAATAGGTCTATTTTCCTACAGCCTAAATTCCTATTATTGCTTTGTATACTCTAAAAGTTCATTTATTGTCGTAACAGCAAGACCCACCGAAGTATCTGCTGCTCCGTAATATACATAAACTTCACTTTCGGGTAAAGCATAGCCTTCTTTGTCATATTCCATCACTATCATTCCACTGGGGAAAACAACATTGGGAACCTGGCCTGTTAGTTCGTAAAGCTCACGGGGTTCTAAAATATTGCACCAACTTCTTGAAATAACTTTAGAAGGATCATCAAGGTCTAACAACATTACTCCGGCCTGGTAAATATTTGAACTACCGAAATGCCCTGCTACTCCATGGTAAATATGTAGCCAGCCTTTGCGGGTTTTAACAGGAGGTGGTCCGGAGCCAATAAATTCGTCCCAGTAATGAAAACGTCCATCTATTAATGGAGCCAATGGTTCCCAGTTCAACAAATCCTTTGATTTTGATAGCCAGATGGTGCTTCCTGAAGTGGTGCCATTATCGTGTCGTGATCTGTTAGGTCGGTCCATCCTGAGGTAATTGCCATTTACTTTTTCAGGAAATAGAACACCATTCCGGATGTCTTCATTTGAAGTTAAACCCATGAATTCAAAGCTTTTGAAATCCAGTGTTTTGCCAAGACCCAACTGGCAACCACCATCCATGTCCATGGCAAACATGATGTAGTAAACACCTTCAATTTTAGAAATTCTGGCATCGTAGATATGGTATATCTTTTCTTTGACTTTTTCTATTCCTTTAAAGTCAACAATTTTGTTTTCTACTTTAAAGTCGATACCATTTTCGCTTTCGGCCATTACCATGAATGTTTCGCGGGAACGGCTTTGCACCCTGAGCATCAGTAAATATTTGTCTTCAAATTTGATGGCTCCGGGATTGAATACCGATGTAGCATCCACCAACTGAGGATAAATATCAGGGATGTCTGCTCTTGTTAATATTGGACTTATAGGATGTCTTTTCATTGTTGTATATTTTTCTTGTTTTAAACTATACAGGGTTTTAAAACCTGTATAGTTTTGAGATTAACCCATTATAACTTTTACCTCACATTCTTTTTGCTCTGAAACAGTAAGTATATTTCCGTTAATTTTTACTCCATTAACAAAAACTTCTTTCACTCCTTTTTCAACATGATTTGGATTGATTACTTCTATCGTATAAAGGCATCCCCTATACATTCTTTTAGCTTTAAAACCATCCCAATGGGTTGGAATGGCAGGATCAATAAGAAGTCCATCATACGTCGGACGTAATCCTAAAATATAATCATAACTTACACGATACATCCAGGCAGCAGAACCTGTCTGCCACGAATGGCTTGCTCTTCCTGGCTGTGAATGTTCGTTGCTGGTAATGTATTGAGAAAAAACGTAAGGTTCAGCAACAAATATATCGCTGTCGATTCGGTTGGGTAGCATTTTCTTAAAATAGCCAAAAGCCTGATTGCTTCTTCCCAGCACGCATTCAGCCTGAATGACCCAGGAAGTTGGATGACAGAAAACCGCTCCGTTTTCTTTCTTTCCCCATACACAACGGGTAACCAGGCCAATATTGGGGTCAATCTCTTTCCATGCCGGTGAACATTTTTTAGGTCCTTCGGGAGAATCCAGATAGGTTTTAACACTGTTCATGGCTGTTAGATTGCGCTCTTGATTAGGAAAACCTGCTAATACAGGCCATATCTGGGTATTCAAAAATATTTTACCATATTTATTTTCTTTGGAACCAACTTTGCGGCCTTTACCACCAAAAGCTCGGAGGTACCATTCCCCATCCCAACAATTTTTGTCTACAGCAGTGATAAGTTGATTGCGAACCAATAAAACTTCGGTTTTTTCTTTACCTAAGTAATCCAACAGTTCAATAAAAAGGTTCAGCATAGCTACATAAAACATAGCTCCCCAAACACTTTCGCCACCTTCTTCTCCACCAATATAATCAAGGGTATCGTTCCAGTCGCCTCTACCAAAAACAGGAAGTCCATGAATTCCAAGGTTGCTTTTTGCGTAATTTACCACGGCATACATGTGTTCCAGTATTGTACCCTCTTTGCCTTCCTCAATGAATCGTTGTGGATTGTTCAGTAAATCAAAGTCAG
>CAZCBG010000094.1:0-11835 GCA_964496885.1 uncultured Bacteroides sp. | reverse complement strand
ATATACACTTATTTAATTGAATAACAAAGAATTAAATTATAGAAGACCCCTATAAACAATGGGGAAATTTGGGTTGAGAGTAAAGAAGGAATTGGGACTACAATTTACTTTTCATTGCCATTAAGCATTGAAAACAGGCAGAATATTGATGAGTTAAAACAGTAATTACTTCATAAAGAAAATATCACATGCTATAATCCATCCAATTTCGCTCAGGATAAATGTTCTGCCAAGTCTTTCGGCTTAAGTTTTTCCGTAGGGGGAGGATGAGAATTACGCCAACCCCTTACATTGGTCATTAAAATGATTATATACCCCTTCTTTATCAATTATAGGAAAAGAAAGTTATAAGCTTTGAGACGAATGAATGGCTTTATGGGAAAAAAAGACCGGGAAACAATATTATTTGACGTAAACAAGTTGTTGAACAATCTAAAAAAAACAGCCACCTATTGCGAGCAATTTAAATTCAGTCGATACTAAATAAATCATTTTTCACCGTTTCATATATTGGACTAAAGTCCATCAATAATTTATATTCAATAGTTCCAGCCTTAAGCCTGGGGCTATTCAATTATATTCATAGAATGGGCTTTAACCCTATTCAAATTCATTGAATCGGTCAATAAGACAGGAATTTGTGTTTATTTAATAAAAAAAACAACAAAATTGAGCAATTAATAATAATTTTGTAATCGCTTTGTTATATAGATACAAATTTCGTAAAAGTGAAAAATATATATTTGGTTTTTGTACTTTTATTTTCCTTCATCCTGTCAGCTTTCGCAACACACGAGCGGGCTGCCGAAATTACCTATCGACGTATCTCCAACTCTTCGCTGCAATACGAAATAAAATTAGTTACATATACCTTTACACCCAGCCCTGCCGACCGTCCTCAACTGGAAATACTCTGGGGTGATGGCAGTTCTGATCAGGTTCAACGAACTTTAAAAGCTTATTTGCCAGGAAATATTACCAGAAATGAATACGTAACAACCCACACCTATCCTGGTGATGGCACTTATAAAATCAGCATGGAAGATCCCAATAGAAACAATGGGGTGATCAATATTCCCAATTCGGTGAATGTTCCTATTTTTGTAGAAACCATGCTCGTTATAAGCCCGTTTATCAACCCCAAAAATAATTCACCTCAATTACTCAATCCTCCTCTGGATATGGGTTGCGTGGGTTATTTGTTTGTACATAACCCGGGAGCTTATGACCCAGATGGCGACAGTCTTTCCTATAAATTAGTGAAATGTCGCGGTGCACAGGGACTCGAAATACCAGGATACAGTTTTCCGCAGGCAAGTACATCCTTTTCTATCAATCCGGTTACAGGTGACTTAACTTGGCAGAACCCGACAATGCAGGGCGAATTTAACGTGGCCATTTTAATAGAAGAATGGCGGAATGGGGTCAGAATCGGCTACATCACACGAGATATGCAGATAATCATTGCAGCTTGCAGCAATCATCCTCCTGTCATCGATCCCCTACCCGATACTTGCGTCGAAGCGGGAGATACCCTGGTTTTTAATGTCCATGCTACTGATCCTGATGGCAATATAATTACCTTATCAGCAGTTGGAAGTCCTTTGATTTTAATTTATAGTCCTGCAATTTTTACAACAACAGCTGGTGCCTCTGTGGTTAACAGCCTGTTTTATTGGGAAACCAAATGTGAGCATGTTCGCAAACAAGCTTATCAGGTAAGTTTTAAAGCAGTGGATGATGGGAGCCCTGTAATGCTTTCTGCTTACAGAAACAGGTTTATTAAGGTTGTAGGTCCGGCTCCCAAAAATCTTACGGCTGTTGCTACAGGAAATGCTATAAAGCTAATCTGGAATAAAAGCTTTTGTACCAATGCCGTGGGCTATAAAATTTACCACCGTAACGGATACTATGGATACATACACGACTATTGCGTAACAGGTGTTCCTGCTTATACAAGCTATACCCTCTTGGCCGTCAAAACTAATATCAACGATACTTCTTATCTGGATAATAACAATGGAAGTGGCTTATTGCATGGTATTGATTATTGCTATATCGTCATCGCTTATTATCCGGATGGTGCAGAAAGTTATGCGAGCCTGGAAGCTTGTGCTGCGCTTAAACGGGATGTGCCAATTATTACCAATATTACAATTACCCAAACCCATGCTGTGAATGGTGCTGATACAGTAGCATGGTCGAAACCAACAGAACTGGATACCATACAGCTGCCAGGTCCTTATAAATACCTTATTTATCGATCTGCAGATTTCAACGGGAACAATTTCACTTTGATAGATTCTTTGGCTGGCATTAACGATACCATTTATGCCAATACCGGAATAAATACCCTTGGATTTCCATACAGCTACCGTATTGATTTTTATAACGATCAAATTGGAAATCGAATTAAAATTGGCTCAACGCATGTTGCATCATCGGTATTTCTTAGCCTTACGCCAGCCGACCGCAAAATGAAACTCAGCTGGAATTTCAACGTTCCATGGGTGAATACATATTACATCATTTACAAAAAGAATTTATTAACTGCTACATTTGATTCAATAGGAATTGCTTATTCAACGCAATACACCGATAAAAACCTTATCAATGGTACAAGCTATTGCTATTATGTAAAATCAGTTGGCAATTATAGCATCAGCAGTATTATCAGCCCTATCATTAATCTTTCGCAGGAGGCTTGTGACATCCCTATTGACCTGGAACCACCTTGTCCCCCACAATTATCAGTAACGCCCGATTGCAGAATTCCAGCCAATACCTTAGATTGGATTACCTTCGATTCATGTGCTTACGACATACAAAAATATTATATCTGGTATTCACCTACTCTCAATGGAAGTCTAAATAAACTGCAAACCATTAACAATCCTGCTATCAAGCAATATATTCATACAAATATTGTATCTGTAGCTGGTTGTTATGCTATCAATGCTGTTGATTCAAACAACAATATTGGGATATTGAGCCATCTGGTGTGTATAGATATCGACAGTTGTGCCATTTACCATTTACCCAATGTATTTACGCCCAATGGCGATGGAATCAATGATGTGTTCAGGCCTTACTTACCTTACCAGGGAGTAGAAAAAATAGGTCTAACGATATTCAATCGTTGGGGAAGCATGGTATTTGAAACTTCCAATCCCGACATCAACTGGAATGGCAAAGAACAAAACACCAACAATGATTGTTCGGAAGGAGTATACTTTTATGTTTGCGATGTATACGAACTTCGCCTTAAAGGAATCAACGTCCGACAATTGCATGGAAGTATAACTATATTAAGATAAATAATTAAATAACAATTTTATATGTTTACAGGAATCGTAGAAAAAACCGGAAAAGTAGTAAGTATTGAAAAAGACAAAAGTAATTTTAACATTTGCATAGAAACTGAAATTGCCGATGAGTTAAAAGTTGACCAGAGCATGAGCCATGATGGAGTTTGTTTAACCATCGTAAAAGTAGACCATGCTAAAAAACAATATATAGTAACGGCTATACAGGAAACCTTGGACAAAACCAATCTGGGTACCTGGTACCTTGGTTATGAAGTAAATTTAGAACGTTCGATGCGCATGGATGGAAGGTTTGATGGGCATATAGTACAGGGTCATGTTGACCAGACTGCCACCTGCATAAAAGTCGAAGAAACTGACGGAAGCTGGAAATATACTTTTGCCTATGATGCTTCCAAAACGAATATTACCGTTGAAAAAGGTTCAATTTCTGTGAATGGAGTGAGTTTAACGGTAGTTGACTCTAAGCCGGGTATGTTTTCGGTAGCCATCATCCCGTTTACGCATTTGGTAACCAACTTCCATAATTTCAAAGAAGGAACCGTCATCAATGTTGAATTTGATGTATTTGGAAAATATGTAGCCCGTTTGCTCGATTTGTATATGGAGCAAAAAAAATAAGCATAATTGGATATGTTTTAAAATTCTTTACCATAAAAGTATAAATTAATAAGGTTTGCTTTTGTGTGGGGTATTTCTACTAAGTTTGAAAAAATAAATTGGTTTAAATACAAGTGTAATTAATTAGCATTTTGATATATACATATTAAAAACCTTAGTTGAAAATGCTAAAATGGCAAATTAAACCTTATTACTTTATTTTTTGATATTAAAAAATTAAATATAAATACTGATTAAAGCTATTTCAAAACACCTCTTATATAAATGGCTTATCAGTGAGCTGCAAGCAATTATCAGTCTTCTGAATTCTTCGTTAACGAACAGAATATGAGTAAACAAAAAATAATAACCCGCACTATATTGCTGGTTTCGTTCATAAGTTTTTTCAACGATATTGCCAGCGAAATGCTTTATCCTATTATGCCGGTTTATCTACGTTCAATTGGATTTTCCATATTACTGATAGGCATATTGGAAGGTTTAGCAGAAGCTACTGCCGGATTAAGTAAGGGTTACTTTGGCAATTTATCCGACAAGACAGGTAAACGGTTACCATTTGTACAATTCGGTTATATGCTCAGTGCCATCGCTAAACCTATGATGGTAGTTTTCAGCTATCCACTCTGGATATTTACGGCACGCACCACTGACAGGCTGGGGAAAGGCATACGAACAAGTGCCAGGGATGCGATGTTGAGTGATGAAACTACAGCTGAACACAAAGGTAAAGTATTCGGATTTCACAGAGCTTTCGATACGTTAGGTGCTTCCATTGGGCCTTTTCTGGCTTTGATTTTTCTGTATTTCTATCCTCAGCAATATAAATTGCTTTTTGTTATTGCCTTTGCACCCGGCCTCTGTTCTATCATTCTTAGTTTTTTTATCAAAGAGAAAAAAAAGGAAAAGAAAGCACTTACTTATAATAAACTTAGCTTTTTTAATTATTTAAACTACTGGAAAATATCAGGCAAACCTTATAAGTTATTGGTAATTGGACTACTGGCCTTTACTTTTTTCAACAGCTCCGATGCTTTTTTGCTGTTGGCCCTCAAAGCCAAAGGAATGAGCGATATACAGATGATAAGCGTTTATATCTTCTACAACTTAATATTTGCCTTATCTGCATTGCCCATAGGTATATTGGCCGATAAAATCGGTTTACGCCGGACGTTGATAATTGGCTTATCTATATTTGCGGTTGTATACCTTGGTATGGGATTTGTAATTGCATGGTGGCAGTATGCTGTCCTTTTCTTTCTGTATGGATTGTATGCTGCCGCTACTGAAGGTGTTTCAAAAGCTTTGATAAGTAATATCGCTGATAAAGAAGAAACAGCTACTGCCATTGGCTTTTATACAAGTTTTTGCAGTATATTTGCACTGCTGTCGAGCAGTATTGGTGGCTTGTTGTTTTTTTACAGCCCAAGGCTGATGTTTGTCTTTTCGGGTAGTGGGGTAGTTTTGGTAGTGATATATTTTACTTTGCTTAAATTCAGGAAGAATTAGTTAATTGGTTAATGGTTAATAGGTATTTAGGCTGTAGGAGTTTAGGCTGTGGGAGTTTAGGAGTTTAGGAAGAATGGATTGTAATTTATTTAACCTAAATTCAAACTTATGTTTTAAAATAATGTTGAAAATACAAAACCAAAGAGACACTCAGAACACATAGATAGAGTCAAATTTTCTCAATGCATCTCAATGATCACTGTGTCAATTTTTTAAAAAAAAGCTGAGAATTTCATATTATGTTTAATTATCTAAAATATTAATAAACAGAACCACCGTCAACAACTTAAATACCTTTAGCCTAAAGCCTAATTGAATAAGAATGATAAAAAAAATAATATATAGTTTCTTATTACTCCTACTCCTGGGCTTAAGCACAATGGCCCAAAAGCAATACCCCCTAAATTTTTTTAGTTCACCCTTACATATTCCGCTTTACCTGGCTGGTACTTTCGGTGAACTGAGGAACAATCATTTTCATTCGGGTGTCGACATCCGTACCCAGGAAAAAGAAGGTTTTGTGGTATATGCACCTGCCAATGGCTATGTTTCACGCATCAAAGTTTCGGCCTGGGGCTTTGGCAATGCACTCTATATTACCCATCCCAATGGATATGTTACAGTTTATGGTCACCTTAAAGCTTATAACCCTATCATCACAGCTTATTTAAGGAAAGTACAATACGAAAAAGAAAGTTTTGAACAGGATTTAGCGGTTCCAAAATATAAAATTAAAATCAAAAAAGGCGATACAATTGCCATAACAGGAAATACAGGTGGTTCTGAAGGACCTCATCTGCACTACGAAATACGAGACGAAAAAACAGAGAAACCTATCAATCCATTGCTCTTCGGACTTAAAGTGGAAGATACTTTGCTACCGGTGATTCAATCCATAAAATTCTATACAGAAAACAGTTTGCATGACAACGTATTTGAAGTAAAGAAAAAAGATAATACCTATTCTTTAAAATCAAAAGATACCATCAGCGTAACTAATAGATTTTCAGTAGGAATTGCAACCTATGATGTAATTAGCAATTCTACATCTAAAAAAGGAATTTACCAACTCGAATTATATTTAGATAGTCTTTTGTACTATAAACATAGTCTGGAAAGCTTTTCTTTCACTGAAAGCCGTTTCATTAACTGTCTCGTCAATTACCGCGACTATATTAAAACAGGGGTAAAATATCAACAGACAAAGATTTTACCTGGCAATAAATTAAGCATTTACAATAAGCATATCAATAATGGATGGATAGAACTAAAGGACCAAGTTGTTCACAAAATTACATACAATGTCCTGGATGTAAATGGCAATTGCAGCATACTGGCTTTTTATGTAAGAATAGACAGTGCTTTGACTAAAATACAAACTCCTCCCTTACCATTGGCTGACAGCAATCTGCACATTTCCTGTAACAAAGTGGATTCATTTTCAACCGATGAGGTCAGGGTTTATTTTCCAGCAGATGCTTTATATGAAGATCTTGTGATGAAATACAAAGTTTCTGAAGCTCCTGCCAAGTATTATTCTAAATTCCACGAAATAAATGATATTTACACTCCTCTGCATAGATATATCACTCTTTCCATTAAGGCAGATACAGTTGCTGATAGTTTGCAACCAAAACTTCTCATTGTTCGCATGAAAGAAGACAACAGCATAGTGGCTGAAGGAGGGAGATATGAAAATGGTTTTATTAAAACAAATATCAATAATTTTGGTAAATTTGCTGTTTTAATGGATACTGTGCCACCACTTATTAAACCATTGAATTTCAAAGATAAAAAGAATGTTGGAAAGTTAAAAACACTGGAAATTAAAATTACAGATAATTTGTCTGGAATTGCTAAATACAAGGCATTCCTCAACGGAAAATGGATTTTGATGGAATTTGACGGCAAAAGCAGCATATTAACATACACTATTGACGAAAGAATGCAGCCAGGAAGCAATCAGTTGAAAATAGTGGCAGAAGATAGCCGGCAGAACATAAGTGAGTTGAATGTGGAGTTGGAGAAATAAGTACTTGGAGTACTTAAAGTGCCTTGAGTGCCTTAAGTACATGGAATACTTAAAGTTGAAAAAGAAAGTTTGATTAATGTTTAAACTGGAGATTTTTTAGACTAAGTTGATTTTGTCATTCCGAGCAAAAGCGAGGAATCTCAAAAATACATAAATATTTAAGAGATGCTTCCTTCGTCAGCATGACAAAAGAGCGTTTCATCAAAACAATAATTATTCAAAACAATTAAACCATGCATCAAACCATTCTTATCCTTGATTTCGGTTCACAATACACACAATTGATAGCTCGCAGGGTAAGGGAATTAAATGTGTATTGCGAAATACATCCATTTAACCATATTCCTGAAATCACTGTTGATATCAAAGGTGTAATTCTTTCGGGCAGTCCTTTTTCGGTTCGGGATAAAAATGCACCATATCCGGATTTGTCGGCCATCAAAGGTAAATTACCTTTACTTGCAGTTTGTTATGGTGCTCAGTTATTGTCGCAGACTAACGGAGGTGAAGTTTCACCGTCTACCATTCGCGAATATGGCAGGGCCAATCTTTCGTATATCAAACATGAAGATGAACTGATGAAAGGTATGAGTGATGGTTCACAGGTATGGATGTCGCATGGCGATACCATTTTAAGCGTCCCCGGAAATTTCGAAACCATTGCCAGCACTTCCAATGTCAAATATGGTGGATTTAAAATTCAGAATGAAGCTACTTATGGAATACAGTTTCATCCAGAAGTTTACCATTCAACAGAAGGCATGGTATTGCTGAAAAATTTTGTAGTGGATATATGTAAGTGTGAGCAATCCTGGACACCCGACTCTTTTGTAGATGCCACCATCAGCGATTTACAAGAAAAACTGGGTAATGACAAAGTGGTGCTCGGATTATCTGGGGGTGTAGATTCATCAGTAGCTGCTATTCTGCTTCACAAAGCTATTGGCAAGAACTTGCATTGCATATTTGTTGACAATGGCTTATTACGTAAAAACGAATTTGAAACGGTCATCCACTCCTACCACGACATGGGTTTAAATGTGAAAGGTGTTGATGCCAAACAATTGTTTTACGATGCCTTACAAGGTTTGAGCGAACCTGAAGCCAAACGCAAAGCCATCGGCAAAACCTTTATCGAAGTTTTTGATGCAGAAGCGCATAAGATTGAAGATGTAAAATGGTTGGCCCAAGGCACCATTTATCCGGATGTCATTGAATCAGTATCGGTAAATGGTGGCCCTTCTGCTACCATCAAATCGCATCACAATGTGGGTGGGTTACCCGATTATATGAAACTCAAAATAGTAGAACCGTTAAATACCCTGTTCAAAGACGAAGTCAGAAGAGTGGGACGTTCGTTGGGGCTGAAAGATGAATTGCTCAATCGTCATCCTTTTCCTGGTCCCGGATTAGGCATCAGGATATTGGGCGATATCAGCCCAGAGAAAGTAAGAATTTTACAGGAAGTTGACTATATTTTTATAGAAGAATTGAAAAATCATGATTTATATACCAAAGTCTGGCAAGCAGGAGCCATGCTCTTACCCGTTCAATCGGTAGGTGTGATGGGTGACGAAAGAACTTATGAAAGCGTTGTTGCCTTGCGTGCAGTAAGTTCAACAGATGGTATGACTGCTGATTGGTCGCATTTGCCTTATGAGTTTCTGGCTAAAGTGTCAAACGAAATCATCAACCGTGTGAAAGGAGTGAACCGTGTAGTTTACGATATCAGTTCAAAGCCACCGGCAACCATCGAATGGGAGTAAAAGAAAGTGTGTAAAGTACTTTAAAATGTCTTAGTTGCAAAAAACTTACAATTATGAAAAAGCAATTTTTAAGTTTATTGGTTTTACTTTTCTTCTTTGGAGCTAGTTTTGCTCAGGAAGAGAAAACCATTGTTAAATCAGATAAAACTGAAATAATCAATGGGAAAAAGTTCTATTTGCATACCATAGAAAAAGGCCATACCTTGTATTCCATTGCCAAGCTTTATCAAGTGGATATCAAGATTTTGGAAGCAGATACCATGAATTTGCATTTGAAAATCGGACAGATCATTCAGATTCCTTTCAAATCTGAAGCAAAAGAAACAATTATTAAAACCCCTGCTAAGACCGATACCATTTATACAAACTATACGGTTTTGAGTAAAGAAACCTTGTATGGCATATCTCGCAAACACAATGTAGATGAAGAAGACCTTCTAGCTGCCAATCCTGAACTCAAAGAGGGATTAAAAGAAGGACAAATCATTAGAATTCCTGTAAAAAATATTATAAATGCAAAAGCTGAATTACCAAAAGCTAAGCCATTGGAAATCAAACCAAATGAAAAGGCTATAGAAATAAAACCAGTTGAAAAAGCAATAGAAACAAAATCCAAAACGGAGGAAATTAAACTTGTAAAACCCAACAAAAAAAGAACTTATAATGTTGCCTTGCTTATTCCTTTGTATCTGAAAAACATGGAAGAGATTATTCCTGAAAATGTATTGGCAAATAATCAGACGACTGCTGACTTTAAATCATTTACTTTTCTTCAGTTTTACGAAGGATTTTTGCAGCAAATTGATACCTTGGTTCAACAGGGAATGAATCTTAAGCTATATACTTACGATATTCCGGATGATACAATATTGGCACTTGCATTTTTAAAGAAGAACGATTTATCCAAAATGGATATCATCATCGGGCCTTTCTTCTATAAAACATTTAAAGTAGTTGCTGATTATGCAAAATCACAAAAAATACCTATCGTTAATCCGTTCTCCGAACGAAGGAATATCTTAGAAAACAACTCATATGCTTTTAAATTAATACCTGCCTATCAAAGCCAGGTTGAGAATCTTGCAAGATATCTGGTGGATAGTTTTCCCAATGCCAATATTTTATTGATTCACAACAATAAAGATACCGAAAAAAAACGGGCAGATGTATTTAAACTAGCCATTAATGAAGTTTATAAAATGAATGTGAGCAATGAAGGCTCTTTAAAAGAAATTATTTATAGTCAGGTTGGATTTGTTGGTTTGCAGAGCAAACTATCACTCAACAGAGAAAATATATTGATTACCTTAATCGAAAGTGAACTCTTTGTTACAGGCTATATAAGCAAACTCAATAGCATAAAAGATCAAAAGATTTGCCTAATTGCTCCCTTGCAATGGAAAAATTTCGACAAAATTGAAACAGAATATTTCTTAAAACTTAACACCCATTTCTTTGAACCCAATTTTGTAGATTATGAAGAAATAGCTACCAAGTCATTTATACTCAAATTCCGTGAGAAATACAAAACAGAACCCAATGAAATGGCTTTTGCCGGTCACGATGTAGCACTTTACTTTTTGACTGCCTTGATGAACTTTGGTGAAGACTTTCCCGACCATCTTTCCAATATAAACGTTCATACCTTACAAACCCGTTATATTTTTAAACGTGCCGGAGAAAACAACGGTTTTGAAAATACCTTTGTAAATATCTATAAAATGGAAAATTATCATTTTATGGATAAGAATAAACAATAGAAATCCAATATTACCTCATATCATTGATTTCCACACCCGGGAAATCACTGGCTTTAAATGTAAAATCACTGTCAGCTGCTTTAACATTGGGTGTAAATTTATTAACCTGGTAAGCATAGGTGCTGCCATTTTTGTTGAAAATTTCGGTGCTGATAACCTGTTGTTTTGTCTTGTCGATATTGAGTCTTACTTTGAAAAAGGTCTTCCCTTTAATAGGAATTAAATCTACTATTTGTGTCATCACACCCGCCTGATTGACTTCTTTGATCATCTTTGCTCGGTAGTTCTTGTTGTAAGTAGCCAGTAATTTGGAAGGATTCAGTGCTTCATCATCTTTGGTATTCACATTGTTGATTTGGACTTCTTCTGCATCTGGAATATAGGTCCAAACCGTTTTCCCATCCGATATAATCTTTTGTTTTTGTATCACAAGCGAGTATTTATCACCTTTAATAGTAACAACACCAGTTTTGCTTTGATGTATTTTTTCGGCCTTGTTGTCGAGCGTATAGGTAAACTCAATTTTCATAGCTGTATAGGTTTTCATTTTTGCAGAAACCTTGTCCAGTGCAGCATTTGCTTTTTCATCCACAACTTGTGCAAAAGAGTAGTTCATCAATACTACCATCATCATCAAACCTATAAAATTCAATTTCTTCATTTCTTTCTTATATTAATATTCTGCCACTAAAACAGTAAGTAATTTATAAACTTTTTTAACTTTAAATACTCAAGGCATTCTATGTACTCCAAGTACTCAAGGCACTCTAAGTACTTTTTTACCTGTTCTCTCTCAAATATTGTTCCAAAGCTATCTCGTCTTT
>CAZCBG010000093.1:0-11845 GCA_964496885.1 uncultured Bacteroides sp. | reverse complement strand
ATTTTTCCATTTAGCATCAAAATTAACAAGTGTAGTAATATTTGGTTCCCATGGTTCAATATTTAATGGATAAAAATCTTCCACACTAACTTGAGAAGTATAATACTCATCGGCCAATCCTGCAAAAGCATGACCAAACTCATGTTGAACTAAATAAACAGCCCTGGAATTACCAGCGGCTGCAGTACAATAAAAATTATAGATCCCTCCACCCCCATACTTTTCGGTATTACACATGATGATAATTTGGTCGTAAGCTACATTTGATAATTGATCGTGCAGTGTTTTATTCTCTAGTGTCATCAAATAACGATCGGAATTAATTGAATTAAAACTTGAACCTATTGCTGTTTTTACCTTAAAACTATCAACAGGATTGCATATACCCGATTCAGTTGATAGGGTGGCTAGGCCCCAGATATTAATTTTGTCGCTGTTTTTATCAAAAGGCTGGTAGCTGAGGATGGCATTTTTAAACTTTTCAAAATCTTCTTCCATCTTCTTACTGTCTTTTTTGGCATAGCCATCAGCAATAATGACGATATCTAGTTTTTGGGCAACATCTCCCGAATAATGCAATGGAATTATTTTATTTGCATTCTTCTTGGGTTTCAAAACAAAATCTTTTTTAGGATTAAAATACTCAGTTTCGATATTTTGCCATTTATTCAATGAATCGCGGCTTTGATAAACCAAACGAATTACTTTTTTTGGAAAAGGAATTAGCATGGTTTCCGAAAAATTGCCACAACTTCCTTTTCCCTCAGAAGTTGTTCGCCATTCAGCAAAAAGACTGGAATAAGTTCTCGAATAAATCAGCTTGCCGGAAACTGTATCATACACCATAAGTCTGAATTTTCCATAATCGAAAGTGTCAATCAGATTTATTTTTGACCCTGCCCAAATATTTTTTTCAATGAACTCATCAGCACGGTAATACTCATGCTCAAAATTACCCGAGTGAAAATAATCAATTCTCAAGCTTTTATTTTCGAAATATTTGTCAAATTGAGCAAATCCATGTAACGAAATCAATATTAAAAGAATAAATAAGATGTTTTTCATTTTTTATGTTTTTATGATTCTTCCTAAAATTACAAAGCGAAATGATAAAAGTATTCCTCTTTCTTTAAAAGAATTATGCCATTTATCAATAAATTATAAACTTAACATTAACTGATATTTACTGCGAAAATAGTTGATTTTTTTCAAAGAACGTATTTTGTATTCAAATTTTATTTATTTTTGTCAATATAAACTATTGCATATGTGTTACGATTATTTATTCGGCCACGCTAAAGAATACCTCCACTTAAATGTAAAGGACAGGGATAGCTTTGTTCTGTAATCACTCCCATTATTATTTTACAAATTAATCTTAAAATTAAAACCTTTACAAAATGAACTTACCATTTGCAGAATCCTATAAAATAAAGATGGTTGAACCCATCAAAAGAAGTACGAGAGCCGAAAGAGAACACTGGATTAAAGAAGCCAAATACAATCTTTTTAACCTGAAAAGCGAGCACGTTTATATTGATCTTCTTACCGACTCAGGAACCGGTGCCATGAGCGACCGTCAATGGAGTGAAATGATGTTGGGAGACGAAAGCTATGCAGGTGCTTCTTCTTATTATAAAATGAAAAACGCTATTCAGAAAATTTTTGGATATGAATATTTTTTACCAACCCATCAAGGCAGAGCTGCCGAAAATGTATTATTTTCGGTATTGGTAAAAGAAGGAGACGTTGTCCCTGGAAATTCCCATTTTGATACAACCAAAGGTCATATTGAATTCCGTAAGGCTAAAGCTGTAGATTGTACCATTGATGAAGCTTTTGATACTGAAATATTACATCCTTACAAAGGAAATATTGACCTTGCAAAATTAGAAAAAGTATTAAAATCAGTTCCTTCAGAAAAAATTCCATTTATCATCATTACCATTACCTGCAATTCATCTGGTGGTCAGCCTGTTTCGATGGAAAACATGAGAGCCGTCAGGAAAATGGCAGACCAATACGGGAAAATGGTCATTTATGATTCTGCCCGCTTTGCCGAAAATGCATATTTCATCAAAATGCGTGAAAAAGGATACGAAAACAAAAGCATTAAAGAAATTGTAATGGAGATGTTTTCCTATGCTGATGCCATGACCATGAGTAGCAAAAAAGACGCGATTGTCAATATGGGCGGTTTTATTGCGATGCACAATGAAGAATTGTTCCATAAAGCAAGCGTATTTAATATTATGTTTGAGGGTTATATTACCTATGGTGGTATGTCGGGACGTGATATGAATGCACTTGCACAGGGGTTGGATGAAGGAACAGAATTTGAAACACTTGAAACCCGTATCAAACAAGTAGAATATTTAGGAGGAAGGTTAGAAGAGTTTTGTGTTCCCTTCCAGAAACCAGTGGGAGGCCATGCTATTTTTGTAGATGCAAAAAAAATACTTCCTAATCTTCCTAAAGAACAGTTTATTGCTCAGACATTAGGAGTTGAACTCTATCTTGAAGCTGGTATCAGAGGTGTTGAGATAGGTACTATATTGGCTGACAGAGACCCTGTTACCCGCGAAAACCGATATCCAGCCTTAGAATTCTTAAGGTTAGCAATTCCTCGCCGTGTTTATACAAATAACCACATGGATGTAGTTGCCGTTGCATTGAAAAATGTATTTGACAGACGCAACGAAATTACCAAAGGATATGACATTGTATATGAAGCACCTATTATGCGACATTTCACTGTTGAATTGAAAAAAATATAATAAACTTATAAACTAAATATATAAAGACGATGTTGATTCAATTCAACATCGTCTTTTTTACAATCATATGGATAAAGCAAAAAAATACCAGAGAATTTACGAACAATTACAGCCATTATTGCTCAAAACTGAAGATACAGAAGCCCGGATGTGCAGCATTGTGGCTCTTCTCCATCATAAAATGGATGGGTATTTCTGGACCGGCTTTTATTGCCTTCGCAACAATCAACTAATCGTAAGAAACTATCAGGGACCAATCGCTTGTATGGAATTAAAAAAAAATACTGGTGTTTGCTGGGCAAGTATCAATAGTAATCAAACTATAATCGTTGAAGATGTTGAAAAATTCCCCGGACATATTGCCTGTGATTCCCGTTCAAAATCTGAAATTGTGATTCCTTTTCATGACAATACCTCAAAAATAATTGGAGTGTTGGATATCGACAGTAAAGAGCTCAATACTTTCGATGAAGTAGATGCACTTTGGTTAGAGAAGATTGTAACATTGATTTGAATAAATGATGAACGATGAATGAAAAGGAAAAGATTATTTACTTCTTAAATCAGCAAATCAAGCTATTCCCAAGATTTTACAAATAAAAGTCTTTTACGTCTTATATTTAATTAATTTTGCATCCCAAAATTTTTGACCTTGAGTTTTTTAGAATTACTATTAATTGCAATCGGTTTATCCATGGATAGTTTCGCAGTTTCGCTTACCAGTGGAAGCTTGCAATGTATAACTCATAAAAAAGGATTAAAAATCGCCCTGGTTTTTGCATTGTTTCAGGCAATAATGCCCGTTTTAGGTTGGTTGTTAGGTACCTCATTCAGGGATATGGCTGAAAAAGTTGATCATTGGATTGCTTTTTCGTTGCTCCTCATCATTGGATTAAAAATGATAGTTGAAGCTTTAAAAAATAAGCCTGAAGAACGAAAATTTAATATCAATAAAAATTATGTTTTGGTTATGCTTGCATTAGCCACTACTATTGATGCTTTTGTTGTAGGTATTAGTTTCGGATTTTTGGAAGTATCAATATTAAAGGCATCTATAATCATAGGAATCATTACATTTATCTTTTCCTATGGTGGAATCTGTCTGGGAAAATTGAATCGTTTTATCAAGCCTCGCACAGCAGAATTGATAGGTGGTTTGGTGCTGATTCTAATGGGAATAAAAATATTACTCGAACACAATAAAATACTATAAACATATATCATTTTAAATTGTTATAATTTTCTCATTTTCATGAAAAAAAATTCAAATAAATTACACTTATGTTAAAAAGATTTTTCAGTTTCCTGGTTTTCATTTTCGTCTTTCAATATATTGCTTTCGCTCAGATTCCAACCGGCTATTACAATAGTGCAGCTGGATTAACCGGTGCTCCATTGAAAACTGCACTTTTCAATATTATCAAAGTCCATAATGAAAGAACGTATGCTAATTTATGGACAGATTTCCAGACTACTGATATAAAACCCAATGGCAAAGTATGGGACATGTATTCTGATATTCCAGGAGGAACCCCCCCATATGAATTTACCTTTTTCACAAATCAATGTGGCAACTATAGTGCTGAAGGTGATTGTTACAACCGTGAGCATTCATTTCCTAAAAGCTGGTTTAATGATGCAACTCCAATGTACACCGATTTGTTTCACATAGTACCAACTGATGGAAAAGTAAACGGAATGCGGGGAAATGATCCTTTTGGCAAAGTGAATATACCGAGCTGGACTTCACAAAATGGAAGCAAAGTAGGCCCAAATGTATATCCGGGTTATACAGGAAACGTTTTTGAACCCTTAGATAGTTTTAAAGGAGATTTTGCAAGAAACTATTTTTATATGGTTACCTGTTATGAAAATTTGCTTTCGGGATGGGTAACTGACATGCTGGATAACTCAAGCTACCCTGCTTTTACAGTATGGGCCAGAAACATGTTGATTGAATGGAACAGCCTCGATCCTGTGAGCCAAAAAGAAATCAACCGCAACAATGCAGTTTATGCAGTTCAAAACAACAGAAATCCCTATATTGACCATCCGGAATATGTTACTGCGGTTTGGGGAAATGGTACAAATATTATGGTTAGTTCGATTTTAGTTCAGGCACAAGGAGGTGCAACATCCATATCATCATCTGGTGGAAGTTTACAAATGTCAGCGACTGTTTTACCTGCCAATGCCACCAACAACACTTTTACATGGTCAGTTAAAAATACAAATGCTACAATAAATACAGGGGGTTTACTGACAGCAGTAAATGACGGTATCGATACAGTGGTGGCAACGGCTAATGATGGTTCAGGTATTATTGGCATGAAAGTAATCAGTATTTCCAACCAGGGGAATGGCATCAACTATATTGATTTAACTAACAAAGTATTAATATACCCCAATCCTGTAAAAAACGAATTAAATATTGATATCATTAACACACTAATACTTCCTGAAAATATTGCTATTACAGATATTAGAGGGAAAATTATTTATAGTATTAAAAAGGTAACTGCACATCAAAAGCTTGATGTTGCTTCACTCGAAAGTGGAATGTATTTCGTAAGCCTTAGTGGGAAAAATTGCAAATCCGTAGTTAAGTTTATCCGATAATGTCAAAAATAAGAATTACAAAAGAATTCAAATTCGAAAGTGCCCATGCCCTATTGGGTTATGATGGTCCCTGTAAAAATATCCACGGCCACTCTTATAAAATGGCTGTAACGCTTATCGGAGAACCCATCTGTGATGCCACTTCTCCTAAAAATGGAATGGTAATGGATTTTGGAGAATTGAAACAAATAGTAAATGAAAGTATTGTAAAGCCTTTTGATCACGCATTGATATTAAATGACAAATCAAAAGATGTTCATTCAGATGAAATTAAATCCTTGTCTGGGAAATTAATACTGGCTGCTTATCAGCCCAGTTGCGAAAACCTATTGATAGATTTTGCCGAGAAAATTAAAAACAAACTTCCTCTCAACGTAAGTTTATTTAGTATTCGCCTGGACGAAACTTCAAATTCCTATGCAGAATGGTATGCAGAGGATAATAGATAAACTAAGAAACCCATTTATTTGAATAGAAAATTCTTTTTCTGTTATCCTCTAAATTGAAAAACATTTTACATTTTCCAGCTATTCAACTATTTAATTGAATACTTTCCCCCTATTAATTTTTTCAGGATAATTATTTTTATTAAAATTCAAATAATTAATCAAGAATTTCATACTCATTAGTTTTAATTGATGTAATTTTGATTATTATTTTTTAAATAATGCATACTTACATCAGATTAATCATAACAATTGATATTCACCATATTTAAAACAGGGTTTTATGAAAAGATTTATTATACTACTTATCGCAAATTTAATTTTGATCCATGCTCCCGTTACGGTTCAGGCACAATGGACTACATTAACAAATGTCAACACCCTTGTATCTTCTGATCAGACATCAGATTGTCAATCTATCGGAATTAGTGATGGGAGTACCTGGGTTGTTTATTGGAAAGAAGTTTCGGCTCCTGTTTATTATGAAATGAGAGCACAACTGATCAGTTATAATGGGATCAATTTGTTGGGAGCACAGGGTATAGTTGTTAACAATACAGTCCCCATGAGTTCATCTACAAATACATGGTCGATTACAACCGACGAAACCGGCTGCCTTTACGTTGGTTTAAATGGTTCGGGTACTGGGAATTCTGTTTATGCACATAAAATTTCAACATCCGGACTTCAACTATGGGGAACACAAGGTTTATTACTTGGAAGTGGTTATGATGTAAAAATACTTCCTATGCATAACGGTGAGGCAATCGTATCCTGGATGCCTGGTAATGAAGCTGTTTTTCAGAAAATTACATCACTCGGAACAACTGCCTGGACCACTCCTGTAACAGTTTATCCTACTGTTACAGGGCATAAGACAAGTATTGGCGAATTGGCTGTATTGACGAATAATGATTTTGTATTGATAATCCACGACAGAGTTGGGTATTCTGTAAATTCAACTATGTTTGCCCAACGTTACAGCAACAGTAGCGGAACAGCATTATGGCCAGCATTACTTCCCATATCAACAAGTGCTACTTATTATAACAAGCGTTACGATGTTTTTTCTGATCAGGACACGGTGTATATAGGTTATTCAGCAGCAATAAGCTCAGCATTTTTTTCTTATTTACAGCGTATAAATCCATCAGGCATTGTCCCATGGGGCATGAATGGGGTTGGATTTTCGACACAGTCAACTTATTATGAGAGAGCTACCAGAACTGCACATCAAGCCGGATCACAATTTATTTGGTCAATGTGTGAGTATACCCCTACTTCACAGTCGAACATGGGTGAGTATGTACAAAAATTTGACAAAACCACAGGAACCCGTTTATTATCAAACAATGCAAAAATGGTTTTCGCTATAGGTGCAAGCGATAACAGCCACAAAGGAAGATTGCTGTTATTAAACGACAAACCATTCTTTATTTATTCAGAAGGAACTAACAACGGGGGTTTACCTATCAATCTAAAAGTAACCTATTTGGATTCCGCTGGAAATTTTGCATGGCCTAGTCAAAGTTTGTACATGGCCACTTATGCATCCACTTATAAATCAAGAGTTGATTTCTCCGGGTCATTCCTCAATCAAGGGGTTTGTGTATGGACAGAAGACAGGGGAACCGGTAGTAGAATTTATGCTCAGAATATTATTCCTTGTACTCCACCATCTGCTAATTTTACTTTTTCCATTAACCAAAATACGGTAAATTTTTCATCGCCCTTTGGTTCAACAGATACTGTTAGCTGGAAATTCGGGGACGGAGGAACCGCCATCGGTGCCAATCCATCACATACCTATGCTGTTGCAGGAACCTATATAGCATGTCAAAAAGTTAGTACTAGCTGTGGAAAAGATAGTATTTGCAAAACAGTTGTAATTTGCGTTCCTCCTATTGCAAATTTCAGTTTTACTGTAAATAATGGCCATGTTAATTTTTCATCATCCTATGGTTCAACAGATACTGTTAGTTGGAAATTCGGTGATGGGGGAACTGCCATCGGTGCGAATACAAGTCATTTCTATGCCGATTCAGGAACATATATCGTTTGTTTGAAAGTAAAAAACGCATGTGGTAAAGATAGCATCTGCAAAAATGTTGTTGTAGCATGTAATATTGCAAACCCTTCATTTACATATAATATCAATCAATTAAGCGTTAATTTTCAAAGTACATCACTGAATGCAGATAGTATTAAATGGAATTTTGGAGACGGCACTTACGATACTGCAAGTTCACCACATCATACATTTCCAAATAGTGGGAGTTTTCAGGTTTGTTTAACAGCCATAAACTGGTGTAGTACCAAGACTTACTGTTCCCAAATAAATGTATCAGGGCTGGGGATTTCAATGCTAAATGCATATAATGGAGTCTCGTTATTTCCCAATCCGGCTTCTGATGAATTAAATATCCGGATGGCTGATGGAATTTATAAAATCGAAATATTTGACCTTGTCGGGAAAAGCATTTTTGCTGAACGATTATTTATCAACCATTCTGCTGCAAAAATCAATGTTAAAATATTGAAAGATGGTATTTATCTTATCAAGCTCAAAGATTCATCAGGAAACATAAATACATCAAGGTTTGCGGTAAAACATTAGATTTTTTATCTTACATAAGCTTTTAAGGTTGCACATAATTTTCCTTCGGCTGTAATTAAAGGCCGGATGGAATAAATAAATCATGCTTAAGCCTGAAAATATAATTTATTTTTCGCTGCTTAATAATTCATCAATTGATTGATATTTAGGTTCAATAACAATGCTTCCGTTAATTGATATTAAACCATATAATCCATTTTTTTGAACAACTGCTGAGAATATTTTTTTTTCACCAAATTTGTAAATTTTATCAAATTGTGGTTTAATAATTTCGCTTCCATTAATAGTGATAAAGCCATATAAACCATCCTTTTCAACTAAAGCCCAGTTATACTGATAATCACCAAATTTGAATATTTTATCATATTTTGGTTTTACAATTTCACTTCCATTTATTGAGATAAAGCCATATAAACCATTTTTTTCGACCAACGCCCAGCTAATCAGATAATCACCGAATCCACATATTTCATCATATTTTGGTTTTACAATTTCACTACCATTTATAGAAATAAAGCCATACAACCCATCTTTTTCTACCAAAGCCCAGCTAAATTGATAATCGCCAAATTTAAATATTTTATCGTATTTTGGCTTTACAATTACATTGTTGTTTATATTTTTTAAGCCATATAAGCCATTTTCCATTATTAAATTCAGGCCAAAACCACCAGATTTATTTTTTGTTTCAAATTCATGAGTAATTAGTTGTTGATTGCAATGTGAATTCGCATTACGAATAGTATTATCAGTTTTTTGGGAATTAATCGTAATAATTTCCTCAGTGTTTGTTTTTAACTCATTTTTCTTTTCTAAAGTGTCAGTAAATAACTTTTTAATTGGTTGAATTAAAGACTCTTCTCTAACATTATTTCTTTCATTTTTTAGTTGTTTTCCTTCAAATAATACCGGCAGCTTTAAGGTATCCTTTTTGTTTTTTTCTATTGAATCAATTTTGTTGATTAAAACCGGATTATTATTACCTTTTATCTTTGTTTTTGGAGTTGATGTTTTTAATAAAATGCTTATTGTTATAGTGCTGATAATTAACAAACCAGCTTTCCACCAAAGTGTTTTGCTAATAAAATGAGGTTTATGCGTAATGTTTTGGAAATTAGATAGAATATCTGAAAATGGTTTTTTTGTTGATAAAATTAAATCATCATTAAGCCATGTTTTTTCTGCTAATATATTGGTATTTTTCATAGAATTAAAATAAAAAACAGAATAAATTGATTAATAAATACAAAAATCCGATTTCAACTGATCTGTAATGCAAAGCTTTTTCTCTGAGTTTTTTGAGTATTCTGTGTACTTTTACTTTTGCATTTTCCTCAGAAATATCAGCTATTACAGAAATTTCTTTAAAACTTATTTTTTCAAAATATCTCATTTCAATAAGTTCAATTTCTTTAACACTAAGACTTTCAAGCAATGGTTTTAGATATAATTCGGGGTTTAATGGCTCTTCTGAATATAAATCAGAAATTAATTCTTCTCCTTTTCCGAAATTAAGATAAAAATTTCATTCCCTTTTTTTGGTTCTGTAATGTTGATTAATCTCATTTCTTGCAATTTTAAACAGCCAGGAAGAAAAAGGTAATCCCATTATTTTGTAATGAACCAGACCACTCATTGCTTTCAAGAAAGTTTGTGAACATAAATCTGTTGCAACTTCCATGTTTTCAACTCTGTTATATATAAAGCGATACACAGGAACATAGTATTTATCATAAAGGAATGAGAAATTATGCATATTTTGCTTTGCAGCATTTATGATTTCAATATCTTCATTAATCTGATCATAATTTTGAAAAAATGAATCGTTCAGAGCATGCATTTTTAAATTTTTAATTATTTCATTTCTGAAATGAAATCATCGGAAATATAATCAAATCGCGGTTTTACAATTTCATTTCCTTCTAAATTAATGAAGCCAAACAGGCAATCTTTTTGTATCAAAGCCCAATCATCTTTATATTCTCCGAACTCACCTATCATATCATAACGGGGTTTTACAACTTCTTTACCATTGGTATCGATAAATCCAAATAAGCAATTTTTTTGTACCAATGCCCAATCTTTTTTGTATTCTCCAAACTCACCAATCATATCATAACGTGGTTTTACAATCAGTTTTCCTTCGTTTGTAATTAGTCCGAATAATCCATCATTTTCAACTAAAACTAAATTAATTTGTGATGTTTTAGTCTTATCATTATTAATTATTTGTTGTCCGATAGCAATTGATGATAAATTTAAAATCAAAAGGTATAAAATTAATTTTTGCATTCTTTTATCAATTTAGTGTACATTTATAATGTTTTATAAGATATAATGCACGAATGAATAAAAGTTACAATTTTATGTAAATTATTTTATAGGTAAAAGATTCTCAATGTGTTAATTTGCTATTCTGTAATTTATTCTAACTTCTTACAAAAGCCTTAATGGTCGCACATAATTTTCCTTCGGCAGCACCATAAGGTTGAATTGTGTATATTTTAATAGTGGCAGGAACAATAAAGGTTTCGGCATAATGAACATGAAAAGCTTCAAATTCATGCTTGGGGCTTTCAACCACAACTTCAGCACCTTCCACTAAATTTAAGACATTGACTCCATGTGGATTATAATGTGTTACTTTCTTAGTGAACCAATGACGGCGCGTTTCGATAAACTCAAGCTCATGTAAACCTGTTTTCTCTTCTTTCCAACCATCACCCTCAGCTATCAATGAAACCTGATTAACTAATTGAGCCTTGGTCCAGGCTGTATTTCGGTCCCATTGAATTACTTTTTCGCCATGTTCAATATTAATGGGTCTGGGCTTGCCATCAAGACCTAATCTGTCCCAATCCCAAAGTTTGAAAGTAAATATATAAGGTGTAGCACTTATCTCCAATACCATGGCATTCGCACCCGAACAATGCACTGTACCGGCAGGGATCAAGAAATGATCATGCTTTTTGGCTTTCCATTTCTCCACGTATTTTTCTGCATCAAAGCTTCCCGATTTTTTTGAAATTTGCAAGGATGATATCATTTCCTGAGGCTGGATATTTTCTTTCAATCCCAGATAAACAAATGCATCTTCAGTAGCATCCAATAAATAATAACTTTCATCCTGGGTATATTGTACGCCGAATTTTTCCTGAATATAGGACGTCAATGGATGAACCTGCAAACTAAGATTTCCCCCTTCCATGGTATCTAAAAAATCAAACCGAATGGGAAATTCTGCTCCAAATTTATCATATACTTGATCTCCCAATAATTCTTTAGGAGCAAAGAAAACCAAATTAATAGCTGGAATTTCAAACAAAACATCACCGAATTTTAGCTGTAAACTATTTTCTTCGGGTACACAATCGAAGCACCAGGCA
>CAZCBG010000092.1:0-12552 GCA_964496885.1 uncultured Bacteroides sp. | reverse complement strand
CACCAAATCAATTATAAACCGCCGTAGGGAAATGGGCGAAAATAAAAAACAAAAAGTATGAACAAGTTTTTAAGTATTATTATCGCTTTGATATTATCAATTGGTATATCACAAGCACAATCACCAATGTTTGCTAGAGCTATCACAGTTGGGTCCTATGATACAGTAACTGTATGTTCTAACCAACCAATTAAATTATCTTCCAAACTTAGTACAAGTACTAAGTTTGATTTCCAAGGTGATATACCAACTGGGTGGTCAGTTGTATCTGCTCATAAATCAGGTACTGTTTGTGGCATCTATTCACCAACTATGTTAGATAGCGTTTGTTGGTTCAGGGGAGTTGGTAGGATTTATAGCAATGCAATTCCTAGAACATACAGGGTTGATTATGATTTGAAACTATCTAATTTAACAGATACTGCTAATGGATGTGCACCTTTTATTGGCCCTCAGAACCAACCTGTATATTTAGATATTATACCAGCATCAACCAATCCACCATCACAAGCCACTGAAGGGGAAACATCATCTGGATTAATAACAGCAATTGCACATGGTAATGTTACATTCTCTGGTGATGAATATGTGTGGGGAAGACACTCTGTATATTCAAAAAATGAATATGGTAGAATTCAGTTTAGAGAGTGGGGACAGTACACTGGTAGTTGGGGTGTAGATAATGTCGAAGTATTTTATAACATTGATTATGATTCTGTTAAGTGGAGATGTGTTGAAAATCCTAGTTTCTTTCTAAATAAAGATACTACCACTATACCAAGTAGCACTGGAACACTACATTATATTGCTACAGTATTCAAAAGTGGAATTTCATACATGGACACATTAACTGTACTTGTTCAACCAATACCAATGCCTGTTTTAACATCACACATTAGTGGAGAAGATACAGTTTGTTGTGGCACCACTGAAATTTACATTGCTCATATTGCAAACGCAACATCATATACGTGGACTCTACCTGGATATTTTTTTGGAACTAGTGTCGATAGTATAATAAGTGTTTATATTAATTCAGACATCGTCGCTGCTCGTATTACTGTCATTGGTTATAATTCATGTTCCAGTGCTTACGATACATTACCGTCAGTTAAATCCAGACCTATTTATAATCCAACTATTTGTTATGTAGATTATGATCCAAATCTTGGTAAAAATAAAGTTTACTGGTCTAAGTCTAATAATGCTAATGCAGATAGTGTTTGCATTCTAAGATTAAATAATGGAATTTATGATACATTACATGTTTCTAAATATACTGATGGTGAATTTATAGATAGTATGTCTAATCCGCAATCTCAATCATATTCTTACAAAATAATGGGCAAAAATGTTTGTAATAAAAGTGGGACAGTTTCATCACAACACACAACAATCACACTAGTTTGCTCTTATATTCAATCTACAAATACTTATGGATTTAGTTGGAGTAATTATAATGGTATTGGCATTAATACATATTATTTACATGGAATTGATTCTATTGGTAATGATACTATTATTGTTGGGATAAATCCAGGCACTAATATCACAATGTATAATTATACACCAAATGCACAAGATAAGAAATTTGTAAAATATTATGTAGGATTTAATGCTACTACTTGTGGTGGATTTAAAAGTACACACACAGTTAAATCAAATATTATTAATAATATCACTATTGTAAATGTAAATGAAATTGAAAAAATAAATTTTAATATTTATCCAAACCCTGCCAATAGCCAGATAAATGTTCAGATTAACACTAACCTCTTAGGTTCAACGTATACGATAACCGACCAGATTGGAAAAGTTGTATTATCAGGAAAACTAAACGCAGAAAAATCAACCATAGAACTTGGTAATTTATCGGGTGGTATTTATTTGTTCAGCATTGGTAATAATGCAAAACAGACGTTTAAAGTTATTAAAAAATAAGGGTATGAATGCATTAAATTTATTATTTTGTTTTTGTTACAATTTTATTTGGGATAATTTTGGATTAATTGCTTCATTATTTTCTTTATTTATTTCATTATTTTTTCTTTTTAAGCCACGTTTTAAAACTCAAATATATATTTGTAACCATTCTAAAAAAGAAGAAGGGACACGGTTAAATTTCAAAATCTGGAATAATAATATATTTCATAATAACATAATTAACATTAAATGTGAAATTACAGCATTTAAAAGTGATGATAATGAAACTGTAAAGACTTTAACATTAAAAAAAGAAAATATTATTTGTTTAAGAAAAGGTCATGATTATGTTTTTTATACTACTGGCGATTTCAGCGTAATTCAAAAAAAATATGATAAAATTCTTGTAAGAATTGCAACATTAAATTTCATTGGAGTCCAAAAAGTTAAAAAAGATTTATTATTTACAAAAGCTGAAATAGATAATAAAATAGAGCAAAACTATTAATAGCTATTTCGTAATCATCTTCAAAAGCCCTGTATAATTAAAATATTCAGGGCTTTTAGATTTAATATACCGGAAGGAATTTTTCAGTTTTAAAATTCGTTTCAACACTTAAAATGCAGTATCTTTGTAATACTAAAAAATAATCGACAATAGACTCATTTTGCTGAAAAACAATATCATTTAAACATGCTTTAATCAATGAAGTTAAATTTTTTTAGGAATCTACCCGCAATGCTATTTTCTTAAAAAATGATAATTTTTATATTTAAAACTCCTTTTTAAAAAAGACAAAATAGGATGGTTTAATTTAAAAACGAGAAAAATGAAAACACTTGCATTTAATTTAGTAAAAGTGCTGCTAATTTTTTTCATGAGCACCCTCTTAAAAGCCCAGATACCGGCCATTGACAGTTTACGGATCATTCCTGCTTATCCAACTTCCAACGACACAGTAAAAGTAATCAGCCATACAATTTTCCCAAGCGGGGGCTGTGCTATGACAGCATCATCTGTAAATATAAGCGGATCAACTGTTAATGTGTTTGCAACGCATACCTTAGGGATGCTAAGCGTTATTTGTTACTCAAACGATACCATCTGTATCGGAAAGTTAAATGCCAGAAACTATGATTTGATTTACAATCTGGCACTAACAACGCCCCCACTAACTTATGATATCGACACCCTAAATTTTGTTGTTCAGCAATTTACAGGAATGCTACCCGAGGATGAAGCAGGGCAAAAACCCGAAATTTATCCAAATCCGCTGACAACAACATTGAACATTCGTCTTAAAAATAATTCAGAAGCAGACTTTAGCATCGAAGTCTATGGTGTTTTAGGGAAAAAAATAAAATCAATCCGTAAAATCAATCAGAGACGATCCCTCAACATCAGCGATCTGAAAGATGGCATTTACTTTATGGTCATTACAGATAGTGGTCAGGGCAGATGGGTGCAAAAAATTATAAAAAAAACATTGTAAATACCTAACTACTTTAATCACATTGATTGAAAAACAATCATAAAACCTGCAAGCTGTGATTATTTTTAAAAAATATTCATACAATTAAAAGAATTGTATTATCTTTGCAGCGGATTTGAGATTGGTATTCAAATCTCACTTTTGAGTGAATATCAGCAGAGAAAAGATATAGAGGGGACTAAATGTCCCCTCTTTTATTACAAAAACGACAATGATTAGTAAACAAAAAATAGCCGATTTAATTGAAGAACACCTGGCGGGAACCGATAAGTTCCTGGTAGAATTTAGTGTAAGCCCTTTCAATCAGATCATTGTATTTATAGATGGAGACCCTAGTGTAACTATCACTGACTGTATTGCTTTGAGTCGTAAAATAGAATCAAATCTTGACCGAGAAATCGAAGATTTTGAATTGGATGTATCCTCGGCCGGATTGGATTTAGGTTTGCGCGTCCATCGTCAGTATATTAAAAATATTGGGCGCACAGTCGATGTTAAACTAAACGACAATACAAAATTGAGCGGTGTATTAAAAGCCGTTGACGAGCATTGCATCAGCCTGGAATTACTTCCATCAAAAAAGAAAAAGAAAACCGACGAAATTATTGATTTGAATAAAACCATTGATTTTAAGGATATTAAAGAAACAAAAATAGTTATTACATTCAAATAAACTGATTACATTTTAAAAAAAGAATTAAAATGGAGAATATTAATTTAGTAGAGTCCTTTTCGGAGTTTAAAGAATTTAAAAATATTGATCGTGAAACCATGATGCGTATATTGGAAGACGTGTTTAGAAGTTTATTGATCAAAAAATACGGTCAGGATGACAATTATGATATTATTGTAAATATCGACAAGGGTGACTTGGAAATTTGGCGCAACAGAATCATCGTAGAAGATGGAATGTCGGAAGACGACAATCTGGAAATCGAATACTCTGAAGCCATAAAAATTGAACCTGATTTTGAAATTGGGGAAGAAGTTACCGAAGAAATCAAGATGAAAGACTTTGGCCGCAGAGAAATCTTAGCCATTCGTCAAAACCTTGTTTCTAAAATTCAGGAATACGAAAAAAACAATGTTTATAAAAAATACAGCGAAAAAATAGGTGAAATCGTTACAGGTGAAGTCTATCAGGTATGGAAGAAAGAAGTAATGGTGTTGGACGACGAAGGCATTGAATTATTATTGCCTAAATCAGAACAAATTCCTTCTGACTTCTACCGTAAAGGAGATGCCATTCGTGCAGTAGTATTACAAGTTGAATTACGCAACAATACACCTCATATCATCCTATCAAGAACTTCACCGGTTTTTCTGGAAAGATTATTTGAATCAGAAGTACCAGAAGTGTTTGATGGTCTTATTACCATCAAAAATATCGTGAGGGTACCTGGCGAAAAAGCCAAGATTGCTGTTGAATCTTATGATGACCGCATTGATCCTGTTGGAGCATGTGTGGGTATGAAAGGTAGCCGCATTCATGGTATAGTTAGAGAGTTGCGCAACGAAAACATCGATGTTATTAACTTTACCAACAATCCTGAACTCTATATAACACGGGCTTTGAACCCAGCAAAAATTTCATCTATCAAAATTGATGAGGAAACCAAAAGAGCCGATGTATTTATGAAACCCGATCAGGTTTCATTAGCCATCGGAAAAGGAGGATACAATATTAAACTTGCAGGCAAACTTACCGGTTACGAAATTGACGTTTACCGTGATACCGATTCTTACGTAGAAGATGTTGATTTGCAAGAATTTGCTGACGAAATTGATCAATGGATCATAGATGAACTAAAAAACATTGGTTGTGATACTGCCCGAAGCGTACTCGACATCACAGTGAAAGAATTGGTTAAGCGAACTGATTTGGAAGAAGAAACGATTAATGAGGTTGTTAGAATATTGAAATCAGAATTCGAATAAATCCTTGAAAATACTAACATACATCACAGGCATTATAAATATAAAAACTGCAATATCAAGGAATAAAAACAATAAAAAGATGGCAGAGGAAAATAAAAATATCCGTTTGATCAAAGCTGCAAAAGAATTTAACATTGGGATGACTACCATTGTTGAATTTCTTTTAAAGAAAGGACACAGCGTAGAAAACAATCCGAATACAAAAATTCCGGATACTATGTATGATCTTTTGATCAAAGAGTTTCAATCTGAAAAAACCGTAAAAGAAGAAGCTAAAAAAATTGGCCTTGAATTTACGAATCGTCAATCTTTATCTATTGAAAGCCTTGAAAAAGAGAAACACAAGCATGATGAAGAAGAATATCCTGAAATTCATGTAAAAAGCCCTATAGCTGCAGAAGATCTCAAAAAATCCGAGACAAAAATAGCACCTAAACCTGAGGTGCATACAGAAGCAATTGTTGAAATTCAGCCGATAGCAGCTGAAGAAAAACAGCCTGAAGCTGTTGTTGAAATGCCATTGGCAACTGAAGATGTTGTTACTGCTGACACACAACTTGCTGATACAACAAATACCGTTGTTGAAATTAAAGAAGAAGTTAAGCATGAAGTAATTGAAACCCATCAGGAAGAAACCCTGGAGTCAACAGAAGATGCACCTCATCAGGAAACCGAAGAATCGGAAAACAAAATAAAAATTGTTGGGATGTTAGATTTATCAAAAATAAATCTAAAAACAAAACCCGATAAAAAGTCAAAGGCTGAAAAAGAAATAGAAAAAGAAAAGAAAAAAGCCGAATTTAAACCTCAGCCTAAAGAAACCCCTGAGGAAGTTATTCTTGAAGTCACTCCTGATGTTGAAGAAATAGAAAAAGAAATTATCCCCCAGCCTAAAGCAATAGAAAAAGATGTATTCGACAGCAATGGTGTAAAACAGGAAAATTTCATCAAAACCAAGTATGCCAAATTAGAAGGTCCGAAAATTCAAGGAAGAATCGATCTATCTGAATTCAACAAACCTCAGATTAAAAAACAACCGGTTGCCTCATCTACCGACAAGCAAACGGACAAAAAACGTCCCCGTATCAAGGAAAAAAACAAAGCTGTTGAAAATATAAATGCTTTGAACAAAAAACCTGATGCTCCTAAAACAGATGGCGTTAGACATAAAGTTAAAGAAGAAACCAAAGGTAAAAAGAAAAGCGAATTCAAAGTTACCAAAGCTGTGGTCGACGACAATGCTATCGAAAAACAGATCAAGGAAACCTTGGCCCGCATGAATCCCCTTGGTAAATCAAAGACTTCGAAATACCGTAGAGAGAAACGTAGTCAGGTAAGTCAGCAATTCCAGGATGACCAACAAAAGCAACTGGAAGAAAAGAAAGTGATCAAGGTAACTGAATTTGTGACTGCCAACGAACTGGCAAGCATGATGGATGTACCGGTTACCAGTGTTATTTCTACCTGTATGTCATTGGGCATGTTTGTTTCTATCAATCAAAGGTTGGATGCAGAGGCATTGAATATTGTAGCCGATGAATTTGGCTATAAAGTTGATTTCGTCAGCGTAGAAGTATTGGATGCTATCAATGTTTCGGAAGAAACCGACAAGGAAGAAGATTTACTTCCAAGAGCACCGGTAGTTGCTGTAATGGGTCACGTTGACCATGGTAAGACCTCTTTGTTAGATTATATCCGTCACGCCAACGTAATTGCCGGAGAAGCTGGTGGTATTACCCAACACATTGGTTCCTATGAAGTAGAGTTACCCAACGGAAAAAGAATTACGTTCTTAGATACTCCGGGTCACGAAGCCTTTACTGCTATGCGTGCCCGTGGTGCCAAAGTTACCGACGTTGCCATTATCGTGGTCGCTGCTGATGATAAAATCATGCCTCAGACCATTGAAGCCATCAACCATGCCCAGGCTGCTAATGTCCCCATCGTTTTTGCCATCAACAAAATTGATAAAGACAATGCCAATCCCGAAAAAATAAAAGAAGGACTGGCACAAATGAATATTTTGGTAGAAGACTGGGGTGGAAAATACCAGAGTCAGGAAATTTCCGCCAAAAAGGGGATCAATGTGGAACAATTGCTCGAAAAAGTATTGCTCGAAGCTGAACTCCTCGATTTAAAAGGAAACTCGAATAAAAAAGCTGTAGGTACCGTTATAGAATCCTCCCTCGACAAAGGCCGTGGTTATGTAGCCAAAATCCTGGTACAGGATGGATCTATCAAACTGGGCGATGTGGTATTGGCAGGCTCTACCTATGGAAAGGTAAAAGCCATGTACAACGAACGCAATGCTTTGGTAAAAACAGCAGGTCCTTCTACACCGGTATTATTACTGGGTTTGAATGGAGCTCCTCAAGCCGGTGATAAGTTCAATGTAATGACCGACGAACGCGAAGCCAAGGATATTTCAAGCAAACGTCTGCAATTGCAACGCGAACAAGGTATACGTACCCAGAAACACATTACCCTGGACGAAATTGGCCGTCGTATTGCGATTGGCGATTTCAAACAGCTGAACATTATCGTGAAAGGCGATGTGGATGGTTCGGTTGAAGCTTTGGCCGATTCATTGCTCAAGCTATCCAATGCCGAAGTACAGGTACAGGTGATCCACAAATCAGTGGGTCAGATTACCGAATCCGATGTATTGCTGGCATCGGCCTCAGAAGCCATCATCATCGGCTTCCAGGTACGTCCTTCCATGAGTGCCCGTAAACTGGCCGAACAAGAACAAATCGACATCCGTCTGTATTCTATCATCTATACAGCCATCAACGAAATCAAGGCCGCCATCGAAGGTATGCTTTCACCGGATATTGTCGAAAAAATTATCTGTAACATCGAAATCCGTGAGGTATTCAATATCACCAAAGTGGGTACCATTGCAGGTTGTATGGTACTTGACGGAAAACTTAACAGACACAATAAAATCAGGATCATACGCGATGGTATCGTAGTTTATACCGGCAAGCTGGGTTCACTCAAACGTTTTAAAGATGACGTGAAAGATGTAAGTGCAGGTTATGAATGCGGATTGAATATCGATAATTTCAACGATATTAAAATTGGCGATATTGTAGAAGGCTATGAAGAAACCGAAGTAAAACGTAAACTCTAACGTTTATATTTTTATATATATTTTTTGAAAGCCGGTTTTAAACAGACCGGCTTTTTTGTACGGCAATATTTGCTAATTTAGCATTTGAATAAATTTTGATATTTAAAACATTTCATTCTAAAATTCATCAATTATTTATGAACAGACAAAGAGAAAATTCATCCCCTATTCTTGATTATACAGCTTTATTTCAAAAAGCAATGGCAGCTTCAGATATAAACTTGCTGAAGGTCATCCCCAAAAGCGATCTCCACAACCATGCTCCTTTGGGAAGCCGGTTGAGTGACTTAGAAAAAACAGTGGGTGAAAAAATCGCCCCTCCACCGTCTACTCTCAAAAATATTGCCGAAATGGATGATTACATCATGACTCATCTGCGCGGGCATATTTTCAGCCTGAAAGGCCTTGAAACCTCTGTTAGATTGGCTTTCAGGCAAGCTAAATCAGATGGCATCCAAAAACTGGCAATGAGTATCGATAGCATGTTTATTAATTTTTTTGATGACAAAGCAATTGGATTTACCAAGCTGTTGCAGCAAATCCATCAGGAGGAAGCCCCAGAGATACATTACCAGCCTGAAATCGGGATGAGCAGAAATATGAAATTAGAAGATGCCGAACGAAACATTTATCCCTGCATCGAGAACGAATTTTTTAAATCTATCGATCTTTATGGTGATGAATTGTTCAGGGATGCAAAACACTATATTCCCATTTATAAACTGGCTAAAAATTACAACTTAAAACTCAAATCTCATGCCGGAGAATTCGGTACTGCCGAATCGATCAGGTATACGGTTGAGTGCCTCGAACTGGATGAAGTACAGCACGGCATAGCAGCAGCCACCTCTCCTGAAGTGATGAAGTGGCTGAGGATCAACAATATCCGTCTGAATGTTTGCCCTAGCAGTAATGTGGTACTTGGAAGAGTGGCAAAGCTTGAAACTCATCCGGCCAGGATACTGGCCGATCATGGAGTAAACATTACGATTAACTCGGATGATATCATGATTTTTAATCAATCGGTTTCGGATGAATACATGAATCTCTATCAGGCAAAATTATTCTCTGCCAACGAACTAAACATCATCCGCGAAAACGGATTAATATAAACCGAATTATTATCGCTTTTTGTCATACTACCAAATAAGCATTTCATCCTAATCTTTTGTCATACTGAACGAAGTGAAGCATCTCATCATCTTCTTTTGAGATTCCTCGCTATCACTCGGAATGACAAAAAAAACGGAACAGTATAACCCAATTGATTTCTATTTCCGCCTTCCGTCTTCAGTCTTCGGTCTTCGGTCTTCCGACCAATAACCAAATAACTCATTAACATAATTCAAGATAATTTTAAAAAATTCCCTATTTTTACCACTCATTTTCTAAATATTTTCCCATTGAAAAAAATATTATTTATTGCATTCATAGTAAGTACCTTAACTGCTACTGCCCAGGAAAAACATTTCATGACTGATGCTGGTTATCGCAAGCAAACGATGATGATGTTTGAAAAACAAAAACAACTGGCTTCAAAACGCGACCCAGCATTGTTTGCAGTATTTAATCAAAACCTCAGCCTCGAAGAAAGCGAAGCCCTGGCATTTTTATATGCCTATATGCCACTGAGCGATCTGGCCGATTATACCGGTGATTTTTACTTGCAACAGATAAAAGCCAGCTTTGCAGCACGAGATGCATTTTCCTGGGGAAAAACCATACCCGAAATGATTTTTCGGCATTTTGTATTGCCATGTCGTGTGAACAACGAAAATATGGATACTGCAAGAATTGTATTTTTTAAGGAGCTCAAAGACAGAATCAGCCACCTCAGCATGAAAGAAGCGGCACTTGAAGTAAACCACTGGTGTCACGAAAAAGTGGCTTACCAGGGCTGTGATTCCCGCACAAGTGGCCCCTTATCGACTATTAAGAATGCCTTGGGACGTTGTGGCGAAGAATCCACTTTTACAGTGGCGGCATTGCGGTCGGTAGGAATTCCTGCACGCCAGTGTTACACCCCCCGTTGGGCACACAGCGACGATAACCATGCCTGGGTGGAAGTTTGGGTAGACGGAAAGTGGCATTTTATGGGTGCCTGCGAACCCGAACCGGACCTGGATTTGGGATGGTTTGCTGCTCCTTCCAAACGATGTATGATGGTAAATACGACGGTCTTCGGAAATTATCCGGGCGATGAGGAAGTATTACAAAAAGATGAACGCTTTACCAAAATTAATTTACTGGCCAACTATGCTCCCGTTAAAACCATTTTTGTAAAAGTAATAAATAAGACTCACCAGGCTGTAGAAAATGCCAGTGTTGAATTTCAACTCTACAACTATGCAGAATTTTATCCACTGGCTGTAAAAAAAACTACAGCTTCGGGTTTGGCTTCCTTAAAAACCGGGTATGGCGATTTATTGATATGGGCAAGCAAAGCTGATGTATTTGGCTTTGTAAAACTTACCGTTGAAAATACAGATACCATCACCGTCATTTTAGATAAAAAACCTGGAATGGACTATGCATTGGAAATGGACCTTTGCCCTCCTGTTCCCCGTGATTTAGATGTTAAAGTAAGTGAACAAGCCCGTGAAATCAACAACAACAGACTAAAATACGAAGACAGTATTCGAAAAGCCTATGAAAATACATTTATCGATAGCATTTCGGCTGAAAATACAGCTAAAACAAATGGCCTGGATGTAGAAAAAACTAAAATAATACTGCAAAAGAGCAGAGGCAATGGACGTGAAATTCAAGGTTTTTTAAATAAAACCAAGCCCGCTTATAAATATTTATGTCTGCCATTATTAGAAGCTATTTCTGATAAAGACCTCCATGATGTTACAGCTGAAGTATTGAATGATCATCTGTATAATTCCATACAATCCGACAAATATGACATGGGTATGAATGCAAATTACATCATCAATCCCCGTATCGGTGATGAAATGCTAAAAGCTTACAAAAGCTTTATACAGAGCCTATTTTCAGCTAAAAAAGACATGAAAGCAAATGAAATAGCTGATTGGATTAAAACAAATATTAAGATTGATAATACGGCCAATTATTACCGCTTACCTATCACGCCCAAAGGATCGATTGATCTTGGAGTGAGTGATGCAACTTCCAGAGATATTTTGTTTGTGGCTATCTGCAGAAGTATGGGTATTCCTTCTCGTTTAGAACCTGCTAGCAAACTTCCTCAGTATTACGATTGGAATGGCTGGAACAACCAGGTTTTTGAACAAAGCGATAAAAAACCGGCTTCAAAATCAACCATAGTGTTAAAAAACGATGCCGGAAGTGGGTTGCTACATCCCGAATATTCAACCCACTATAGTATTGAAAAATTCAAAGACGGAAAATACCATACCCTGGATTACGAAATGGACCATCGTTTGAAAACCTTCCCCTGTCAATTGAATGTTGAAGCAGGCGATTATTTACTGGTTTGTGGCAACCGCCAACAGAATGGCAGTGTATTGGCTTCTTTGCGTTTCTTTCAGCTCAAGCCCAATCAAAGCATGGATTTACCCATTCAGTTACGAAAATCAAAACAGGCCAACAAAGTCTTAGGGAAAATCAAAGAAAATATTGAATTTGAAAATTACAAGACCCATAATAGTTTCAATTACAAACAGCTAAAAGACAACTATACTGTTTTTATCTGGTTGGATGCAGGAAAAGAGCCCACTAAACATGCCCTGCAAGACATCAGCAAACTCAGGACAAATTTCGAAAAATGGGGTGGAAATATATTGTTATTATTGCCTAAAAATTACAATAAAACATTTGACTATCAGTTAATCAGCGAAATGCCATCTCAATCCATGCTGGTTCTTGATAAAACAGATCTAATGAAAGAGATTGAAACGATAAGCCTTTCAAAATTTGCTGATAATCTTCCATTAATCGTTGTAGTGAATGAAAAAGCTGAAATTATTTATTTATCCAACGGTTACAAAATTGGAAGCGGAGAGCAATTGCTCAAACTCTTTTAGTTATTTATCATCTTCTTCCATAATATCCATCATTTCGTTCAGGGCTGTT
>CAZCBG010000091.1:0-12768 GCA_964496885.1 uncultured Bacteroides sp. | reverse complement strand
TAAATGTTGCAAAGATGAGCATTATTGAATATTATTTTGATTTACAATCGGATGGACTAAATCAATAAAAAAAACTATTTTTGCTTTACAAAATACAGGAATTTGAAAAATTTATTTCGTCGTAAATCGATAGAGATGATTCTCCAGCATGCCGACATCGAAGCCAAGACTTCTTCGGGCATGAAGCGAAACCTTAGTGTCAGGGATTTAACGGCTTTGGGAATTGCTGCTATTATTGGAGCCGGAATATTCAGTACCATCGGCACTGCAGCAGTCAATGGAGGGCCTGCAGTTTCATTGCTGTTTGTGTTTACTGCTATTGCCTGCGGATTTTCGGCCATGTGTTACGCCCAGTTTGCTTCGGGGATTCCAATCAGCGGGAGTGCTTATACTTATGCCTACGTAAGTTTCGGTGAATTAATCGCATGGATTATTGGTTGGGATTTAATTATGGAATATGCTGTTGGCAACATTGCCGTTGCCATATCATGGTCCGATTATTTTACCGGGTTTATGCATGGAATTGGAATGAAAATTCCGGAATACATGAGTACCGATTTTTTGACAGCTTCTCGTGGTTATCACAAAGCCCTAGAAAGCCTAAATAATGGAATTTCCTTTAATCAACTAAATTCGGGTATTCAGGAAGCATATACTGCCTGGCAAAACGCTCCTCAGTTTTTAGGTATAAGATTCATAGCGGATATCCCTGCGTTTTCTATCGTTGTATTTATAACTTATTTGGTTTACAAAGGCATTTACGAAACCAAGATTGCCGGGAATATTATGGTAATTTTAAAATTAATCATATTGATGATAGTAATCGGTGTAGGTGCTTTTTATGTTGACCCACATAATTGGTCGCCATTTGCACCCAATGGGGTTGCTGGTGTGATGAAGGGAGTGGCCGGCGTATTTTTTGCCTATATTGGCTTCGATGCCATATCTACAACAGCAGAAGAATGCAAGAATCCAAAGAAAGACCTCCCCCGTGCTATGATTTATGCCCTTTCTATTACTACGGTTCTTTATGTATTAATAAGCCTTGTACTTACAGGAATGATCAGCTACTCTGAGCTTGGGGTTGGCGATCCTTTGGCTTATGCCTTCGAAAAACTTCATCTCACTCGTTTATCGGGCATTATTGGAATAAGTGCTATTATTGCCATGGCAAGTGTATTGTTGGTATTTCAGGTGGGACAACCGCGCATCTGGATGAGTATGAGCCGCGATGGACTCTTACCCAAACGTTTTTCGAAATTACATCCTAAATACAGAACACCTGCTTTTGCAACCATAGTTGCAGGTATTCTGGTTGCGATTCCTTCATTATTTTTAAATCTTACCGAAGTAACTGATTTAACCAGCATTGGAACATTGTTTGCTTTTGTGTTGGTTTCAGGTGGAGTATTGATTATGGACACCCCAAAGCATGGCAACACGCTCCAGCAAGGAGGAAGTTATCGTGTTCCATATGTCAGCAGTCGTTTTATTTTACCGATGTTGTGGATGCTGGTTCTTTTTGTTTTGTTTTATTTAAATGCGGAGGGAGTATTCCGTTTTTTCGATCTCAGCGGAGAACGCTATCATACAAACGGTTTTTGGAATACTTTCAAACATCAGATTCCTATGTTTGGATTTATTATTATTGCAGTTATAATAACTATTTTGGCTATCCTTCGAAAGTTTTCTTTGATACCTGTTTTGGGTTTGCTTACCAACCTATATTTAATGACAGAGTTAGGCATTACAAATTGGCTACGCTTCCTGATTTGGCTTTTTGTAGGACTTGTATTGTATTTTGCTTATGGGAACAAACACAGTAAGTTGGTCAATGGGAAATAGTTATTGATAATTAAGTTATTTGATGAAGCGAGAGGGAATATTTGAAAGTATCAATTCGTCAAGCCTATTAGTTTGATTCAACGCTTAGCTATATCGATTTTAAAGCCATCTTCAAATCTTTTTTATAAAATTTCTTAAAAACCTAGATTTCTTTAATAAAATCGTGTAAGTTTGCATTATATTTTAAATTTAAAACAGATGAAATAGCCATAAGTATTATATTAATACCAACAGAAAATGATATTATGGCGTATTCCATGTGACCAATTATAAAAAAATAAAAAAAATAACACATGAAAAAAATTAATCTTTTCTTTCTAACAATGTTAATTTCAACAGTAATTTTTGCTCAGAAATTAAATGTCAGCGATGTAGCTGCTCAGGTAACAGCAGATTTAAAAAACAGATTTCCTTTAGCCGAAAAAGCGATATGGGTAAAAGACAATGCCTTGGTAAAAGTTAATTTTGTCAATGATGGCAATAATATGGAAATAGCATATCAAAACAACAACTGGCTTCAAACCAAATGGATCATTGCCAATGAATTTGCTCCACAAAAAATAAAAGATTATACTACACAGTATTATTTAGGTTATAAAATCAAAGAAATAGGTTTTCTTGACAAAAACAGTGGTGAAAGAATATATGAAGTTGTCATTATCAAAAAGAAAAAAACCAATTTGACATTAATTTTCGATAGTGGAAGTACTTTTCTTCGAATTGATGGAGAGGTAAAAGATCCTAAAGAAGTAAAAGATACTAAAGAGGTAAAAGAATCAAAAGATGTAAAAGATATAAAGAAGTAAATTCTTCATTTTCTGTTTTTTACTCATTTAGAATCAAGAGCTATAGCGGTCAATGACGGATAAAATCCATCATACTAAGCTAATACTACTTACCTCATTATTAGGTTTCGAAAATAATAATACAATCACGCAAGATGGATTCATTTATTGAATTTATTTTGCGTTTTTTTATATAGCTCGAATTTTCCCATTTAAATCCACCTCACTTCTCTTCAACAGAACAGTCTTTTTTTAAGATGCTTCAATCAGTTCATCATAACAAAAGATATACTCATTCCAACCTTAATTCTCTCTGTTTCTCAGTCTCTTCGTCTCCCCCTGTTTTCGTATTCCGCCTTCGGTCTCCCCCCTTCGGTCTTTCGTCTACTGTCTTCCAACTTTCTTTTTTAAAATCTCTACGCTAGCTTTGTCAATAAATGGAAAATGATTAGCTTTGCAGCATCAATGCAATTAATATAAGAATAAATGAATAATCATTTCGATCCTAAAAAAAACTACGAAGATTCCAAACTTAATGTTGGCTATGTTCCTCGCAAAGAGGCAACACAACTAACATACACCAATATTGGGTTTATGTCGGGTTTGGAAGTTCATCAACAACTTTTAACCAAAGAGAAATTATTTTGTCGTTGCCCAGCCGGAGTTTTTCAGAAACCTAAAGTTTGGGATGCTGAAGTAGTCCGCCATATGCGTCCTACCTTGAGTGAACTGGGGGAATATGATGGTACTGCGCTCATGGAGTTCAGGACAAAGAAAGAAATTATTTATCGTATTAAAAATGAAACTACCTGTACCTACGACGTAGATGACACACCACCATTTCCAATCAACCGGGAAGCATTGGGTATTGCCATCGAAATTTCTATGTTGTCAAAACTCAGCCTGGTAGGTGAAGTCCATATTACACGTAAACAATACCTTGACGGAAGTATCCCTGCTGGATTCCAGCGAACAGCTATTATAGGTGTTGAAGGAGAAATCCCCTTGAAGAATAAAAAAATCCGCTTGATACAATTAAGCATTGAAGAAGATTCCTGCCGCGAAATTTCCGACATAGGTCATACCCGTATTTACCGTACCGATCGTTTGGGCATGCCTTTGATAGAAACCGTAACTTATCCTGAGATGATGAATCCCGATGAAGTGATGGAAGCCTGTAATTACATCCGTTTTCTCAACCGATCTACCAATAAGGTAAGAACAGGTATTGGTGCAGGTCGCCAGGATGTGAATGTAAGCTGTAAAGGAGGCACCCGTGTTGAAATAAAAGGCGTAGCGCATACCAAATGGATTCCTGAACTGACACATAACGAATGTTTTCGTCAATGGGCATTGTTACAGATCAGAGCGCTATTGCTACAAAAAGTAAAAGATATCGTTGCATGGAAAATGGAAGTCAAAGAACTTGATTTCTATTCCCTGCAATTCCCCTGCGATGCCATTAAAACAGCCAAAGCTGCCGGACAAAAAATATATGCTGTCAATTTACCAGAATTCAAAGGCATACTTTCTTATTTTACACAACCTGGTAAAATGTTTGCCAACGAAATCAGCGAACGCTTAAAAGTAATTGCCTGTATCGACATCCCGAATATGACACATTCCGAAGAAGTGAATGCATTGATAGCAGGTGATGACCAGAGTTATATCCGTAAATTATTCAAAGCCAGTGACAATGATGCTCAAATTATTTTTTGGGGTCCTGAAACCGATATTAAAACAGCCATAGAAACCATAGACGAACGTTGCAGAATGGCTTTTATTGGTGTGCCTCAGGAAACACGAAAATCGTTTATTGATGGAACTACTATTTTTGAACGCGTTTTGCCGGGTGCAGACCGCATGTATCCTGATACCGATTCTAAACCCATTCCATTGGAAGAAGCCTATATCGATTCATTAAAGAAAAATATACCTACAGAAATCATTGATCGTTACAATCAGCTCAAAACATGGAATGTTCCTGAAGATACCTTTACCTATATCTTTAAGAAAAACCTTTTCCCCTTGATAGAGCGCATTGTAAACGAACTTAAAATAAATCCTGTCTTAGTGGGTACTTTCTTCGGTCATTACATTAAATTTGTGGAAGGACATTTTAAAAAAGGCCGAGAGTTTAATTTCGACATCGTCTATGATCTGTTTGTTTTTCTGTTGAAAAACAAATACGACCTTAAACTGGCCAAAAAGATGTTCGCCATTTTGTATGTCCATCCAAAAATGGATATGGAATCGGTACTGATCAGTATTAAATTCAAAGTAATCAGCAAAGAAGATATTACCAAAAATATTCCATTTTTGAGAGAAAAATTTTCCAAGATTCGTTTTAATGAATTGAAAGATAACGAAATAAACTGGATCATGGGACAATTGCAACAAATGGCCATTGGCAATATCAGTATGCAAGCACTCAAAAAACTGGTTGAGAAAAAATAAAAGTATAAAGCAAAAGACTTACAGTGATGAAAGAAATGTGATAAATCCCATTTCATTCTTTTTTGTAACTACCTCATATACTTACTTTCTAAAAAGATTTTTCAAATTTTAAAAAAATCATAACAAAAATGATATTTATCATTTAATGTACTAACTTTGTCCTTTATTCAATTCACCAAATTTTAACAAATAATAAAATAAAGACATGGAAGTACAAATGGGAGCAACAGTATTAATTATCGTTATCGGTATTTTACTTTTTTTATTTTCAGGGATAAGAATCATCAGACCTACCCACAGGGGCTTAATTGAAAGATTAGGAAAATACCATGAGTATGCCAATCCGGGATTTCACTGGATTATTCCTATTGTCGACCGTATGTTTCTGGTAAATACTACCGAGCAGATGGTAGATGCAGAACCACAGGAAATTATCACAAACGACAACCTCAACGCCAGGGTAGATGCCCAGGTATATTTTAAAGTTACTGAAAGTGAAGAAAGCGTAAAAAATTCGCAATACAATGTAAACAATTACAAATGGCAGATTGTGAACCTTGCTCGTACAACATTGCGTAATATTATCGGCACCATGACCTTAAAATCGGCCAATAGTGAACGTGGAAAGATCAATGCTGAGCTTCACAGGACACTTTGCGAAGAAACCAAGAGTTGGGGTATTGAAATTGTCCGTACCGAATTAAAGGAAATTGATCCCCCAAAAGATGTACAAGAAACCATGAACAAGGTAGTGAAAGCCGAAAATGAAAAAATAGCCGCCATTGACTATGCCACTGCTGCTGAAACTGTTGCAGATGGTGTAAAACGGGCCAAGATCAAAGAAGCTGAAGGTTACAAACAATCCAAAATTCTCCACGCCGAAGGTGAAGCGGAAGCCATTAAGCTAGTGAATGAAGCGGCTGATAAATACTTTACCGGCAATGCACAACTTTTGCGTAAGCTTGAAGCCATGGAAAATTCACTTAAAACCAACGCCAAAATTGTGATTCCGACTGGATCCGAACTGGTAAACGTTATCGGTGAAATGGCAGGAGTATTACCCTTAGATATGAAAAAAGAAAAAGTATAAATTTTATTGTATTAATCACGGAACGTTCGTTTATCTGTAAATATTTTATGGATAAACGGATGTTTGTTTATTTGAAAAGGTTCTGTTTAATAAAATTGCGAAAATTAAAAAAATGAAATATAAAACTGAAGATTTCCATAATGATTAATTCATACATCCATCAGCCCTATCCTCTTTCTGAAAACAGATGGAAGCCTATAATTTCAATCAGTTTATTTGTCGCAGTATTTATGCTGATCTTTCAGCCTTTTGGTCTCGTTAATTTACAACATCCTTACAAAACCTTACTTTTAGCCGGATATGGTGGCGTAACTTTGCTTTTATTGATGATAAATTTATTAATCGCTTCTTTAATCCTGAAAAAATGGTTCAATCCTGCTTCTTGGACAATGATAAAGCAAATACTTTGGCTGAGCTGGACACTTTTCAGTATTGGAACAGGCAATTACTTTTATTCTGCACTATTATTTTCGTTTTGGAACTGGCATGGTTTTATTGTTTTTCAAGTGTACACCCTGGCAGTTGGCATCATCCCCATCGTTGTACTGACAATATTGCGTCAGAATTACAGTTTGTCGCAAAATTTAAGATCTGCTCAAGAATTCAATTCAAATCTCCATCATAAAGTAGATACATTTGAAAATCAAAAACTATGTTTGGTTGCTGATAACAATAAAGCTAAATTTGAAATTGAATTATCGGATTTATTGTACATCGAATCATGTGGAAATTATATCGAGATTTTTTTCGAAGCAAATTCTCAATTAAAAAACACTATTTTAAGATCTACTCTGAAAAGAACTGAATTACAGCTTAAAAAATACCCAACCATTGTGAAGTGTCATCGTGCATTTCTGGTCAATACGCATAAAATTATTCAGGTAAAGGGCAACGCACAAGGATTAAAATTGATTTTAAAATATACAGAAACTGAGATTCCTGTTTCAAGAAATTTCTCAAAAAGCCTGAAAGAGCAGATGAATTTTTATCAATAAACTTAAACTTGTCCCTGAATACATCATTTCGTCACCCAAGCTTACATTTCGTCACAATTACTCACCTTATATCCCAAAAATTTTAAGATTCAAATTTCATGATGTAATATTGCATCGCAATTCAAGTGAATGCAATTATTACTAATCTTTAAATTTTTATACGATGAAAAAACATTGGATATTATTAACAGCAGTTGTTCTGGTAATTACAGGACTTATTTTAAACTCAATCTATGGTAATCTTATGAGTGCTGGTTCCTATAGTTGTAATTATTTTGCCTCCGGAGATTATGCAATGGGCGTTTTTGCAGCTGGGAATTTTTCGATAGGCATTTTTTCGATAGGAATATTCTCAATAGGGATCTTCTCAATAGGGATCTTCAATATTGGACTGTATGCCCTTGGAATTTTTGTGTATGGATGGAGGAAGAAAATTCCGGATTTATTTTTAATACGTGGCAAAAAATCCAGTCTTAATCCTTTATATGAAAACAAAGAGGCTGTCTATAAAGAATAGCCTTTTTGTTTTTATAAAAAAATGAAATTTTTTCATTGAATTCCTAAGTTTTTGATTTATTTTTGAAAAAGAATTAGAAAGATATAGTGTTCAAAGCAAAATACAAACCAAGCGATTATTATACAGCCAATGTTAGTATTAAAGTTTCATTTTGACAGTTCATAACAAAGCATGTTGTTACATTTACAGATTGTAGAAAACACATAATCAAGATATTACAACAAAGAAATGAAAATTTTTATAGTATAAATTAAACAAAATCAATAGCATGAAAAAAATATACATTTTAACTTTCGTACTTTTATCAATGAATAGTCTTATTGCACAACCAAATTTGCAATGGATTAGACCTCCTTATGGAACACTTAAATATTACACAATGTATCAAGGTGTAATACCTGCACCTACTGAAGGAGCAAACCAGAACTGGAATTATGCTACTTTAAATCCGTCAGATATTTTTGCATTGCAATATACAGATTATAATACGCTTCCTGTAAGTGCAAAAAACAAGTTCCCAACTTCTACCTATGTTGAAGCAATGCCTGGTGTATCTCTTGATATTACTGTCATTAATTATTACCGGGAATATACTGACAGCCTTAAAAGACTTGGTCAACAAGGGTCAGGTGGCGGTTTAGCCAATACCTGGGGAGATATTGAAGCAGTATTCAATATTGGATATGGTGACACCACCACATCAGGAACCTGGTTTAAATACGCTGGCTACGGAACTCTAACTACAAAATTCGGTACATATAACAATGTAGTTGCATTAAAAAGGGCAACTACAACCTTTTTGTATCAAACCAGCCCTTATTTTGCACCTTTAATGCAGATAGAATATTATAACGGGAATATAGTTGGAAGTTATATATATCACTATACCAATGCATCAGGAATAATCACTCAACAAACAAAGGCCACTTCAATATTCCCTAATCCTGTAAATGATCAGTTAACAGTCTATATTCCTGATTTTTCAAAAGGAATCCAATACAGCTTAAATGACCTTAATGGCAAAGAATTATTAAAAGGAGAAATTGAAAATCCAGTTATTTGTTTTCATTTATCAGATTTAGTTCCTGGTATGTATTTATTAAAGGTCGGTGAAAAAATATTCAAGATTATTAAACGGTAAAAAGTAAATTATTCACAATATAAGCTAAGCATTAAGTCTATATGTTCACAAATATAATGACATTAAACGAATTATTACCAAAAAAAAACGATTCCATCAACCATAAAGGTGGAATCGTTTTTTTACAATTCAATTTTTATGTTGAATTTTATCCTAAAAAGATTTATTTTTGATGAAAATTACATACAATCTATTTCAGTTTGCCTATAAAACCTAAGCAATGATATTACAAAAACTTGAGCTTACTAACGAACAAACGTCCCCACTATTCAGGATAATGTGGGTACATAATGCCTCAGAACCCAAAAGACGCCATTTTGATAACAATATCAGCGCTTTTCATATTGGAAATGGTTTTGTTATTTCTGTTGCACATAATTTAAGAACAGAATCTCAACTTTTAAAATCAATTCCTGATCCCATTTTTCAGGCTGAAATTATGCCTGTATTGAATCCCGAAGAAGTTCATTTACTGAATCAATGCTATCCTTTAGATATATCAACTAACAAAAGGTATATCAATATTGCGAATCAGGCTGATGTTCAGACAGTAACGGATATTCTCAAAAAAATAAATTTTGATACACGCTGGATTACACTAACAGCCAGAGATTTTTGCAAACCTCATCTGATAATTCAGTTTAAAGACCCTCAGTTTTATAAAGATGCTGAATTAACAGCCTATTTCAAAGCAAAGAATTCAGCTTTTCAAGAACCCAGTTTAAACCGTCATACCTTTTTAGTAGAACTTGAATTAGTTGAAGCATATTACAATGAGGACATTGCGCTCTATCAAATTGTAAACACTCATTCTGATATTATCAAGCGCTTACCACAAATTGAGATTGATTTTACAGTACTGGATGACAATCAGAAAAATTTCTATTGTTTACAGAGTTCTCCAGGAGGGTTTTTAGGCAGACTTATCAATAAGGCAAAAATCGAAGGATTCTTAGACCATCATGGTAGTTTTTCGGATCGTTTCGAGGGTAACTATATATTAGAAGGATTAAGGTATTTAATCAAAGGCTACTTTCGCTTTGGTTCATCAGGGGCACCTTATGTTTTTTTCGATGCTGAAAGCAATCAATTTAAAGCCAATGCAGTACAAAGTGAAGCCTGCCCTATTCAACTTTCAATTAACAATAATAAAGAGGGTAATTTTCAATATATCAATGCTTTGGCATCTCCTTTACATTGTGTTCAAGAAACCATGCAAATGCATTTAGGTATTAATGTAAAAATAGGAAAGGTATAAAAAGACTTTGGATTAGTGAAGCTGTTTAGATTTCTTACAATACTTCTGCCACAGTAAATGTACTGCCGCCCACAAAAACGAGGTCCTTTGCCTTAGCTTGAAGTTGAGCTGATGCTAAAGCTTCTTTAATGCTTAAGTACGAATTTCCTAATAGTCCTTTTTTGCAAGCTTTTTCCATTAACGTATCCTGATTCAATCCTCTTGGAATATCTGCTTTACAGAAATAATAAATTGCATCTTTTGGCAACATTTCCAAAACTTTGTCAATGTCTTTGTCTCCAACCATACTCAATACAAAATGCAGGGTTTTATGAGGAGTTAGTTTAATCTGTTCCAAGACAAGAGCAATGCCACTTTCGTTATGACCCGTATCACAAATAGTTAATGGTGCTTCCGATAGAATTTGCCATCGACCTAACAATCCGGTTTGTTTAACTACAGTTTTAATGCCACTTAATACATCTTCCTGGCTTATTTTAAATCCTTTGTAACGCAACAGCCCCAATGCAGTTAAGACAGTTTTAATATTCCTGACCTGATAAATGCCTATTAATTCTGAGAGGACATCAACAGTCTCCTTTTGATTTTCCTTTCGATATACAACTTGCAAGTAAACCTTATTTTTTTCTTTTTCTTTGGTTTTTATTAATTTATGCGATACAGTATCATAAATATCTTCTGCAAAACTAATTACTGAATTCATTTCTTTGGCTTTATCAATAAATACTTTTGTGGTATCTTCATGTTTTTCGCCAATGATAATAGGTGTATTTTCCTTTATAATTCCTGCCTTTTCTATGGCAATTTTCTTGAGTGTATCGCCAAGAAACTGAGTGTGATCGAATCCGATATTGGTTATAATACACATTTCAGGAGATAAAAGATTGGTAGAATCCAATCGACCTCCCATTCCTGTTTCAACGATAGCAATGTCAACTTTTTCATCAGAAAAATATTTAAAAGCCATTCCTACCGTCATTTCAAAAAAAGAAGGTTTAATTTTTTTAAAATCAGCTTTATATTGGTCAATAAAATCACAAACCTTTTGTTTGTCAATCATTTTACCATTAATTTTAATTCTTTCTCTAAAATCTTTTAAATGAGGTGAAGTATATAAGCCTGTTTTATATCCAGCACTTTGAAAAACAGAAGCAATTAAATGGGATACTGAGCCCTTTCCGTTTGTACCGGCAATATGTATGCTTTTAAAGTCCAACTCTGGATTATTCAGTAATTTTAAAAGTTCAATTGAATTATCAAGGTTTGGTTTGTAAGCAGCTGCACCAATGCGATGAAACATAGGTAACTGGCTGTACATATATTCTAAAGTTGCAGCGTAAATCATTATTTTTTAAATTGAGCCTACAAATTTAGTCCTTTAAAAATGAAGAAGCGTAATTTAATTCATTTAATTTTTACTGTAAAAATATGGGTTTTGTCAATTGTTCTAAAAAAAAACATAAATGAATTTCAATTAAATATATTTTTTAAAGGTAATATATTTCTCTCACAATTGTATAATAGTATGTAATGAAAAACATACTAAAGGATTGTCCAAAAAATAAAATAATAATAAAACAAGTAAATTAATTAATTCAAGCGGATAAACTTATAGGTTATGGTGCCTGTTTGGTCTTCTGGGGCATTGGCATCAGGGCTAAAATGTGCTCGCATTGCAGCATTTTCTGCCTGTCTCCACAAAGTACGATCAGATGAGGTAGTACCTCTTTGACCTGCTTCAACTCGAGTGACTTCACCATTTATGTTCACCCAAATTTTAACAACTACGGTTCCTTGTTCTTTGGAATTGTAATCAGGTTTTGGTAAGGATTTCGAAACACGCCCCTTAAGTGAAAATGAAGGAGCTCCTCCTCCATTACCGTTACCACCACTTCCTGGACCACCACTTCCCGGATTGCCAATATGATTGGTAGCATTGGGATCACCAAAAGGATTTCCTTGATCTCCTGGTTTACCTGTAGTACCTTCGTTACCGCCATTTTTCCCATCTTTTTTAACATTAAAAAGCGATAATGGGTTAATTTTAACGACTTCTTTAACAACTTCCTTTTGTTTTATAACAGGTGTAGTGATTTCCTTTTTCTTTTCAATTATTTTAATAGCTTCTTCTGTATTATTTTCCGAAGCAAGTAATTCCTCATCCTGGGTAGTTTTTACATCTGGCATTGCTCCTGGATTATCCGAAAGGTCTTCAGGCTGAATATCACCCATACCATCCTCACTGTTCCCTAAATTTACTTCCATACCTTGTCCTTCGATTAATGGTATAGGTAATGGAGTAGTAAATCCAACGAAAATAAAGAACATCAAAAGCAAAACATGAAAGCCTAGTGTTCCAAAAATACCAAAAAATCTGTTCTTTCCTCGAAACATTTATTATTCTATTAATAAAACGAACATAAAATATTAACTTTTAATATATTACGAAAAATATAATAAAAGAATTTTAATTTATAAAAATATGAAAAAAATTGAATATACGTATTCATTTAAAACTTAAATTTGCTAACAGCGTTATGTTAATTGTGAACGTATTTTTTTAATTTTTATTATAGAATAAGACTGCATCATATTAATTACAAAAACTTTATTCATTCTCAATGCACATTGATTTCAATAAATTACAACTTAATTTAGACAAGAATTTATCATAATTTTA
>CAZCBG010000090.1:0-12854 GCA_964496885.1 uncultured Bacteroides sp. | reverse complement strand
AATATACACTTATTTAATTGAATAACAAAGAATTAAATTATAGAAGACCCCTTTAAATTATTTAATGTGCCACTAGTTTGTGTTACAGTGTAGCTGTTAGGGCCGGAAAATTCTCTTTTAAAAATAGCACCACTATCACCAACAGCAAAGTTGTTATATGACATGCATGTATATATTGAATTTAAATTATTTGTAAAACTACCACCTGGCCATACAATAGAATTTGAAACGTCTACAAAAGTACCAGAATCGCCGACAGCATAAACTTCGGATACACTTTGAAAACTAAGTTTATTTATATTTTTTGTTGTGATTTGTGTCAATTTTAACCAAGTTGCACCTGAATCAAACGTTTTTAAAATAATACCATTATTACCAACTATCCAACCAAAACCACCATACAACATAGTCGAATTTAAATTATTTGTTGTACCACTTGTTTGTACTATCCATTGGGCATTAGCAAAATTAAATATGCATAATGCAAACATTAAAATGTAAATTTTTTTCATACTTTATCTTATTTTTAATTGGTGTTATCGTTACTATTCCTTCACAAACTTACTTACCAATGTATTTTTATCATTATTTACTTTCACAATATAGATACCTTTTGCAAACCCTGAAATATTAATATCAGTTTGAGGCTGTTCAATGGATTGTTGCAAAAGCAGCTTTCCTTGTATATTGTAAATAGAAACAGTTGTATTTTTATTGTTTTTTAATTGCTGTATGTTTATAGTTAATATGCTTTTAGCTGGGTTAGGATATAAAAATAAGTTTTTTTGGTATACGTTTTCTGTAATGCCAGCCATTTCTGAAAGCGGTCGTTTCCAAACCCCCCCACTGTTTAAACCAACATACATATACATATTGTCAGCAAATATTGAAGTGACGTATTTTAAAGGCAGATTAGTTCCAACAGTATCCCATGATGAATTGATATTGGAATATAACAATACTCCTTTGGTATTTGTACCTGCAAATATTTTTGAACCAATAACCAGGAATGAAGTAATATCTTTGTTGGGAACACCAGTATTAATTGTATTCCAAGAGTTTCCATCGTTATTTGACATATAAATGCCAAAATAATGATATACCGCAAAAATATTAGTATCACATATTGCTAAATTACTCAAAGCATAATTTTCTACCCCAGTATTAGCAGCTGTCCAGTTTATATTATTGATTGCCGATTTATATATACCCCAACTTGGTGCTACAAATAAAGTATTCCCTTTTATAGCTAATGAATTAATTTTTAATGTTGGTAAGCCTTGATTATAAGAAATCCAGCTATTACCTCCATTGGTAGATTTAAAAACACCTTTGTTTTTAGTTCCAATAATAATATTTAAGGTATCCATTACTAAAACAGAAGTTATTACAGTATCAGTCAAGTTATTGTTGATAGCATTCCATGTTGAACCATTATCTGATGAAACATACATCCCTTTTTCACTGGTACCTAAAAAAATCTTAGCGTCTTTAATAACCAATGAATTGAAAATATTCGAATTCAATGATCCTGTATTAATATTTATCCAACTTATTCCTTTATCATTAGATTTAAAAAATTCATTAAACTTATTTTTTGCATATAAAACAGTATCATTTGCAGTTAAAAGAAAAATGTCTGAATTTTTAATGCCATTATTCATTGGATTCCAATTTGCTCCATTATTCATTGAACGGAAAACACCATAATCTGTAGCCGCAAAAAGAATATTATTACTTATTTTTATATCTAAAACATTCAATGTTTTAAGACCGTTATTTAATGATAACCATGAATTTCCTTTATTATAAGACACAAAAATCCCACCTCCATAAGTACTGATATAAAATGCCGTATCATTAATCAAATAAGATGTTATATAAAGATTTGGCAGGTTGTTATTAAATGTTGTCCATGTTAAAGCATTATCTGATGATTTGTAAATACCTGCTCCATAATTGAATGTGTATAAATTAGAATCAATTGAAAATATTGTCCTTATACCACTTGAATCAGGGAATGTGCAATGAGTCCAACTTGTAGCTGTATCAGAAGTAACATATAAGCCATAATGTGAACTGGCATATATTTTATTTCCAATGGTCGATATTGATTCAATTACATTTTCTGTTATACCATTGCTTTTAAGTGTCCAACTTAATCCATTATTAGAAGAAAAATAAACGCCGCCACCATTTGTAGTATTAGTTCCAACAAAAATATAAGATCCATACAAAGCAATACAACTTATATTATTAGTAATTATTCCATTACCTGAAGCCAACCAATTTAATCCATTATTTGATGAACGGAAAATACCTTTGTTTGTTAAAACAAAAATTATAGAATCTTTTAATGCAAAAGAATTTATAACATAACTTGTTAAACCATTATTGGCAGTTGTCCAATTGTTCCCATTATTGGCAGATTTATAGATTCCGTCAGTAACCAATCCAATAAAAACAGTTGTGTCTTTTGTAATGATAGTATTTATTTTTCCACCATAAAGATTATTGCATTGTTGCCACTGTGCATTCACAATATTCCCTATAAATATTGCAATAATTAAAATGTAAAGCTTTTTCATAGTCTTTTGGTATCATTTTATATCTTAAATTTTATCTTTATTAAAACAAAGGTAATTGCTTTTATATTAATATTTTAATAAGTAAGTATAAGGTAGCTTTAAAAAAGTTAACGGTCAAATCTAAGGCCAGGCATACAATTGGCGCTAGCTATATTTCATTTTGTAATTTTTAGTTAAAGACAAGTCTTTTTAAACCATTACAATATTACAACTAAATTTAAAGAAAACTATATAATAAGTTAATTATTTTTAAAATTTTATACGAATACCCACATATACTGCTTATTATTAACTAATTGCAAGATTGATTAAAGAAAACAGTTTTCCTACAATCAGTAGAGAAAAAGGGAGATTTTACAAATAGTATTTTAGCGGGTAAATGGCGGATTGTATATTTAAACGTATTTGAAACTGGCATATCTATGTGAACGGACATATATTTTATTTCCAATTCTACTATCAATCTACCTAAATTATTTAGCTACTCTACTTACAAATCAACAATTTCCCATTTACAATGCTCGCACCTATTTTTAAACGGTAAAAATAAATGCCACTTTTTAGATAGTCTGCCTGAAATTCAATCTGATGATCTCCTTTTGCTGTAGTTTCATCATACAAAACACTGATTTCTTTGCCGGTAATATCCATGATACTCAAACGCACAGCAGTATTTGTTTTCAAGGTATAATAAAAAGTGGTAAAAGAAGTCAAAGGAATGGGAAAAACCTTCACACCATAGCTTTCTATAGCTTCCTCTATGCCCACAAAAGGAAAATGGATAACATTGGATGCCGCTGAAGTAATGCCTGCAAGTGTAACTTTTGTATAATAATCACCAACTATCGGAGGAGTATAGCTTTGTTGAACTGCCCCTGAAATAATACCGACAGCATTGTACCATTGGTTGCCTACACCATAATTCGAATACAACATATTTCCTCCCTCATGTATGATAGGTGTTGGAGGAGTTGCAAAAACATGGACCGTTAATGTTGAAGTTGGTGAAATGCCACAACCATTAATAGCTTTACAAGTTATATTTCCTGTTAAGGCATTGCTTCCATAATTAACAACAATTGAATTATTGTATGAAGAATCTAATATTGCACATGTTGGTAAAGTCCAGATATATTGTGTTGGCAGATAGGGATATGGATAAGTATTTGCAATATAACTCACATTATTTTGTCCTACCACTACAGTATCTTCACCTGCAATGCTTAATTGATTTATTTGTGAAAGAATAAGCACTGATTTGAATATTGTATCATTATGGATATTTGCATCATTCAACAACGTAGTATATGCACACATTGAGAAAGAAATCCCTTGCGGAACATTCATTGGTTGTGAAAATGAATATTGTACAGTATCTCCATATAGCAAAGGCCCTCCGGTCCAGACTTCAGAAACTGCAGTCAATATACCACGTCGATACGACACAGGGATAGATGTTAAGGCTGTTAATCCATTATTTCTTATCACTACTTTAACTTGATGAAGACTCAAACAAGCATAATATGTCGGGCTTGCAATTTCAGTAATGCTTACATCTAATACTGCTGGATTCACCACTATATTTTTAAATAAAGTATCATTTGATTTTACACTATCCATATTAAGTAATGTATTCGCTCTTATTGTATATAATGATGTCGAAGGAGAAAAATATGAATTTAAAAATGTATAGATTGCGATACTATCAGGTTGTAGATTTCCAGTCCAGGTTTCATAATATGGATTAGTACTCGAGTATCCATCTATATAATATCCTATAGGTATAGATGTAAGTGGCTGGGTCCCGAAATTTTTAATTTTAATTTTAGGTGCAACCAAATCACCTGAGGTCGTAGTATTAGCGTTAGGGTTGATAATTTCGATTACACCGGCATCTTTTGTTGCAGGATTCACAGTTATCACTTTTGCCATTTGATCATTCGATGTATTAGTATCCAGTGCTAATAATGCTAATGCTCTAAATGAATAGGAAACTGCAGGCGTATAATACTGATTTGTAAATGTGTAAACAGCGGTACTGTCATGGAGCAAATTTCCTGTCCATGTTTCATTAACGGTCTGATAACCCTGTCTCAAATAGGCAAGTTGCAAGGAAGTAATAGGCTGTAAACCAAAATTTTTAAATTTAATTTTAGGTGTAATTAAATCTCCGGCAGTGTTATTTATGAAAGAAGGGCTTATGATATCTACAATTCCTGCATCATGTTGAAAAACAACGAAAGTAACGTTTAAACTGCTATCATTGGGGTGATAGCTATCTCCAATCAGATTTGTATAGGCAACTATGGTGATAAAGTTAATATTGGGCACTATAAACTGCCCCAGTTGAACAATAATCGTACTATCATAAGCTAAACTTCCTGTCCAGTTTACAGGACCATTCAGCTGCCCGTTGATTTCATAAGTAATCTGTAAATTTGTTAAAGTTTGGCTACCATAGTTTTTAAGTTTAACCAATACAGGAATCGTATCTCCGATATGAGGGTAATTTACAGGTATGATGATATTGCTTATTCCTGCGTCGAGGGTTAAAGCTGAAAGTGAATATTTCCAGATTTCATATTCTGCTCCATTGGAAACGCTTGCAAAAAGATTGGAGTCGCATTTAATCAATGCATTTACATTTTGATTAAGTAAACCCGTATTCATTGCATACCAATTTGTACAACTGTCAATCGAACGAAAAACACCTGAATTTGGAGAAGCAGCATATATTGTTGAACCCAATACAGCAATTGATGAAACAACAGTATCTGTTATGCCTGAACTTAAATGATTCCAAGTTGTCCCATTATTAAGAGATAAAAAACATCCATGATTATTGGAGCCGGCAACAACGTTTGTACCACAGCCCACAAAAGGGGAAAGTATAGTATTTGAATAACCACTATTAACAGTATTCCAACTTGCCCCATTATTGGTCGAATAGAAAGATCCATTAGTGGTTTTTATAAATATGGTAGTGTCAACCAGATAAACAGAAGATCCAATGGATGTTTGAACTGAATTATTGATATTTGTCCAGCTAAGACCCGCATTATTGGAAGTATACAAACCATTTCCACCAAGAAGATATATTTTCCCTGATTTTGCAGCTATACTATAAAAAGCTGAATCAAAATTTATTCCACCACAAATTAATATCCAACTTACGCCGTTATTTGTTGACATATACGTTTTTCTGAGGTTTACAGTATAAACATTGGAATCACTGACTGCTATGGAATAGAAACTTGTTTTAGGAAGACCATTGTTAACACCATTCCAACTTTGACCATAGTCAATTGATGAATATATTCCATTTTGTGTAGCTGCAAAAATTTTGGATCCGTTGGAAGCAATAGTATAAATATAAAATCCGGTAAAACCAGCATTCGCTTCAAACCAGGATGTACCGTTATTTATTGATTTATAAATACCACCTCCGTAGCCATCACCAGCATAAATTGAAGTCCCGCTCACAAGTAGGGTTGAAACATTATTATTATTCAAACCACTACTCATCAGATTCCAATTTAATCCACTATTTGCTGACACGAAAACACCTGAAAAAGTTCCTGCATAAATATAATTTCCATTAATGGCCAAAGCTCTTACAACAGTATCTATTAATCCTGTATTTAAACTTAACCAACTTGATCCATAATCTGAAGATTTATATATTCCATTCTTGCCTCCTGCATAAATATCTGTTCCATTGGCAACCAAAGTTAAAACATAAGAATTTGGAAAACCCATATTCACAGCTGTCCAACTTGTCCCGTTATTGATAGATTTATAAACCCCACCATTTTGAGCTAAAGCAAAAACAGATGTACCACAAACAGTTATAAAATGAATGTTTGTCGAAATAAGACCGGAATTAACCTGAGTCCAACTAACGCCATCATTAATTGATAGATAGACCCCAAAATTTGTTCCTGCAAAAATATTGTTTCCACTCACAATGAGAGAAAACACCCAGGTACAATTGATCATCCCATTATTCATCATCGTCCAGCTTATTCCATTATCTGAGGAGACGTAGAGTCCGCCACAATTATATGCGCTTCCTATAAAAATTTTATTATTTTTAAAAACAATTGAAGTTATATTCCGGTTAATCAGGTTATTATTAATCTTAACCCATGAAGCTCCATAATTATCTGATTTAAAAAGGCCTACTTCAGTTCCTGCAAAAATACTATTCCCATTTTCTGCAAAACAATTGACAGATCCTCCAAAAGGACCATTTGTTTGCTGCCATTGAGCATTTGTATTTACATTGATTGCAATTGACAATACTAATAAAATAATAATTTTCTTCATAATCCTTCAATTTGTTGTAAATAATTCGTTTTATATAAGATACAGTATTTGCAAAAGGTTGTAATCTTATTCCATATTATTATTTCATAATTACAAATTTACGGTTTGTTGTAAAAGCAGCATTGCTTATCTGAATCGTGTAAAACCCTGATTGCAAACCATTGGTATTGAAAATAAAATGCTGATTTCCCGCGACCACTTCCTGTATAGATTCCTGAATGACTTCACCCAGTTGATTGAGTATTCTTATTTTTAAATGTTCAGATTTGAAGAAAGAGAAATCAATCCCGATATCCCCTTTCGCCGGGTTGGGGTAAAGCTCACTCATCTGCAGATTTAAATCAGGGATATCACCCACCGCCAGTACTATGCTATTTCCTTTAACGACAAAGCCAATATTTACTGCATAAGGATTTGAATTACTTAAGCTGATATTAGCCGGTGTCGAGATTTTTCCAGCTATTTCAACAAAAACTTTATAAATGCCAAACGCAAGATTCGCAAAACTATAAATTCCAGAATTATCGGTAGTTGTTAATCGCAAAGGCTTATTATTCTGGTTCAGCAACAATACTTCAACGCCCTCGGCATTCGACATTGCAAAAAATTTATTCCCGTTGAGTACAACATTGCCGCTGATACTTCCGATACCTGTAGCCATTGGCTGAAAGGGCAAGAGATAAATATTGTGGGGATTGTTTGTCGTATCAGGGAGTACAGGAGGTGAATTCATCCAGGAGTAGAGTGAATCATAATAGCTTGGAATATAAAAATTATTTAAAGTTGAATTCACAGGCAAAACTGCTTTGAGCATATAGGCCGGATAGCTGGGACTGAAATTAGTAAAAGAATAAAAACCTGAAGTATCTATGCCTGAAGTATCAATTAAAATACAACTACCTATCGGATTATTGATGCCATAAAGATAAACGGAACCAGAATTCAGATTCGAATTTCCTGCACTAACGCTGCCGCTGATATGAAGGTTGTGGCCGGGTATATTTATGATCTGGGTAGATATTGAAAAGCAAGTATCAAAATTCGGAAGCAGGGTTTGAGTCGTCAATGTAACACTATAATTTACTGATGTTGAAGGCTGTTGTTGATAAGTATGTATGGGATTTGCTCCGTTGGCAATACTTCCGTCACCGAACGACCAGTAATAAAGACAGGGATAAGTATTTGTATTCGTGGCAAAAAAATGATAGAACAGGTTCTGATGGCTTGATGTAAAACTGTTCTGGCAATTAACCACATTAGTATCGCAGATACTGAAGTTGATTGTAGTCAGCGTATCCGTTGAATGAGCTATGCCGTGATGTAGATTATTATTGCAATCTTTAACTGTAACATAATATTGCAATCCCGGGCTGGGAGTTACACCCGTAATGACCAGGTAATAATATCCATTGGCCGTACTCAAAAAACTATCATAATAATTAATACTATCCGATACATATACAGTATGATTGGCGATTCCCAAATTGTTTGAGCTATTCTTTAGCTGCCCCTGAATAATAACAATGGAAGCATTTACTGTATAAATACCATTTATACAAAACAGTATAAGTAAAATTATTTTTTTCATAAACGTATTTTATTAAAAATTATACATTAAGCCCATTCCAATTCCATACATCGTGTATTTCTGTTGTACAGGGTATTTATCATCATTGAGAATACTTCCCAGATTACGTTTCAGCGAAGGTCTCAAAAAAACACTCCATTTTTCGCTCAACGAATATCTCAATGCAATTCTGAGTATATAGTTCATAGTAACATCATTAATATAGGATGAATGCGCATTTTCAATACGGATAAAACTGCTGTTGTCGGTTGCTAAAATTTGTGCATCGCTCTTCAGCAATATTCCGATAGAAAAACCGCTTGAAACATCCAGGCTAAATTTATTGAAGACAAAACTTTTACCTATCAAAAAAGGCAGTTCAAAATATTGATAAGTATTTAAATGATTGACAATGCGTTGTGAAGTATAGTAAGTAGTGTCATTATAACTTGACCATATAGTATCGTACTTCCAGTGTCCTAAAGTTGGAAAGACATTATCAATCACAAAAACCAAAGAATCACCGTACACCCATTTTGTATTTATCGTAGCATTCACATCCGTTAAATTATAATTTATTTTTTCACCCAGAAGTTGATAAGAAATCCCGGTTTGAAAAAAGAAGTCTTTGCTACTGTACTTTAATTCGATACCGGGTGTAATAGTGGAGATATTCGATTCGTAAGCATTGCGTGATTTTACTAAACTTGCGGAAGCCTCATTTGAATTCAGGTTTTGGTCGAGATAAAATACATTCCCATTTATCTCCAATGCGAAACGAGAATTCCGTTGGATAAGCTTAGTAAATTTAGTCCTTTCCAATTGATATACTGCAGGTACTTCACAATTTAAAGCAACAAGCCGAGGAGATGCAGAAGCTTTCAATCCTGTAATTTCATATAATTTTCTGTTCGTATACATCCTCTTTTTAAAACGTTCATTACCCCAAAAAGAGGAAGGTGTCAGTATAAATCCCTCTTCAATAACGGCTGTAATCCGATAGAGACTTTTAGTTTTAGAGACTTCTGATGTGCTATGGTAATTTGAGTTATCAAGCTGCAAATCTGTCGGTTCTGAAGTGGGAACGGTTTCTTTATCGAAATACTTTATCGTAGTATGCTGTTTTTGATTTTGAGTGATTGTATTTTCTCCAGCCACTTTTGCCGTACCAGTTTGTATTGAGTTCTGTTTAATATCCTGAATTTTAGAGCTCGAAAATTGAGATTTAGTTTTAAATCTGATAGTATTTGAATGTTGAGAGGTGTTCAGACCCGTTTGAGTTGTAGTAAGCCCGTTTTCTGAATTTATAGGACGGCTTAATTCAAGATAAGCAAATAAAGCAATAGGCAGAGCAATAGTAATAAGCCCCAGACTTATTTTAAAGATTCTTAGGTATTTATTATGGCTTAACTCCCGAAAAATCAATTTTTCGGTGTTTTCAGAAGGAAAATCTTCGCGATAATCGCTCAATGCCTTCTTAAACAGATCATCTATTTTATGTTTTTCATTCATACTGCTATGTAATTACCTTTAACAAGCTTTTTATATTGAAAAGCTATTATTTTGCGTGCCCTAGACAATTGTGATTTTGAAGTTCCTATGCTGATACCGAGCATTTCGCTGATTTCCTTATGCGAGTATGCTTCAATCGCGAAAAGGTTGAACACCATGCGAGCACCTTCGGGCAATGCCTTAACCAAATCCATTAATTCATGAGGTTTGATATCGACCTCTGTATCAATCTCATCAATAACATCATCGATATCTGTAAGCTGAACAATAAATTGATTTTTATTTCTTTGCCTCAAAAAATTTAATGCTGTATTCACCATGATACGTTTCATCCATCCTTCGAAAGAGCCTTCGTTTCTGAAACGGGAGATATTTGTAAAAATTTTTAAAAATCCATCCTGTAATACATCTTCTGCATCGGCACGATTTCCGGTATATCTCAGGCAAATACCAAACATTAACCCTGCGTAATGCTTGTAAAGCATTTGCTGGGCAGATCTCTTTTCTTTGAGACATCCGTCAACAATCGTATCTATTTCCTTCATTTAGTATAACAAAGATGCAACTTTTTGAAATAGGTTGGAATTATTTATTTATTTATTTTAAACTTACTTAGAGCGATATCCTATTTATCGATACCATTGCAGGATTATTGAAATTTATAAGCAGTAGATCAGTATTTTAGAATAGCTATGAAGGAAGGTTTAATGTTCCCGATATTATGCAGCAAGTACGCCCTCCATCTTTTTCCCCAACAAGATTCCGCCCATGCATTGGCAGGACTGTCAGATTCGTGAAGCTGGATGATTCAGTACCAATATTGTTTTCTTAAGTCACAACTTGGCCGTACTCTAGTTTATCAATAATCGTTTTTTTAATCTTTATAAAAATAATTCTGAAAAAAACGTATAATTAATAAATTAAAACTTCTACTTTTATCTTAACTTTGCCTCTCAATTTTAAGGAGTATCATACAATAACCATTAACCAATAACAAAATGGCACTACCGGTAAATATCCAGGATTTAGTTCATGGCAAAAGTATAGAATGGGAACGGCTGGAGTTCAAACAAGGTTGGAACCCTGAAGATGTTATGCATACCATGTGCGCCTTTGCCAATGATATTCACAATTGGGGAGGTGGTTATATCATTATTGGTACATCAGAAAACAAAGGTCAGCCAATATTACCTCCAACAGGCATAAATCAAAATGAGATTGACGATATTCAAAAAGAAATCATAGCATTAAGCTATAAAATACAACCTAATTATTTCCCTATTACCAAACCTTATCTCCTGCAGGAAAAATATATATTGGTACTTTGGTGTCCTGCGGGTGATAATCGTCCATATACTGCACCGGAATCTATGGTCAAAGCTGCCCACCATAAACCATATATAAGAGTAGGTTCTAACAGCATTGTAGCCCGTGGTGTTAATCTTACACAGCTTCATGAGTTAACAGCACGTATTCCTTTTGACGACAGAATTAACAATCGGGCAAACATCAATGAAATGGATTTAGGGCTGATTAGAGCCTATCTTCAGGAAGTAAAAAGCGATTTGTTCGACCAAAGTGCAACTCTTGGTTTTCCTGATTTATGCCGTGCCATGCATATTGCCAAAGGTCCTGATGAAGATTTACGCCCGGTTAATGTTGGTTTGCTTTTCTTTTCCAAAGAGCCTCAGAAATATTTCGAGAGATGCTGGATTGAATTGGTTTGGCACAAAGACCTGTCTGCTAATAATTACAAGGAATATTATTTTAAAGGTCCATTGGATAAACAACTCAGAGACACACTATCATTTCTTAAAACAAAGATTATTGAAGAGCAGGTAATCAAACTACCCGATCAGGCTGAAGCTGTTCGCTTTTATAATTTCCCTTACGCTGCTTTAGAAGAAGCTCTGTCTAATGCAGTGTATCATAAAAGTTATGAATTGGGTTCTCCCATCGAAGTACAGCTGTGGCCCGATAAAATTGAAATTTTAAGTTTCCCGGGTCCTGTTCCTCCTGTCAATGCTCAGATTCTAAGAACTCAAAAGAGAATAGTTGCAAGAGAATATCGCAATAGACGTATTGGTGATTTTTTGAAAGAATTGCATTTAACAGAAGGTCGTGGTACTGGTTTTCCTACTATTTATAATGCCATGGCTAATAATACATCTCCAGATCCTGTAATTGATACGGATGATAATTGTACATATGTCTTAGTTACGCTACCTGTTCATGAATATGCTAATGACCAGATAAGTAACCAAAAAAGTAACCAAGTAGGCAACCAAGTTATATCACCTGTATTCAATACTTTAGATGATATTATTGCATATACTAAACAAGATAGTGACCAAGTAAGTGACCAAGTAAGTGACCAAGTAAGTACAATACTAAATGCTACAGTTCATAATAGAGTAATCGAAATGTTAAACATTATAGGTGATAAACAAATAAAGAGTATAGTTTTGTTTAAACAGATGAATTTAACAAAACGTCAAACAAATAAAGTTAAATACTTTAACCGATTAATTGATCTTGGATGGGTTCAGATGACTGATACAAATAGTAAGAAAAGCCCTCAGCAAACATATCAGTTAACCGTCGCAGGTAAAAAACTCTTAAAATTAATTACAAATAATTAAACGTTCGAAAAAAATAAGATATTCCCAAAATCAGAACAAATTAATTTAAAATTGTATTATTAGAAGAACGAGCCAACGCTATTTTAGTTTCATTTGCTGCATGACGATTCCCACAATGTCACTTTGCTTAAGGGACCGACATCAAATTCACTTTTCTTGATGATTTGCAAAGCAAAGCTTTTTAGAAACTGTAATGCCGATAGGAATATTTGCGAA
>CAZCBG010000089.1:0-13203 GCA_964496885.1 uncultured Bacteroides sp. | reverse complement strand
AAGCTATGAGTTTCATTCATAATTCAAAAAAAAGAATGCCCATGATCCTTAAACCGGAAGAAGAATGCCTTTGGCTGGAGAATCAGGATGTCGATACGGTGAGGGATATAGAACTTTTTTTTAGTAAACATTGAATAATAATCAGTGAATAGTGGATATAAAATATTATAAAGTAAGTGGCAAGTACTTTATTGTTTTTGCAAATTTTATAAATTTTATAAACTAAAAAACGCTTAATTTTACAAACTTTAAGCAATTTAAACTCATTATAAACGCTTACTAACGTACAAATCCATGAAGATAGCATTATTTGGAAAAAACATCAGCAACGACAGTATTGAATATATGAAATTGCTGGTAGAAAAATTAGAGAATTCCGGGATTTCTATAATTGTTTATGAACCATTTTTAAAATCGATAGGGAATAAAATTACTTTCCGCAAAGACGTTGAATTTTTTACGAATCATACACAAATCCGTCATCAGGTCAATTTTTTATTGTCAATAGGAGGTGATGGCACTCTGCTCGATACCATCACATTGGTGAGAGATTCCGGTGTGCCTATACTTGGAATTAACCTTGGGAGACTGGGCTTTCTGGCAAGTGTCAACAAAGAAATGATTATTCCCGCCATTAATGCCATGATAGAGGGAAATTATACCATAGATAAACGCACATTGGTGAAAATTGAAACAGCAAGTAATTTGTTCGGCGAACTTAATTATGCCCTCAATGAAATGACTGTTTATAAAAAAAATCCCCTCTCAATGCTTACCATCAGAGTATTTGTAAATGATGAATTTTTGAATGCATACTGGGCAGATGGACTGATAATTGCAACCCCAACGGGTTCAACAGCTTATTCGCTAAGTTGTGGCGGGCCAATCATTACACCTGATTCCGAAAATTTTATCATCACACCTATTTCAACACATAATCTTACTGTACGTCCAATCGTTATTCCCGACAATAGTTTAATAAAAATACAGGTTGAATCCCGCGAAAGCGATTATTATGCCAGCCTCGATTCTCGCTCCATTAGTGTTTCGTCGGTTACTGAATTGTATGTAAAAAAAGAATCTTTTCATATCCATTTAGTGAAAATGAACAATCAAAACTTCTTTTCTACCATACGGCATAAACTTTTATGGGGCAACGATGCAAGAAATTAATTGTTTTTGCGTTATTGCATCTGTAAGAGCATCGTAATTAATACAAAAAATATCGCCAGGTTTTATAAATATTGACATTAAATAACAAAAATTCATATAAGTTTTCTTTACATTTTAGGCAGCCTGAGGCTATATTTTCAAACTGTTTTGTGGTCTTTAAAGCATAATAAATGTTAAAAGCTCAATGCGTTAAGATTAATTCACTCAATAGTATTGTTTTAGACTAAAAAAAAAATTACTTTTGCTGACTTATGATAATACCCACTTTTACACAGTAATTATAGTGTTAAGTGCTGTTTGTGAGTCTTTTTCAATATAATAATTAAAGAAAATGAAGAAAATAAGTATCATCATTTGCGGAATATTTTTAACAATAAGTACTTACGCACAACGTTCAGAACTTGGAGTAATGGTTGGTACGTCTTATTATTTGGGTGACATAAACCCTAATAATCAGTTTGGTAGCCCAAATTTTGCTGCAGGAATTGTTTATCGTTATAATTTGAATCCACATTGGGCATTAAAATTTAACGCACTTTATGGAAGCCTTGATGCTCGTGATTCTGACTACGGGAATATAAGAAATTTAAGTTTCCGAACAGATATTTTAGAATTTTCAGCACAAATAGAATTGAATTTTTGGGAATATTTTACTGGAAGTAAGACACGTCGTTTTTCACCTTACATATTTACAGGCATAGCTGCATTTAATTTCAATCCACAAGCAATGGATAGCGCAGGTGTATGGCATGATTTGCAACCATTGGGAACCGAAGGACAAGGAACAATTATTTATCCCACACGAAAAGTATATAGCCTCACTCAATTAGCTATTCCATTTGGAATTGGTTTTAAATACAGTGTTTCAAAATCTATTTGTATTGGAGTAGAATGGGGGATGCGTAAGACTTTTACAGATTACATTGACGATATTAGCACAACTTATGTTGATAGAACTTTGCTATCTAACGAAAAAGGTCCTTTTGCAGGATATTTATCAGATCGTACACCTGAACTTACTTACTTAGCTGATCCCAATGACCCTACTTCTCTTACGCGTCGTCCTCCTAATGAAGTAGATAAACAAAGAGGGAACTCAAGCAATGAAGACTGGTATTCCTTTGCAGGCTTTACAATTACTTTTAAGTTGGGCTATAAATCAAGACCAAGCTGTTTTGACAAAGGATTTAATTACAAAGAAAATATATATTATTAGTTTTTAAAATATTAACTTATCTTGTTTTAGTTTGCTGTTCACAGCAAACGTTATTTTACTGATTTAAATTATTGCAAAGAAAGATAATGAGTTTGAAGGAACAATTAGATATAAAAAATATACCTCAACATGTTGCCATTATAATGGATGGTAATGGCAGATGGGCAAAACAACGCCAACATGATCGTACTTTTGGTCACGAAAGTGGTGTGTTGTCTGTTAAAGATACCGTTGAAGCTGCTGCAGAAATTGGTATTAAATATCTTACCTTGTATGCTTTTTCTTCTGAAAACTGGAATCGACCAAAAATCGAAGTAGATGCATTAATGAGCTTACTGGTTAAAACGATCAACCAGGAAACACAATCATTAAATGAAAACAATATACGCCTGGAAGCCATAGGCGATTTGCAAAGTCTTGAACCTCAAACTTATAATGAATTGCAAAAAGCAATTGAGAATACAGCTTTAAATACAAAAATGACGCTTATTCTTGCACTAAGTTATAGCTCAAAAGGAGAAATTACTTCTGCAATTCAACAGATTGCTCTCAAAGTGAAAAATGAACAAATTCAAATAGAAGATATTAATCAAGATATGGTTTCATCTTTTTTAACAACATCTCATTATCCAGACCCCGAACTCTTAATAAGAACCAGTGGTGAGTACCGTATCAGTAATTTTTTACTGTGGCAAATTGCTTATTCTGAACTCTATTTTACACCTATATTATGGCCCGATTTCCGCAAAGAAAATCTCTATGAAGCAATCCTGGATTATCAAAACAGAGAAAGACGATTTGGAATGACCAGTGATCAACTCTTTAACTTTTAAATGGATACAATGACCCTATTTTTAAAATAAAACTCAAATTCGTATGGGCATTCTCCTGAATAAAAAGAAAAATCTATTAAAAATCTAACTAAATTCAACAATCTAAAAAATTGCATATCAACAATTTAATTAAATATATACACAAAAATTAGCCTAAAGGATACTGTTCATACAAACCTCAATAATACTTTATAGCTTTTTTTACCGTTAAATCGGAACTGGCATGTGGCCAATAAAAATTAAAATAATAACAAATGAAATTCAGATTATTTTTACTTCTTTTATTATTTATCTTTTCTGCAAGTATTACCAATGCTCAAATATCTTTAGGTAACGATTTATCCGGAATAGATTATTCAACTCCTAAAGAATATGAAATTGGAGGAATTACTGTTACAGGGGTTCAGTTTTTAGATAACAACATGCTTATTTTAATATCAGGTTTGGCTGTTGGCGACAAAATTACCATTCCCGGCGATAAAATTTCTGGAGCGATTGATAAACTCTGGGAGCAAGGATTGTTCGAAAACATCAAAATTTCCGCAACAAAAATACAAGGACATACTATTTTTCTGGATTTTTTTCTGCAGGAAAGACCTCGCCTTTCAAAATATAAACTTACAGGAATACGTAAAGGCGAAGCCGATAAAGTAAGAGAAGAAATAAAACTTACTTCCGGTGATGTAATTACCGAAAATGTAACCACACGTACTTCGAATAGCATTGTCAAATATTTTAATAAAAAGGGGTATTTAAACACCACCGTTCAAATCAAACAGATTCCTGACACTGCAGTGAGTAATAGTTTAATGTTACTTATTGATGTTCAAAAAAACAGCAAAGTTAAAATTGCTGAAATTATCATTCATGAGAATAAATTTTTAAGTGACAATAAAATCAGAAAGGCATTAAAAGAAACCAAGCGCAAGAGAATTTATCATATTTTCAAAGCCTCAAAATTTATTGAAGACGATTATAAAGCAGATCTTGAAAAGGTAATTGAAAAATACAATGAACTTGGATTTAGAGATGCAAAAATTGTAAAAGACTCTGTATCTAAAGTAAGTAATAAGTTAGTAAATGTTGATATTTGGATTTATGAAGGTAAAAAGTTTTATTTCAACAATATAAGTTTTGTTGGGAATACTAAATATTCTTCAAAACAATTGAGTGATATTTTAAAAATTCGTAAAGGAGATGTTTATAATCAAAGTGCGTTGAGCCAGAATTTATCTTTTAATCCTAATGGATACGATATTAGCTCTTTATATATGGATGATGGTTATTTATTTTTTCAGGCAATTCCCGTTGAAGTGCAGGTTAATAACGATTCTATTGATATCGAAATAAGAATACGCGAAGGAAAACAAGCGCGCATTAATAAAGTTACTGTAAAGGGAAACACTAAAACCAACGATCATGTGGTAATACGTGAATTAAAAACCATACCGGGTCAGCTGTTCAGTAGATCTGATATAATCAGAACAACCCGTGAATTAGCTCAATTACGCTATTTTAATGCAGAAACTATCAAGCCAGTTCCTACGCCTAATCCCGAAAATGGAACGGTTGACATTGAATACCAAGTAGAAGAAACATCCTCAGATCAGGTTGAAATCTCAGGTGGCTGGGGTGGTGGAATGGTAGTAGGTACACTCGGCCTTTCGTTCAACAATTTCTCAGCAAGAAATATTTTTAACGGAAAAGCATGGAAACCACTTCCGTCAGGTGATGGACAAAAATTAAGTCTTAGAGGTCAAACCAATGGTCAATATTATTATTCGGTAAGCGCATCTTTCACTGAACCTTGGCTGGGAGGTAAAAAACCAAATGCTTTAGGTGTATCGATATACCATTCAAAACAATCTAACGGAGTGGCATCAGATAGTCCATCCTATGCTTCGCTGACAATAGATGGTGTTACTGTTAGTTTAGGGAAAAGATTAAAATGGCCTGATGATTATTTCATGATTTCTCATGCTATAAGTTTTCAAAATTACACTTTACATAATTACGGTTCACTGTTTTCATTCAGTAATGGATATTCGAACAACCTGAATTATGGTTTAACAATATCCCGTAATTCAATTGATGCACCTATTTATGCTCGTAGTGGATCAGAGTTGACATTATCCATGCAATTTACACCTCCTTATTCTTTATTTACAAACAAAAACTATGTTGGACAAAGCGATCAGGAAAAATATAAATTTTTAGAATTCCACAAATGGAAATTCAAAGCTTCCTGGTTTTTCAATCTGACTGGAAAATGGGTATTGAATACCAAGGTAAGATATGGCTTTTTAGGTTATTACAATAAAAATGTAGGTTATCCTCCTTTCGAAAGATTTTATCTGGGTGGTGACGGCCTATCGGGATATGCCCTGGATGGTCGAGAATTAATTGCCTTGAGAGGTTATGGAAACAATACACTTACACCTAGAAATGGAACCAATTTTACAGGAGGGAATGCGTTTGATAAATATACAATTGAATTAAGATACCCATTGTCGCTTAATCCCAATGCAACTATTTATGGACTTGCCTTTATGGAAGGCGGAAATGCCTGGTCTTCATTCAAACAATTCAATCCGTTTAATTTGTACAAATCTGCAGGTTTTGGGGTTAGAATTTTCTTACCCATGTTTGGTATGCTTGGATTAGACTGGGGTTATGGTTTCGATCCTGTTCCCGGCCTAAGTGATGCAGCGGGTGGACAGTTCCATTTCTCAATCAACCAGTCGATTGATTAATTTTTCCTAAAGGCTAATTTTTGGCACAATATTTGCAAAACATATGCTATAATTTAAAAATTTAATAATCATGAAGAAAATATTTTTTAGCTTAGTATTCATTCTTTTTATCACAGGTGTAAGCTTTTCACAAAAATATGCCTATATCGATTCTGAATATATTATGGATAATATTCCCGAATACAAAGATGCTCAGGCAGAAATTGACGCTTTGTCAAAACAATGGCAAAAAGAAATCGAACAAAAGTTTAAAGAAATCGATAATCTTTACAAAGCTTTTCAGGCAGAGTCAGTGTTATTACCTGAGGAAGTAAAGAAAAAACGTGAAAATGAGATCATTGCATCAGAAAAAGAGGCAAAAGATCTTCAGAAAAAACGATTTGGTAAAGATGGTGATTTGTATAAAAAACGCCAGGATTTAGTAAAACCAATTCAAGATAAGGTTTACAATGCCATCGAAAAAAGAGCACAGGAAAAAAATTATATTTTTGTTTTTGATAAAGCCGGCAGTTTAACCATTATGTATGCTGACGCAAAATATGATTTGAGCGATGATATTTTAAACGATATGGGGTATAAATTAAACAAAGTAACAAAACCAACAAATACTGAAACAAAACCAACTCAAAATCAATCAACACCCACACCGCGAAACCCAAACCAAAAGCCAGAAATGCGGAAATAGTTAAAAATTTCAAATTACTTTTTTAAGGATGTATTAATTTAATGTATTAATTTTTATATCTTTGCAACCGAAAATTTATAAATAAAAACACAATAGAAAAATGAAAAACGTATTAAAAATCATTCTTGTTATAGGTATATTTTGCATGCCTTTATTCTCAAACGCTCAGAAAGCTATTAAACTAGGACATATTAATTCAAATGACCTGTTGAAAATGATGCCGGGCCGCGATTCTGCACAAAAGGTTTTAGAAAAACATGCAAAAGAACTTGAAACTACACTCAAAGGAATGCAAAACGAATTAGAAACCAGGTATCAGGATTTTACGGCCAATCAAGCTCAAATGTCGGAATTGATTAAACAAACAAAAACCAAAGAATTGCAAGACATGCAAGCTAGAATTCAGGATTTTCAAGATAATGCACAAAAAGATTATCAGGATAAAGAAAAGAAAATACTGACACCTATTATTGATAGAGCTAAAAAAGCGATTGAAGATGTGGCTGCCGAAAATAAATACACCTATGTATTTGATAGTGGTGTTGGCAGTTTACTCTATCAGGATGCCAGTGAAGATATTTTGCCTTTGGTAAAGAAAAAATTAGGTTTAAAATAAAGATTTTAAAAGCTGTCGTTTGGCAGCTTTTTTTTTATTCATGTTAAAATTAGGTTAATACTACTTTTGTTTTTTGTTCTTTTTGTAATTTTGATAATTAATAATAAACCCTATATATGAAAAAAATAATTCTGATAGCTTCTTGTTTATTAATAACATGCCTGGCTTTTTCGCAAGTTTCAACACCTAAAACTAAAAAATTACCATCAATTACCATTAAATCAATGGACGGTAAAACCATTAAAACTTCAGAAATTTCTAACAATGGAAAGCCAATTATTATCAGCTTCTGGGCATTATGGTGTAAACCTTGCCAAAAAGAATTGTCTACCATAGCTGAAGTATACGATGAATGGCAAAAAGAGACTGGTGTAAAATTAGTGGCCGTTTCTATTGACGATAGCCGTTCATCAGCAAGAGTACTTCCAACAGTTAATGGTAACAACTGGTCTTATGAAGTATTGCTGGATGTAAATGGAGATTTTAAAAGAGCCATGAACGTAAATATGATTCCTCATACTTTTTTGCTGAACGGGAATGGTGAAATAGTATGGCAACATACTTCATTTTCCGAAGGTAGCGAGTTAGAGTTGATAGAATTAGTCAGAAAATTAAATAGGGGAGAAGATATTTCTGAAAAGAAATAATATAATCTTATAGCTGAGAACCATTCTTGCCAAGAGCTTTTACTTTATCGAAAATAAAAATACTAAAATTATGGATAAATTTACTTTTTTGAAAAGCTTAAAATTCATAGTCTTTTTTGGACTTTTTCCTTTATTGGGAGTTTCACAAAACCTAATAAATTCTGGAAGCGTCCAAGGAAATTTTCAGCTGGATGCTCAATTTTACCAAAAAGACAGCACGATTGGAGCCAATGATGTTCCCGAAAAAATGCTGATGAATGCTTTTGCCAATATTATTTATACCAATGGTAATTTTAGTTCAGGATTGAGATACGAAAGCTATCGCAATCCAATGTTAGGCTTTGATAGCCGTTACAAAGGAAGTGGAATAGCTTATCGATATGCTGCGTATAAAGTAGACGAATTTGAGATTACGGTAGGTAATTTCTACGAACAATTTGGAAGCGGAATGATATTCAGAACATATGAAGAACGCAATCTTGGTTATGATAATGCGATGGATGGTATTCGTGTGAAATTTAACCCTACACAAGGAATACTGTTAAAAGCAATTATAGGAACTCAACGATTTTTTTGGGATATAGGACCAGGAATTGTAAGAGGGGCTGATGCAGAATTTGCCATCAATGAATTTATTCCCAGCTTTTCTGAAAGTAAAACAAGAATTACCATAGGAGGAAGTGTAATCAGCAAATTTCAACCTACTGAAGAAATTTTATATGATGTAACCAAAAAATACAATTTACCGGAAAATGTAGCTGCTTTTGCTGGCAGAATGAATGTTTCCAGAGGGAAAATCAGTGTAAATGCTGAATACGCCTATAAGTCAATGGATCCTAATAATCAGAACAATTTTATTTACCGTCACGGAGAAGCCTTGTTGGTATCTGCATCTTATTCTAAAAAAGGATTGGGTATTATTTTATCCGGAAAAAGAGTAGATAACATGGTTTTCAAATCAAGCAGAACAGAAAACGACGGCAAACTATTAAATATTAATTACTTGCCCACATTAACCAAACAACATGCTTACAGTCTTTCTGCTATATATCCTTATGCCACCCAGCCCAACGGTGAAATGGGTATTCAAGGCGAAGTTGTATATACCATTCCTAAAAATACTATACTTGGTGGAAAATATGGTGCAGAAATTAAATTAAATTTCTCAAGGGCTACTTCTATAGAAAAAGATACAGCTGGATTGAATATACATGGATATGAAGGTGGGACAGCTGGTTATACTTCCGGGTTTTTTAAATTTGGCAAAGAATTATATTTTCAGGATTTTAATGTTGAAATCCTTAAAAAAATTAATAATAAATTAAAAGGTTCCATTTCTTGGGTTAATTTAGTTTACAATAAAGAAATCATTGAAGGTCATCCTGGTGCTCCAATCATCTATGCCAATGTTTTTATTGCAGATGTTAATTATAAAATAACTGCAAACAAGTCAATCCGAACTGAAATTCAACACTTGAATACCAAACAGGATGAAGGCAACTGGATAATGGGTATGCTTGAGTATTCAATTGCTCCTCAATGGTTTTTCTCTGTTTCCGATCAATATAACTATGGAAATGAAATAGCTGCAAAAAAAATCCATTATTACAACCTGGGGTTTGGATTTAACAGAAACTCCAGCAGAGTTCAGCTATCCTACGGTAAACAGCGTGAAGGCATTTTATGTGTGGGTGGCGTTTGCAGATTGGTTCCTGCATCCTATGGCTTGAATATTACAATTACAAGTAGTTTTTAATTTTCTTTTATCATGCGTAAAAAATATTTAATATTTCTAGTATTTTCATCATTATTAATACAATCCTGTAATAAAATTGATGACCCTTTTATTCCTTTGGCTCCTAAAGAGTGGTATGGTAAGAGAGCTCTAATAGAAGATTATACGGGTCATTTCTGCCCAAATTGTCCGGATGCTGCTGTTAAAGCCGCACTTATCGATTCGATTTACGGAGATAAAGTAGTGATTATTGCCATTCATTGTACTGATTATTTTTCAAGACCACGTCCACCCCAATTTCCTGAAGATTTTAGAACTGAAACTGGTAATCTATGGACTGATTTTTTTGGAATAGCTAACTTACCCAGCGGTATGATAAATCGAATAAATTTCCCTCAAAAGACGCATATTTTAACGCATGATACATGGGCATCAAATGTTTCAACGGTTCTATCACAAATCCCTGAAGTGGATATTAATATCAATTTAAGCTATGATACTATTTCTAAGAAAATAACAGGTTCAGCAACAACTAAATTTTTAAAAACAATAAAGAAAAAGTTACAATTACAATTGCTTCTTACAGAGGATAGTATTATAGCACCCCAACAAAATCATTCAGTCCTTCAAACAAATTATGTTCACCGTCATATGATGAGAGATGCAATAAATGGTTCATGGGGTAGTTCTTTAACAAGCGGGATATCTTCAAATCTGATTGATTCTGAAATTCTTTATCCGTTCGTTTATACTATAAAGCAAAATTTCCCACAAGATACTCCAGGTATCAATTGGAAACATGCTTCAATTGTAGCTTTTGTTTATGATACGGATACTTATGAAATTTTACAGGTTGCTCAAAAACATTTAAACTAGAGATTAGCTTAGAATTCCAAAACAGTAAATTAAAACTAAATTTTTCTTTAAAGCTAAAAGCAATAAAAGTCACTATTGTTCTATTTGCTTTAGATTTACAACCCGTTAACAATAAGTAATTAAGGCACTTAATTTAAAAGGGATATCCGATACCAAAATTTAAAACAAAATCTCTTAAAGCAGAATGAGCAATAACCCATTCTCTGTCGGCCGTTTTAGAAGGATTTCTTAAAGGGATAGCTGCATCTATTCGGAATAGCAAAAAGCCAAAGTCTATTCTTACACCAAAGCCTGTTCCAATTGCAATTTGTTTAAAAAATTTGTTCGATTTAATTTCACCATCAGGAAACAATGCATTGGCTTTATTAAGCCATATATTCCCCGCATCAACAAAAACAGCCCCATGTAAAAATTTATACATTTGAAAACGATTTTCGATATTAAATTCTATTGAAATATCTCCAATACGGTCAAAGTTTTCTGCTTTTGAGTCAGAATAAGAACCTGGCCCTAATGATCGTAACCTCCATGCTCTAATATCATTGGCTCCTCCGGCAATAAAACTTTTTTCGTAAGGTAATTGATTTGAATTTCCATAAGGAAGTCCAATTCCTGAAACAGTTCTTAAAACCATATAGTTATTCGAATTAAAGTAAAGGTACCTTTTTAATTCGATATCAAAACGAACATATTGTGAGTAAATCAAATTAAAGACTTCGTAAACTCCATCAGCATTTCGATTATTGTCAAAGACATTTTTTATTATATTTAATACTCCACCAGCCGATTCAAAGTTAGCTCTAAAGAAAGTAAAATCTTTCTTTTTATTTGGATCTTGGTTGTTATAAATGAAGCTATATTTTAAATTCAATATAAAATGGTCGGTATATTGATATTTCAACCTTTTATCTGGTAAAGCTTCAATGCTTGTTTTAAAAACAGAGTCAGGATATATTTTTACTGCGTTTACTTCGATAGGGTTAAAAATGTGTTGAATAAAACGCGATTGTTTCCAGTCGTATCCAAAAGAAAAATTTGTAATTGTTCTTTTAAAATCGGGTCGATTTTGATAATTATAACCAACACTTATTGTGGTCTTTGGCTTAAAGTATTTTGGGAAACGATCCTGTGAAATAGGTACTAAAAACTTAGGAATTTCAATGCTTGTTTCTATCCCGGTTTCAAAAGTATTAAATAGCGGTAGCGTTGATCTGTCGCTTGTTATGCTTATTTTCTGATTTTCTAAAACACCTTTTAGTTTTATGTTAAAAATCTCCGCTCCTTTAAATATATTTTTATTTTGGAAGAGAATATTTCCTGCAACGCCAAAATAACCTGAAGAGTTACTTCCTTCAAGTTCTGTAGACAAGGAATTTGCTTTGTTTTTGGCAAGATCAATTTTACAATCCAGCGAACGTTCTCCATTTATCAAATCTAAACTATCTTCTTTTAACTCATCAAAACCAATATTGATAAACCTAAAATTTCTAAGGTCAGCAAGACGGTTGTAAGTTTGTTCCACATCCATTAAATTGAAGTAATTGTTGGAGTTTATAAAAATTGATTGTGAAAAAGTTCTAGGCCTGATTTTTATTTCATTATTGTGTACAAAAAAGTAATGGTTCATCAAAGTGTCGTTTTTAAATTGAGGTACATTCAACAACAAAGTATCTTTTATTAAAGAATCAGAAAGTAAAGGATTGTAGTCTGGATAAATAAATATATTTCGGATTTTATATCGTTTGTGTTTAATACTGATTGTACTATCGGGATTTAGTGGGGAGATAAATACAGGATTCCTTACCAAAACAGTAACATTCATACTGTTATTGTTAAGGCTGCTGTCAACTTTATAGACTATAAAATCTTTAGTGAAAGCAAAATAGCCAAGATTTTTTAAATTGACAACTATCCTTTCTCTTTCTTTTTCAAACTGATCAATATCATAATTGTCACCACTTTTTAGCAATGTATTATTGAGGGTGGCAAAAATATTTGTTTTAAGATTAACATCCTCAATTACATAATTTATTTCGTTTAAGGTATAAGGTTGAGTAGCTGTAATTTTATAGGTTACGATTGCTTTCTTTTTTGTAGAGTAATCGATTATTTTTTCAACTTTTGAATTAAAATATCCATGATTATCCATGTATAATTCCATTTTTTTCAGCGTAGAATTTGTTAGTAAAGTATCCAACACAACCGGAGGTTCACCGATTTTTATTAAAAACTTACTAAATCCTTTCGGATTGGTTTGCCGGGCGAGGTTATAAAATGCAAGTTTGAATTTAATACCAAGAAATTTCTTATTAGATTGTTGTTTTATTAATCCTTTAATAATGTCATTACTAACATTATAATTAACAGTTACAATCTTGTTTCTTTTTAAAAGATACTGATCATCATGTAAGTTACGCGTTGAATTACAGGAAACTAATACAATAAATAAGCCAATAATGCTAAATGTTTTTAAAAAGAAATATGTTTTCGCCACGTTTTGAATAATGATTAAAGTACAAACCTACCAATTTTTTTTAAATGGTTGGTCAAAAAAATAATATTTTTATTAGGAAGTATTAAAAAAAGCATTAATTTTGCAGTCCAATTACAAAAAGGGAGTTTAGCTCAGTTGGTTTAGAGCACCTGCCTTACAAGCAGGGGGTCACTGG
>CAZCBG010000088.1:0-14306 GCA_964496885.1 uncultured Bacteroides sp. | reverse complement strand
GTCGGGTTTTTGCCGGACTTGGTATGACAGCTGGAGGAAGTGCAATGGGCAGAAGCAACTGGACAAGTGCAGCTACTCAGGTTATGGCTGAAAATACGCCAGTTAATATTGGCACCAAAGCTACTTATAACGCTTCTACTAAAGTGCTTACTGTCAAAGTGGATTTATACTATACTTCAACAGAAACTGTAGCAAATAGTATTAATGTTGCTTTTCTACAAAATAATTTAATTTGCCAGCAATCTGGCGGAACACCAGATCCAGCCAATTATGCTGAAAACAATGTACTTCGTCATCTAATAACCGGACAATGGGGTGAGGTAGTACCTGCAGCTTCTACAAAAATAGGTTCAAAATACACAAAAACCTACACTTATACTGTTCCTGCTGATTATAATGGTGCAACCATTCCTCCAGGCGGTGGTGCTGTTGCGATTGCAAATTGCGATGTTGCTGTTTTTGTTTCAAGAGGTCAGAATGAAATTTTAAACGGGGTTAAGGTTAAAGTACAATAATAGTTTGTACAATTTATACAAAAAAGGTCGGAAACAACATCCGACCTTTTTTTTACATAATTAATGCCATTCGTCTGTACTTCAATATATTTGCGAAATTAACAATAGTTACAAGAGGTGTGTGTTTTTACATTCTTTCCAGTATTATTCTTGGAATTAGCTTAACTATTAGTGCAATAATTAACCATCGTTTAGTTACATAAACAACTTTTCGTTTCGATTGAATTGCTTTAAAAATCTGACGGGAAGCTTTCTCGACTGATGACATCCAAAACTTCATATCACCTTTGGCCATATTGGTATCGACAAATCCAGGACGTATATCTGTAATCGAAAAAGAAAGATCTAAACTTTTGGCTTTATGCCGCAACCCTTCAAGATAAATCATTTGAAACGCTTTAGAAGCACTATATGCAGGCGATTGACGATTGCCTCTTAAACCAGCAACAGAACTTATTGCAACCAGATGGCCGTTGTTTTGATGTTGAAAATATTTAAATGCCCAATCGGCAACCAAGGTAAATGCATTCACATTTATATCAATCGTTCGCTTTTCAATATTATAATCAAGCTGTTCACTTATATCACCCCAACCTGAACTAATGATTAATAAATCAAGACCTCCAATTTCTTTACAAAGTTCTTCAATATTTTCAATATCAGTATTATAATCATTTAAGTTGAATGAACGAACTACATAACTATTTGGATTTTCTGCTTTTAATTCTTCCAGCAAATTCAATCGTCTTCCTGTAATTCCAACTTTATAGTTGTTTGCAGCCAATATTTTAGCTAATCCTCTCCCTATTCCGGAAGATGCACCTATAACAATTGCTTTTTTCATCATAGTATTTTAGTAAGGGTATAAAAACAATAAAGTTTTTTATTCAGAAACTTCATCGTTAATAATGTCGTGTTGTAAATTGCGGTCATCAATTTTTAAAATCGTGTTTTTTAACAAGCCTATATTTTGAATATTATTTACATTAAAAACTTCATTGAGAACATTATAACTAATATTTATTGAAGTCTTGCGAACAACAATAGCTGCTTTATCAAGTTTAGTAATGGCTTCATATAAAGAATTGGCATCACCGGCCAATGAAGCCAATGCAGCCAGTACAACGGAAGTTTCTTTAAGTTTTCCAAAAAAGCGAGTCCAGTTGGTACGTTCACTGTTTAAATCACGTATAGCTTTATCTAAATGATTAATCAGCGTTTTTTTGCTGGTATCGGTAATTGACACATCCTCAGTTATCAATTCAATCGCTTCTTTAATAATTTCTGTTATTTCAGCTTTATTTGATTTGCTAGGATCATAAAAATCTCCTAATTCTAGCTTATCGTAAATGTACTCTTTTTGAATAGCATCATTAACTAAAGACATGGTTGCTGAATAAACCTCATGAAATGCATCCTGAATATGATACATCTGTTTCTTCCGGCTGTTAATAAACGGAAGCAGTTTCATTATAAAAGATTTACGTTCAATAATTTTTAATTCCTGAAGCTCTTTTTCCATTACATTCATTAGTTCCTGATAATCTTCACGTTTATAGGTTTCAAAATAGGTATAGCGCTCTATTGAATTAAGGAACTTATCGCAGCATCCTTTTAATTGAAGTTGCTTATCCTGTGGAAAATTAGCAGAAGAAAAATCATTTAGAAACCCTAAATAGTAATTGAAAATCACCTCAATATCCTGAGCATCTGTATATAAATATTCGTTAAAAGTCATGGAAACGTTTTTAAATTTTTTAGCAAATATATTACATTTATTAGCAATAAGTACTAAAAAATATTTATTTGGTGATGACAGGAATTGATTGTATGTTTGTAGTATTAAAAAAAACAATGTTTAAAAGTATAATAAATTTACTTTTCAGTAAAACTAAACGGTATAAATTCAATACAATTTGTAGTGCTAACAACCTTAGTATTGATTACAACTTAAACAAAAATGAGTTAGCTATACTATCGGATATTTTTGTGAAGAGAGAATATTCTGATTATTTCCCATTTTATCAAAAAGTTACAGTTTTAGATATCGGAGCGCATTATGGTTATTTCTCGATTTTTGCAAGTAAAAATACTGCTGCTGAATCAAAAATACTGGCTATAGAGCCAGGAAGCTTGAATTTCAAATGTCTAGCTGAAAATATTGAGAGAAATAAAATTAACAATATTATCCCTTTACATGCAGCAATAGGAAATAAAGATGAAGTGTCAAAGTTGTATCTGGGTCGGACTTCAAACAATTCGCTTATTAGTGATTACTCATTTTTAGAAAAAGAAAGCGTTTCTGAAAAAATTGAATTAAAAACACTGGAAACAATACTAAATGATTATCCTATAGAAAATATTGATTTCCTGAAAATGGATTGTGAAGGTGGTGAATATTCAATATTAGAGAGTCTGAGTTCGGAAACTTTCAAAAAGATTACTACCATATCCTTAGAATTTCACGATTTAAAAAACAAAAAATACAATGGCGATTTTTTAGTTAATATATTAATCAACCATCAATTTAAGATTGTGAAATATCAATATATGTCCACTTCTATGGGTTTAAACTACGGGAAAATCATCGGCACTAAAAACTTCAACTAATTAAAATCTAAAAAACATGACAACAGTATTAATTAGTGGGGGAAGCGGGCTGATAGGCAGCCATCTTTGTCAGAAACTAAAAGAAAAAGGATACAAAGTGGCAATTTTAAGCAGGTCAGGCAATCAAAACGCTGCCTTTCAAAGCTTTTTCTGGAATCCCGAAAAACACGAAATGGATCGTGAAGCCACAGCTAATATTGACTATATTATTCACCTTGCAGGACTTGGTATTGGAGTGAAAAAATGGACAAAAGATAGAAAACAGCGCATTATTGATAGCCGTGTTAATACAGCAAAATTAATTTACGACAATATTAAAGTTAGCAATCACAAAATCAGAGCTTTCATAACAGCGTCTGCAATAGGCTATTACGGAAGTGTTAGTTGCGATACAATCTTTACTGAAACAGATCTACCTGCTAATGATTTTCAAGGAGATTGTTGCAGGAAATGGGAAGAAGCCGCTGATCTTTTTAAGGCATCGGACATCAGAACAGTTAAAATAAGAACCGGTGTAGTGCTTACTAAAAAAGGTGGAGCGTTAGGAAAAATGATAATTCCGGTAAAAATGGGAATTGGGTCAGCCCTAGGCAATGGCAAACAATACATGCCATGGATACATATTGACGATTTGTGTGGAATTTATATCAAAGCGATTGAAGATGAAGAGATGAAAGGCGCATACAACGGAGTAGCTCCCGAACATATTACAAACGAGGCATTCACCTTCACGTTGGCAAAATTACTTAAAAAACCTTACTTTTTCCCAAATGTCCCAGCATTTATTCTAAAACTTATCTTTGGTGATTTGTCAGAAATATTCTTAAAAGGGAGCCGCATCTCTTCAGCTAAAATTATTAAGTCAGGATATCATTTCTGTTATCCTGATCTTGAAAATGCATTGAAAGATTTATGTGATTAGTAATATGAATAATCAATTTACATCTTTAACATAAAATTATTTAGCAGTTTTAATCCAGCTGATTATTTTTTCGCTGAGGGGGCTTTCTTTAGGAGTTAGCATATCAACCAGATTACCATTCTCATCAATCATAAATTTCTGAAAATTCCATTGCACTTCGGCATCCATTTTAGCATTTTCGCTTTTCTGGGTCAGCCATTTGTACAAGGGATGCATATCCTCTCCTTTGACCGAAATCTTTTCCATCATTTGGAAAGTGACACCATAATTTTTTTCGCAGAAAGTTTTGATTTCTGCATTGCTACCCGGTTCCTGACTTAAAAAATTATTGGCAGGAAACCCGATGATAACAAAACGAGAGCTATTACCGTACATTTTATTAAGTTCTTCCAACTCCTTATACTGAGGCGTTAATCCGCATTTAGAAGCGGTATTTACTACCAATACTTTCTTCCCTTTTAAGGATGATAAGTCGAAATCTTTTCCATCTATGGTTTTAACTTTAAAACTGTAAAAGTTTTTTTTATTATCTTGGGCAAATACACCCAAAGACAGAATTAACAGTGCAATTAACATGATTTTTATTTTCATTTGAATTAATTTTTAATTAAGTAAACCCTCCTAAGGCTTAAAGATGAATTTAATATAAAAGCTTAAAACCCTTTATTATACATAAACAAAGTTAGCATATAAAAGTTTTACAGTTACTGATTGTTTATATTTCATCCAGTAATTTTCGCCTATCACATGGTATTTCAAAAAGCATATTTTAATACCTAGTTAGAATTTTAGAATGGAAACAAATATTTATGAATAATAATCTGAAGTAGAAATAAATTGTATTAAATTTGTTTTTAATTTTTACCAAGGTTTCAAATGAAATTGCATTAATCAGTAAATTTTCTGATTAACAAACAAAACAATTAAATTCATTATTGCATGACAGAAAATGACAATAACATCCATCAACTCAATGAAAAGATGGAAATACTTTTGAATAAGCAAGCACTGTTTTCAGAAGAAATCAATGAATTGCGGATAGCAATCAAAAAGCTCTCAACCACATCACCCTTAGAGAACTTGCAAGATAAACAGGAAATAAAAGCTGACATTGAAAATGAGTCAACATCAGCAAACTTTACGCTTGAAACCACTGTTTTAGAACCTACTGCAATTCCACCTAAGCATTCAGCTCCTATATCACCTAAATCATCTGTAATAAAATCGGATCTGGAAAAATTTATAGGAGAAAACCTCATCAACAAGATAGGTATCATCATTACCGTGATTGGAGTTGCCATTGGAGCTAAATATTCAATCGAACATCAACTCATCAGTCCCCTCATGAGAATTATATTGGGCTATTTGATGGGATTAGGGTTATTGGGTGTAGGCATACGTTTAAAGAAAAATTACGAAAATTACAGTGCTGTATTGGTGAGTGGTGCTATGGCCATCCTCTTTTTCATGACCTATGCTGCTTATAGCTTTTATGCCTTGTTCCCACAAGGAGTTGCTTTTCTTTTAATGTTTGCCTTTACTGCTTCTACTGTAGTTACGGCTATCCAATACAATAAACAAATAATTGCCCACATCGGTCTGGTGGGTGCATATGCTGTCCCATTTTTGCTGAGCGATGGCTCAGGAAAGGTGGCAATATTGTTCAGCTATATGGCCATCATCAACATCGGAATACTTATAATTGCCTTAAAAAAATACTGGAAACTACTTTACTATTCATCCTTTTTGCTGACCTGGCTTATTTTTATTTCGTGGCAGCAATCAGATTATCAAATGAATGAACACTTTGAACTGGCCTTGAGTTTCCTTGCGGTTTTCTTTCTGACTTTTTATGCCATTTTTCTGGCTTACAAACTACTACAAAAAGAAAAGTTTGAGAAAAGAGATATAATTCTCTTACTTTCAAATTCATTTATCTTTTATGGCACAACGTATGCAGTTTTATATGCCCATCCTAAAGGAAAAGAATTATTGGGATTATTTACGCTATGCAATGCAATGATTCACATGACAGTAAGCATTTTCATTTATAGACAAAAACTCGCCGACCGCAATTTATTCTTTCTGGTAGCTGGGCTGGTATTGATATTTATTACAATTGCCATCCCTGTGCAATTGGACGGAAACTGGGTTACCTTGCTGTGGGCGGGTGAAGCTGGATTGTTGTTTTGGATTGGCAGAAGTAAAAATGTTTCTTTTTATGAAAAGCTTTCCTACCCAATGATGTTGCTGGCATTTGTAAGTATTGTCCAGGACTGGATTTTTTTTGATCATCATTATTATACAAAGGCGCTTTACGTTGAAAGCACTCCCCTATTCAACATTAATTTTCTGACTTCCTTTTTGTTTATATTTGCCTTTGCATGTATCAATTACATCAATTTAAGTTTAAAACGAATTACAGCTATCTTTTCTAAAAAATACCTGAGTACATTTATCAGTTTTTCTATACCAGCAATATTCATTTTTGCACTTTATATAAGTTTCCGTATTGAAATTGCAAATTATTGGGATCAATTGTACCATGATTCTATGATCAATATACAAAATACAAAAAGCAATACTTCAGAACAAATATGGAATATGGATATCATGGGTTTTAAATCCTTGTGGATCATCAATTATTCATTGTTGTTTTTTTCAGTTTTATCTTTTGTGAATCTCAAAAAAATCAAAAACAGTAATCTTGGGCATGTCAGTCTTATATTAAGTAGTTTCGTATTGTTTGTATTTCTAAGTCAGGGCTTATATGTATTGGGAGAACTCAGAGCAAGTTTTCTGAACCTGAATTTACCACAACATTATCAGCATAACTATTTTCATATAGGGATCAGATATGTCTCTTTTGCTTTTGTAGCATTGATGATTATTTCTGTTTACAAAAGTATAAAGCAGGATTTTATGAAAAATGCTGATTTTAAATTAACGATTGTTTTTGATGCCTTGCTTTATATCTCATTGCTATGGATTACAAGCAGCGAGCTGATCAACTGGATGGATATCATGCATTCCACACAATCTTACAAACTCGGCTTAAGTATATTATGGGGCGTTTACGCATTATTGATGATAGTGTTGGGTATCTGGAAAAAGAAAAAACACCTCCGCGTTGGAGCCATTATAGTTTTCGCCTTGACACTCATCAAACTTTTTGCTTATGATATTACAGATCTTGACACAATTTCAAAAACCATCGTTTTTGTTTTGTTGGGAGTACTTTTGTTGATTATTTCATTCCTTTACAATAAGTACAAGCAGCTGATAAAGGATGAGGGAGTTTAAGCTAGGTGATGGATGACCTAAGATGGAAGACGGAAATCAGAAGACAGAGGTCGGTATACGGAAGACTAAAGCATACAATTTCTAAATTTGAAAAAATGCAGTAAACAGGAATAGATATTTAAGCTGTATCAGGATAAAAATTAATATACATACTTTATTTGGCAATATTTTACTATAAATAAATTGTATTTTTGCAACAGTTATTAAATTTATTAAAAAAAAGAAATTATGGTCAAAAAAACAGTTTTCTTATTATTGGGAATGATTATTTTTTCACAATTGAATGCTCAGGATTCCATCAGAGACAGAATTCCAGTAGACACAAATACTAAGCTGGTTACCTACAAAGGGGCCATCAATCTAGCCGGAACCAAAGATGAGTTGTACAAAAGAGCAATAGAATGGGTAAATGCAAATTATAAAAATGCTATAGATGTAACCCATAGGCGAGATGCAGTCAATGGCGAAATTGAAGGGCAACATCGTATTCAACTCTTTTTTAAAGATAAAGATGGAAATATTGTAAAGACAGGATTGGTAGAATATAGTTTTATCATTCAAATGAAAGACAATAAATACAGATATAATTTTTCAAATTTCTATTTGAAAGAAAAATCAAGGTATGCTGTCGAAAACTGGCTGGATAAGAAAAAACAAGGCTACTCTCCTTTATGGGATGAGTATCTGACAATTATTGACACACAAATCAGCAAGTTGATTGATTCACTCAAAGCAGTTATGCAAGGAAAGAAAATCATAAAAGATGATTGGTAATCAGCTTATTTATTTTCCAGGAACGAAATTAAACAAATGAAATAATGATGAAAACAAAATTAATTTTTATGCTTATTTTATTAAGCACAAGCTTTATTTCTGCTCAGGTAGTTAAAAGCATTGGTATTAAAAGTGGGATGGCTCTATCTCATCAACAATGGCAATACTCCCAATTCGATCAATTGTTTAAAGTTGAAAACCACACAGGTTTTTATGGTGTAATCACTGCTGATTTTATCACTAAACCACATTGGGAACTTTCGGTAGATTTAGGTTATTATCAAAATTTCGGAAGAGTAGTTAATGAAATAACACCCTACAAATTAACTGAAATTGGAGAAGAATTTGACATGAAATATGGCTTTATTACGTTGAGTCCTATTGTAAAATTCAAAACCAGCTTCCATTCTTTTACCCCTTATGTATGCTTTGGTCCCCGTATGGATAATTTTATATCGGGCTTGAGCAATGATGGTGCAAATTTTTTCAAAACTGAAGTATCTAAAACTTTATGGGGCATCAATTACGGAATAGGAATCTCTTATAGTTTACATACTATCAGCATAATTGTTGAATATCAATATTTTTACAGCTTCAATTATATGATCAATCAAGCTGCAAAAATCTCAAGCGATACTTTTATCTACGACAAGGTTAAATTCAATTCACAAATTTTGAGTCTAGGTATCAAGTATCATTTTTAAAAAAGGAGTATAAGAAGCTTTCAATTTACCAATAAAAAAACACCCCAAAAGTTTTTGGTCTAACTTTTGGGGTGCAGTTCATATTGCAAGCTCTTTTTATTTATTATTTCCCTTTCAATTTATCAAAAAGTTTGTCATTTTTGATAATTTCAACGGCTTTCAGATAAGCATCGTCAATATCTTTTATAACCTCATAATAGGCATTGGTATCGTATAAATTACGGGCAAGCAATGCTTTCAATTGGTAATGGATGTATCTGTAAGAATTATCAACTGCTTTGACTGATGAAGCATCCTCAGCAGAAGCAAACTTTTGCATTTCCTTGTTCATTCTTTCGTTATCTTTTGAAAGATAAGCAGCCAGATCGCTGTAGTTATTGAATTTTGCAAACATTGCAGTATCCGATTTAACTTTTTGAAGATACTGAGCCATCATCGTACTTAGCTTTTCAGGATTTACATTGTATTTTTTAACCCCTGCTTTTGCAGCTGCTTTGGTAAAATCATCCATAAAAGCATTATCCAAAATAAAACCTGATTGAAATTTCTTAAAATCGGGATATTTAAGTTTCAAAGACTCTCTGTTTTTATCAATATAATCCATGATATAATCATTGAAAACATTTTTACGACGCAAATCAACATAATAATCGCTGATTTTAGAGGTATCCATCGGTATAAAAATATCAGGCATAATGCCCCCACCACCGTAAACTACCCGTTTGTTATTGGTAAAATATTTCAATGAATCAGGAAAATGAATCTTATCTGCACTACTAAGTTCACCATTATTATATCGTTTGGCAAAATCGCCATAATAATCATCCAGGCCATCGCTGTATGATTTCTGAATACATCTTCCGGAAGGTGTGTGATAACGTGCTGTAGTCAATCTAATGACAGAACCATCGGGCAAATCGAAAGGTCGTTGAACCAAACCTTTACCAAACGAACGACGCCCAACTACCAATCCCCTATCCCAGTCTTGTATAGCACCCGATACAATCTCGCTTGCAGAAGCTGAACCTTCATCAATCAGCAATACCAGTTTTCCTTTTTCGAAACCACCCTTAGTGGTAGAATTAAAGTTTTGTTTTGGACTGGAAAGACCTTCAGTATATACAATGAGTTTATCAGCGGTTAAAAATTCATCCGCTAATTCAATGGCAATGTCCATAAAACCACCTCCATTACCACGCAAATCGAGAATCAGATCTTTCATTCCCTGTGTTTTTAAATCGGACAAAGCTTTATGGAATTCATCCATTGAAGTTCTTGAGAAACGATCTAATCGAATATAACCAACCTCTGGCGTTGCCATCAGAATAGCATCAATACTGGTTAATGGAATTTTATCACGTATTATAGTAAAGTCAAGCACTTTATTTTTAGCCCTTCTGAAAATAGAAACATTTACAATGGTTCCTTTTTTACCTCTTAACTTACTTAAAACAAAATTTGAATTGATTGTATCACCGGTTGCAGGTTTGCCGTCGATGGCAACGATTTTATCGCCGGCAATGATTCCAACTTTTTCGGAAGGGCCACCGGATATAACATCCACAACAACTATCGTATCTTTGATAACCTGAAATTGAATACCAACTCCATCAAAATTTCCTACCAAAGGCTCATTCATTTTGTCGAGTTCTTCCTTTGAAATATAAACTGAATGCGGATCAAGTTCTTTCAACATCTGAACAATGGCATCCTGAACCAACTTAGGTGCATCTACTTTATCAACATAAGCCAGACGAAAGAGCTGCATGGCATAATTGATTTTTTGTTCGGTGTTTTTAGGGTCGTAATTTTGGGCTTTAAGATTTGCATTGAATACCAGTAAAAGCAAAAAAGCAAGAAATATGAATTTATTTTTTATCATCGTATATTTAATTTTTAAAAGCCAAAATTAGTGATAATATGCCACTCCTCCTCTTTTTTTCGACAAACTCAGGCTCTATTTTTGTTAAGAATTGTTAAGTTGCTATCATTGTATATGTTAGAAGAATTAAAGTCCAATTAAAATTTAGACAAAAACAAAATACGTTTTTAAATACTTTCAGAAATCATTTGCCTGAATTACGAATAAGTGAAAAAGATCAATTATTTATTCATTAAAACAATTTACCCTCCATTACGTTTAATAAAAAAAATCGATAATATCGGTAAAAATATTGATTTATCGTTTTATTTGAATTAGATTTGCTATTCAAATATAAAGGAATAATTGATGAATGCAGAAAAGAAAAGATTGGTAAACAGTATCATCATTCCATTGACTATGCTCATCCTCATCTGGCTGGTAAAGTTTGTGGAATTCATGCTCCATAGGCATTTTGATTTTTTAGGTATTTATCCTTTAAAATTGCAGGGATTACCTGGCATACTATTTTCGCCTTTCATTCATGCTGATATGAATCATTTGTATGCAAATTCTCTTCCACTATTGATCCTCAGCACTGCACTTTTTTATTTTTACAAAGAGATAGGATTTAAAATATTTATATACATTTACTTAACAACAAATACCTGGGTTTGGATCATCGCACGTCCAGCCTGGCACATAGGCGCAAGTGGTATTATTTACGGATTGGCTGCATTTATTTTTGTAAGTGGCATAGTGCGGAAAAACACTCGCTTAATGGCACTTTCGATGTTTGTTATTTTTATTTACGGAGGCTTGGTGTGGGGTATTTTCCCAAATAATTTCCAACAGGAAATATCATGGGAATCTCATTTAATGGGACTCATTGCTGGCGTTGTTTATGCCATTTATTTTAGAAAAGAAGGCCCGCAAAAAATTGAATACCAATGGAATGATGAAAACGAAGAGGATGATTATTATTTAACAGAAGACATTATTGAAGAAGAAAATGAGATTCCAAAACTTTAATCTTTAATTAAATAGCAATGAAAATATTACCTTTAGATTTAATCAGAGCAGCAGATGCTTATACTATTAAAAGCGAAGCAATTGAAACTGCTGATTTAATGGAAAGAGCAGCCAAAGCCTGTTTGATATGGCTGAATGAACATTTTGATGTTTTTACTGAACTTACCGTCTTTTGTGGAATGGGGAATAACGGTGGTGATGGGCTTGCCATTGCAAGAATGTGGAATGCTATAGGCTCTCCTTTAAAAGTAATAATCATCCACCATTCAGTTAACAAATCGAAAGATTTTGAAATCAATTTTCAGAAAATAAAAGCTTCAAACATAGCCTACATTGAAGTGTATTCAGTTGATGACATCCCTGAAATAAAAAAAGAAAGTGTAATCATTGATGCAATGATAGGTTCAGGGTTGAATCAAGCCACAGATGGAATGCTTGCAGCAGTGATTCAGCATATCAACGAATTGGAAAACAAAGTCATTTCTATCGATATTCCTTCAGGTTTATTTTGTGATCAAAGCAATTCAAAAACAGATGCAATTGTGAATGCGAACAATACTCTGAGCTTTGAATTGCCAAAACTAGCATTCATGTTCCCTCAAAACTACCAATTTATTGGAGAATGGGAAGTTTTACCTATCAAATTATCATCAGATTTTATTGAAAAAGCAGCTACTAAGAATATCCTTATAGACGAGAGTATCATTAAAAACATATATATATCCCGTAAGAAAACTGCGCACAAAGGGGATTATGGTCATGCATTATTAATATGTGGTAGCATGGGGAAAATGGGAGCTGCTATTTTGTCCGCAAAATCATGTTTAAGGAGCGGTGTTGGCTTACTAAGCATCCATTGTCCTAAAAACGGAGAAGTTATATTGCAGACTGCTGTCCCTGAAGCCATGACAGAAGCAGATATTCATGAGAAATTCTTTAGCTGTATTCATAGTATTAGCAATTACGATGTCATTGGAATCGGATCAGGAATTGGAACTGATATCCAAACGCAGAATGGCTTGAAAGAATTGCTTCTCCGATCGAAGAAACCAATGTTAATAGATGCAGATGCGATTAATATTTTAGGTGAAAATAAAGAATGGCTAGAACTGATTCCAGCTAATAGTATTTTAACACCTCATTTTAAAGAATTTGAAAGGATTTGCAGAAAGTTTGACAATGATTTCGAACGCAACCAAACTCAAAGAGAACTTTCTGTTAGGCATCAGATTTACATTGTTTTAAAAGGAGCACACACAGCTATCACTACACCTCAAGGAGATTGTTATTTTAACAATACCGGCAATCCTGGAATGGCAACTGCAGGGAGTGGTGATGTATTAACAGGGATTATTACAGGCCTCATGGCTCAAAAATACGATTCGTTACAGGCCTCTATTTTAGGCGTTTACATTCACGGTTTAGCCGGAGACATCTATGCTCATGAATTTTCGGAAGAATCTTTAGTAGCCGGAGATTTAATTAAAAATCTAGGAAAAGCATGGAGCAAAATTCAAGAATAAAACTTATATGGATAAAAAGCATAATTATTACTTAAGTAAATAATTCACACTCATTACTTCAGTTACTTATTTGTTTTTTAGTTTTGTAGTAATTATAAACTGAAGCTTGCTCAACATTAAAATTTAATGACTATTTTTGCAATTCAATCCAATGCTTTATGGAACATCTTATTCTCTACTTTTTCCTATTTATCACCGTAATTATCAGTGGTTCTACCCTTTTTCTATTTAAAACTGAAAACCCTAAAGTACTGAAATTATTATTGGCTTTTAGTGGTGCTTTCTTATTGGCCATCAGTTTTTTAAATTTAGTCCCCGAAATTTTCACAAAAGGAAATGCAGGTATTGGCGCTTTTATTTTGATAGGTTTCGTGCTTCAACTTTTGCTTGAATTACTGACAAAAGGAATTGAACATGGTCACGGACATGCACACGATTGCAACGAAAAACATGACCATCACGATCATTTCCCAAAAGTGGCTCCCATAGGATTAATGTTAGGTATTTGTATTCATGCATTCTTAGAAGGAATGCCTATTGTTGCAAGTTTCAATCAGCAGGTCCAACACTCACTCACAGTTGGTATAATTATTCACAACATACCTATTTCAATTGTTCTGATGAGTATTTTTCTGCAAAGAGGTATGAGCAAAAGAAGAGCTATTATATATCTGGCCTTTTTCGCATTGATGACTCCTGCGGGTTCAATAGTCAGCAATCTGATTAGTTCAGAAATGACTGGAAATCTGAGCATTTATTTTGACATGATATTGGGTGTGGTTGTAGGAATTTTTCTCCACGTTTCTACCTCAATATTATTTGAAACCAGCGAAAACCATCAATACAATATTCAGAAATTTATTACAGTTCTATTGGGTATTGGTATTGCTTTTTTGATTCCAATGCATTGAAAGTTGGTTATTAGGTTATTGAGTTATTAAGTTATTGGGTTATTGGAGAATATTTTAAGTTTTAATGCTCAACTCATTTAAATCCGTAATTTAATTATTATGTTCTTTAAAACCCTAAGTATAACAAACGTTTTAAGTACTCAAAGCACAT
>CAZCBG010000087.1:0-14353 GCA_964496885.1 uncultured Bacteroides sp. | reverse complement strand
CGGAAGCAAATACAAGCCATGGTTATGAAGATGAAAAGTTAAAACGCAAAGGAGTCGATAGTTTGGGTTATTCTGAATGTTTGCTGGGTGCTCAGGCAGCAAAAGCACTTAATTTGAAAGTAAAAGATAAACTAAAAATTCAGGATAAAGAACTTGCTGTCGCAAAATTACTAGTTGAAACTGGTACTGTTGATGATGACAGGATATTTGTAAATCTAAAAGCTGCACAAGAGATATTCGGTATCAAAGATCAGATCAGTGCCATTGAAATAATGGGTTGTTGTAATGCCATTTCGGAAGGATTGTTGGGGAAATTGAGAAACATATTGCCTGATACCAGGATTACAACAATTGGTCAGATTGTTTCCACCCAGATTGAAACTAATAAAATGATGAAAAAAACATCCATCATTTTTCTGATCATCATTCTCTTTGTGGGGAGTATTTCTATTGGTAATTATATGTGGGCCAATGTGAACGAACGCAAAAAAGAAATTGGAATCTTACGTATGATAGGAAGCTATAAATCTGAAATTTACAGGATATTATTACTGAAAGCCTGTGTATTAGGATTAATAGGAGGAATACTGGGTTATGCCTTAGGTACATTAGCTGCGTATTATATGGGGCCTGTTTTTGCACAAATACAGGTTGCTGCCATCCCTTTGTTTTTAGTATGGGCTGTAATCATTTCAATTGGAATTTCAATTACAGGTTCTTTACTACCTGCTTATTTTGCAGCTAGATTCGAACCGTTTTCAAACATGCAGGAGGAATAATAATGAATATATTACATACCGAAAAACTTTCAAAAATTTACTACCATAAAGACGGAAGGGTAGATGCACTAAAAAATATTTCCCTTACTGCTGAAAAAGGAAGCTTTGTAACCATTACCGGACCTTCCGGTTCGGGTAAAACAACACTATTGTTAACATTAGCGGGATTAATTAGACCCAGCTCAGGTAGTTTTTATTTGATGGAAAAAAATCTGACACATGTAAATGACAGTGAAATGGCGCTGTTCAGAAGGCAAAATGTGGGCTTTATCATGCAGAGCTTTGCATTGATTCCTTATCTTACAGCTATTCAAAATGTAAAATTGCCTTTGGCTTTGATTAAAATGAACAAAACGATGCAGCAGGCCAAAGCAATGGAAGTGCTGGAAACCGTGGGGATGGGAGCCCGAATGAATCATTTACCCAAGGAATTATCTGCTGGGCAGCAGCAAAGAGTTGCCATTGCTAGGGCTTTGGTTAATTCTCCTTCCATCATTTTTGCAGATGAACCCACAGGTAATCTTGATCCAAAACTTTCTATCGAAATATTGGATTTCCTGAAAGCAATCAATCAAAAAAACAATATTACCCTGGTTATGGTTACACACAGTCCTGTAGCTGCTGAATACGGCAATGTGAGAATACATCTCGACAACGGAGAAATTAATACGATTACAAATAAAAATTAATACAATGGACTCAATTAAAATCCTGATTTTATGTACGGGTAACAGTTGCCGCAGTCAGATGGCGCATGGCTTCTTGCAATTATTTGATAAAAACCTGATGGTACGTTCAGCCGGAACAGAAGCTTCGGGTAAACTAAACGAAAAAGCTGTGCTGGTAATGAAAGAAATTGGCATTGATATCAGTCATCACACTTCTGATTCGGTAGATTTATATCTGGGTGAGGAATGGGATTATGTAATTACAGTTTGTGGTGGCGCTAACGAAAGCTGTCCGGCATTTATAGGAAAGGTAAAACATCGTCTGCATATTGGTTTCGATGATCCTTCCCATTCATTCGGTTCTGATGAATTCATCATGAGTGAATTCAGAAGGGTACGCGACGAGATTAAAGTTGGATTTAAAGCATTTTATATGAACAACATTAATAACAATTAGTATATGGAAAATAAGGAATTAAAAGATATTGTTAAGCAAAAATATGGTGAAATTGCCATGCAAAGCAAAGCGGAAAATGAAGCTAGTTGCTGTGGTGCTACTGGCTGTTGCAGTAGGGTTGATTATACAATTTTTAGCGAAAACTATACTGAGCTGAATGGTTACAATCCTGAAGCTGATTTGGGTTTGGGTTGTGGTATTCCTACTGAATTTGCCCTTATAAAAAAAGGAGATACGGTTGTTGACCTGGGTTCAGGTGCTGGCAACGATTGTTTTGTTGCCAGGGCTTTGGTGGGTGAAACGGGTAAAGTGATAGGAGTGGATTTTACTGATACTATGATTAATAAAGCAAAAACAAATGCAGAAAAATTAGGTTTCAACAATGTTGAATTTCGTCTGGGCGATATCGAAAAAATGCCACTCACAGCCAATAAAGCTGATGTGGTTATCAGTAACTGTGTATTGAATCTTGTGCCCGATAAAAAGAAAGCATTTGATGAAATTTACAGAATTTTAAAAATTAACGGACATTTTTCGATTTCAGATGTTGTATTGGAAGGCAAATTGCCGGCTAAACTGGAACGGGCTGCTGAAATGTATGCTGGTTGTGTATCGGGAGCTGTTCAGAAACAGGAATATTTAGACATCATTGCATCCTGTGGGTTCAAGAATATCAGCGTTCAGAAAGAAAAGAAGATTACTATTCCGGATGAAATTCTGTTGAATTATATTTCTGCTGCTGAATTATTAGCACTTAAGCAAAAAAATATAGGCATATACAGCATCACTGTATATGCTGAGAAGTCTTATTGTGATTGCGAAGGCCATTGCTGATCAAAAGGATAATAAGTTGTGTAGGCAACTTATTAGTATAGTTTTAATTTTTAAATAAATCTAAATTTAATAACAAATGGAAAACAACAAAATGAATATGAATGTAAACGAAAATGATAGTGCAAACGCTCATCATGATCATTCCGAAAGTGAATCATCATGCTGTGGAGCGAGTACTTCCTGTTGCAAAGAGGATGATAACACCCTGGTCAATAATATAATAAAAGAAGTTTTGGTTTCAGAACCTATTGTTGAAAAGGCTAGTGGTGGATGTGGTTGCGGTTGTAATTGCTAATATTTTCGAATATATTTATCAATTATAAATGACAAATTGTTTTTAAATAATTGCAAACTCCTGACACTGTTTCTTAAGCGTCAGGAGTTTTTTCTAAATTTTATCGATACAAAAAACAAATATGAAAACCAGATTAAACTTTTTAGATCGCTACTTGACACTATGGATATTCCTTGCTATGTTTATGGGTGTATTTTCAGGATATTTTTTTCCTGCCATTGCACAATTCTGGGAATCCCTGAAATCATCACCCGAAAGTACCACCAATATCCCCATTGCCATCGGACTCATTGTAATGATGTATCCACCGCTGGCAAAGGTGAAATATGAGGAGCTGGGTGATGTATTCCGCAACTGGAAAGTATTGACTTTATCTTTGGTTCAAAACTGGCTGATTGGGCCTGTATTGATGTTTGCCTTGGCCATTGCATTTTTTAAGCTTTTCCCGGGCGAAAACAATGCCAATCTGCCTTATATGTATGGCATCATTATGATAGGCTTGGCACGTTGTATTGCCATGGTGATAGTATGGAACGATCTGGCAAAAGGTGACACACAATATGCCGCTGGTTTGGTAGCATTTAATTCTATCTTTCAGGTATTGTTTTTTTCGTTATATGCCTATATTTTTCTTGCAATTTTACCGGGCTGGTTTGGAATTCCAACTACCGATGCAGTGGCTAAAATTACCATAGGACAAATAGCCAAAAGTGTATTTATTTACCTAGGTATTCCTTTTATTGCCGGGTTTTTGACCCGCTTTATCCTGATTCGTGTAAAAAGCAAACAATGGTATCATACAAAATTTATAACCAAAATAAGCCCGCTTACACTGATAGCATTGCTGTTTACCATTGTAGTGATGTTCTCGCTCAAGGGTGAATACATTGTAAAAATTCCTATGGATGTGGTGATGATAGCCATTCCCCTGCTGATTTATTTTGTAATCATGTTCTTCGGCTCTTTTTATATGAGTAAACGCACAGGTGCCACTTACGGACAAACAGTGACCTTGTCATTTACCGCTGCCAGCAATAATTTTGAATTAGCCATTGCAGTGGCCATTGCCATTTTTGGTATGAATTCCGGTGAAGCTTTTGCAGCAGTAATTGGTCCTTTAGTGGAAGTTCCGGTGATGATAGCATTGGTAAATGCTGCGTTTTGGATGAAGAAAAAATATTTTGCAGCAAATTAGGCTGTTAGAGATACTCGAGTTTAATTCTGGAAACAAAATGAATCAAGATTTATAATTTAAATTCTAATTTGATTCTATTTCTTTAATTCCTAGTATTCAGAAAAAGTTTAGGTCTTTGATTCAGATAGTGAATATTTAGTATCTTTGTTCTAACTTTCATAATTGAATGAAGCAGCGGATAATAGGATCAATGCATTATAATACAGGAAAGCTTTGCTGATAATTCAAAAATAGTGCTGACTTCAATTTACAATACTAAAAATGTTGAAATTTTTATTTTTTGTAGTTTTATTCATTTCATTTTCATCCCTCATTTTCTGTCAGCATTTTGCTGCAGGTAATCCTGTTTTAAGTGATGCGGAGCAGTCTTATTTATCAGAGAAAGAGTTTATTCTTTCAATGGCTTACCAACATAGCTATTCAAACAAATATTGTAAAGAAGATTATGCTTTTAGTGATGCGAGATTTATAAATTTTAATTCAAATTATACTGAATTTAGGTCAGCTTATGCATTTACCTCAAAATTTTCTGCTTTTTTTAATTTGGGCTATTTCTTCAACAAGACCTTAAATTATGATACTTTAACATATAAAGGTTATGGTTTGGGTGATGCAGCCATCTATTTAAAATACAGACTATACTATAGTAAAAATGCAAAATTCACCCTGCTTCCTGCAATTGGAATCATACTTCCTGTCGGTGTTTTTGACCAAAAAGACGGTACTATTAATTTACCAATTTCTGTTCAGCCATCATCCGGAAATTTTAAAATTCATGGGAGTGTTTATATGTCGAAAGTGATGAATGATAAGTTGAGTATCTCCAGTTTATGTTCTTATGAATATGCTCAATTAATTGATTCTCGCAATTTTTACTATAAATATGGAGACCAATGGATGCTGTCATTTTTTGCTACTTATAAATTTTCGGAAAGACTAAAAGCTGCAGCTCAATTTCGATTTGAGAACAAGGATAAATCACACCTTGCTATAGATAAAATAGTTGAATCTTCTGGTTATAAGATTATTATGCTTAGCCCTCAGCTCGGCTATCGATTCAATAATGATTGGCAGATTTCTGTTTTTGCCGAACTACCTGTATATCGTTATTACAATGGAGTTCAGTTTGCTCTCAGTTATTCCCTTTCAATAAAACTGCTTAAAAAATTAGATTTTAATTTCTGATTTCAATTGATTTTTAAAATAGATAAACCATTTTCTTTACTTCATCAATATTTCGAATAAAATAATTTGCGTGAAAGAAGTTTTTTTTGAGCTTTTAACCTAGAAAAATTTCATAAATCCATTTTTTTAGAAAAAAATCTCAAAACAAATTGAATAATTACAGTTCTGACTGACAGTGTTAGAAAAATAGTAATTCTAAAATATTTTACTATTTTTGTAGTATTAAAATAAATAAAACTAATACGATAGTTTTTGAAAACAACAATTATTAGAAATCAGACAGCAGATACACTCAAAGGATTGGCTGTAATTTTTATGATTCAGGTTCATATCATGGAACAGTTTAGTTCCATTTCAGCGAATAACAGTATGCTTGGTAAAATTGCATATTTTTTTGGTGGTCCGTTTTGCGCACCGGTTTTTATTGCTGTAATGGGCTATTTCTTAGCATCTTCCAATCAAAACTTTCTGTTAACTTTAAAAAGGGGCATACATTTATTCTTCCTTGGAATATTGTTGAATATCGGCCGTTCTATCCATCTTTTTATTGCAATTTTCCAGGGTAAATTTGATTATGATTTGTATCATTTTGTTTTTGGTGCTGATATATTAACGTTGGCTGGATTGAGTATAATTTTATTAGCATTCCTACAATTGATTTCAAAAAAGAGCCTGTTTTTATATTTTCCTATTTTAATATTGTTTGTTGCTTCAGCAAATTTTCTAATGGATACAAATCAGACAGAAGGTATATTATTAGCCTTTATTATAGGGAATATTGATCATTCCTACTTTCCTTTATTTCCTTGGTTTTCTTATGTTTTAGCCGGTTATATTTTTAGAATTTTTTACGAAAAATACCAGGTCTACCTAAAGTCTTTTTCTTATTTACATTGGATTTTCATAGGAAGTCTTAGTGCTATTATTTTATTTTTTACTCCTTACGCATTCAATTTATCATTTGATCTTGCTGCTTATTATCATCATGGTTTTAACTTCTTTATCTGGGTAATTGGATTTATGTTAATTTATATCTTGATAATTAACTATTTAACTAAATTATTTTGCAATTCTATCATTGTTGATTTTTTGAGCTGGTGTGGTAAAAATGTAACGGTAATATACATTATTCAATGGGTAATTATTGGGAATATTGCAACAGCCATTTATCGTACCCAAAACCTTCTTTATAGCGAATTGTGGTTTGTTGGCATCGTATTAATATCCTGCCTTTTTACGATAATATTTTTAAAAATGGAGAAATACTTTAAAAATAAGAATGAAAGTCTTTTATAATAAAATGAATTATTGTTGCGAATAATTTTAAATTGAAGTCTCTGATTCTCCATCCAATAGACTGAAAGCTCAATAAATATTAATTAAACCGGATTGCCTTTACTACAGTAATCTTAGAAACTATGTATGAAGGAATTAATAAAGCCAATATACATACAATTAAACAGCCAGCATTGATTAAAAGGATATGGAATAAGTTGAGGTTGATGGGAACTGTTTTAACATAATAGGAAGCCTGGTCAAGTTTAAGGATACCGAGTTTATCTTGAAGTAAACCCAGTGTTAGCGCTATTAAGTTACCCCAAAACATCCCCAACATGCAAATATAAAGTGCATTGTAGATAAATATTTTGCGAATGCTTAGATTATTGCTACCCATGGCTTTCAGCGTGCCAATTAATTTGGTCTTTTCGAGTATCAAAATCAGCAAGGTTGATATCATGGTTACGGAAGAAATCAACGCAATAATTACGATAATTACTACTACATTCATATTTGTAAGCCCAAGCCAGTCGAATATTTCAGGATGAAGTTCTTTAATGGTTTTGGCATTTAAATTATATCCTATTGTTTGATACACCTGATTGCTGACTATATCCAACTGATCAAAGTCTTTGATAAGCACTTCATATCCATCAACTTTCATAGCATCCCATTGGTTCAGTTTCTGTATGTGTGCAATGTCAGCAAAAACAAACTTCTTGTCAAATTCTTCCAGACCAGTTTCGTAAATACCTTTGATGATAAATGGTCTAGCTTTAAGTCCTTCATCACTAATAAAATAGGTTTTCAGTTTGTCATTCAGCTTCAGTTTCAGTTTGTCAGCAAGAAATTTAGAAACCATCACATCATTCGTCTTTTCACTGTCATTTATAGGTATAATCCTTCCTTGAAGGATGTTAGTTTTCATAAATGACCAATCGAAATCACTGCCTACACCTTTTAAGATAAAACCCTGAATTTGTTCGTCGGTTTTGATCATACCAGCTTTATTAGCAGCTATTTGTACATGCTCAACACCCTTTATTTTTTGCAAATCACTTTCCATCTGTTTGTTTTTTTCGATGGGAAGAGATTCGAAAGAGTGATTGAGCCCGAAGTTGCCAATTTGGATATGTCCTCCAAAACCAATCACTTTTTCTGTAATTTTTTGTTGAAAGCCAGTGACCACAGCTACTGATAGTATCATCACGGCTACTCCTAAGGCAATACCTGTAATAGCAACCCTAATGATAGGTTGTGAAATATTTTTCTTATTTTTGCTTAAAAATCGTCTGGCGATGAATAATTCTAAATTCAATTGAATATTTATTTAATTTTACAAATCTACATAATTTTTCTTGAATGGAAGGATAGCTGAGATCAGAAAAATTATCCCTTGAAAATGAATGAAATTATAAATCTTTCAATTTAATGATACATCAAAGGCAACTAAACACTGAGATTTTTTGTCTGAAAGTTGCAAACTAAATTATATTAAAATGTGGATAATTGTTAAAAAAACGATCATTGTATTATTTTTATTTCCTGTTTTGTTTACTGAAGCACAGGACTTTAATGATTCCAAAAGACTTGTAAAGAGTTCGGGTTTTCAAACTGCAGCTGAACAAACCGAAAAATATCTTTCTCTTTTAAAGAACAAAAAAATAGCCATCGTTGCCAATCCTACATCAACGATAGGTAAAACACATTTGGTTGATAGTTTGATGAATCTGGGTTTGCAAATCAAAAAGGTTTTTTGTCCTGAGCACGGTTTCAGAGGAGATCAGGAAGCAGGCGAAACCGTTAAAAATTTTATTGATGCAAAGACAAAACTTTCTGTAATTTCTTTGTATGGGGATCAAAAGAAACCAAAACCAGATGATTTGAGTGGAATTGATATTTTTATTTTTGATATTCAGGATGTTGGGGCAAGATTTTATACTTATATTTCTACATTGCATTATGTAATGGAAGCCTGTGCTGAAAATAATATTGAGCTTCTGGTGCTGGATCGCCCAAATCCAAACGGCTTTTATGTGGATGGACCTGTTTTGGATATGAAATTTGCTTCTTTTGTAGGTATGCATAGAGTTCCCCTTGTGCACGGCATGACGATAGCCGAATATGCCAGAATGATCAACGGTGAAAAATGGCTCAAAAATGGAATACAATGCAAATTGCAAACAATTACAGTAAAAAATTACAATCACACTGATTATTATACCCTTCCAGTAAAACCTTCTCCTAATTTGTTGACAATGAGTGCTGTTTATCTCTATCCAAGCTTATGCTTGTTTGAAGGAAGCATCGTAAGTGTTGGCAGGGGGACCATGAAACCCTTTCAAATACTGGGTCATCCTAAACTTGATAGTCTGAAATTTTCCTTTATACCTTTAACCATCAAAGGTATGAGTGCCGAACCTCCTTATAAAAAACAGCAATGTTTTGGATACGATTTAAGCAATTATTCTTTAATTATTCTAAGAAATGAGAAGAAACTTAATTTGTTCTGGCTGATTGATTTATATCAAAGACTTTCGCCAAAAGCTGAGTTTTTTACACCTTTTTTTGATAAATTGGCAGGTACAGATCAACTTAGGAAACAAATCATAGCTGGGAAAACGGAAGAAGAAATCAGGCAAAGCTGGCAGCCGGATTTGATTAATTTTAAAAAGATACGCAAAAAGTATCTCTTATATGGCGATTTTGAATGATCCTCTTATTTCCTTTTACTAATTTAGGATATGTTCATTAGAAACTCCATTACATCCACGCCATCAGCATAATCCATTAAACTGGGTGACTGTGCACAGCCAAAAGGAATGCTGCCTTTCACCGCTTGATTGTTGGAAACGATGCATTGAATCTGATTTTTATTTTCTTCTAAAAACTGATTAACTGCTTCAATATCTTTATAAAACTCATAATAAACGACAGAAATAGGGGAGGCTATCAGCTTTTCTTCTTTTAGAATAGTAGAACCGTTGTCGTAAAATGGCAATAAGTTGATGAGGTATATGGATCTGTAATATTCATAATTATTATAATATTTTGTAGTATCAAGTATGTAGTCGTGTTTTGTTAAAGCATCCAATAATTCAATAAAATTAAAATCTTTAGGTACTAATAATTTGGATACATTTCTGCAACCCATTCCAAAATAGCTGGTAATATCATAGCAAAGCGCTGATAGTTCATCTTTTGTTTCGTTTCCACTGAGCACAGCCACTCCATTTCGGTTTTGTCTGATAATATGGGGATATTTTCCGAAATAATATTCAAAATAGCGGGCAGTATTATTGCTGCCTGTTGCTATGATGGCATTAAAATTCTCAAGTTTATGCTCTGTAAATTTAATGTAATCAGCAAATTCAGGCTCAAATGCTATCAATTGATTAGCTATGGCAGGTAAAAGATATTTATCGTCTGATGAAAGTTTCGCAATAACATGGTTTCCAGCTATCAATACATAAAAGAAATCGTGAAATCCAACCAAAGGTAGATTCCCTGCCATAACCACCCCGATTTGATTTGGTTTATCATTATTTTCGGGAAGCTTATAATTTTGTATCCAGGTTTCTATGGAAGTTTTTTTTATACTTTCTGCTATGGAAGAAATTGAAAATAAAATATTCTCGATGGTAAACCAGCGATTATAAAGGCATGCTGAATCAATAGCATTTGATAGCTGATTATTGGCTGAAGTATTATTTTTCTGATAAATTGTCAGGTAATCAGAAAGTTTTGCAAATGCTTTTATTCTTTTATGGAGATTCATAGGTTGATAATTGTTTAATGGTGGCGTTTTCTTACCTTTGTAAAAACTTTGCTAAAATAAATATAATAATTCAACGTTTAGGAATATAGTATTGTAAAAATTAAAAAATATTGAAAAAGAGCTTTTTAATAACAATTGTATTAAGTTTTCTGTTTTCATCGTTTTCGTTTTCTCAAAAGCGGGAAACTTTTGGTATTTATGAAGATTCTTTAGCAATTTTAGGCAATTTAATGCGAAATGGCGAAAACGACAGACTTAAATTTGAAGCCAATGAAAAATTCCAAGTATTATTGGAAGAAGCCTTGTACGTAAATAAATCTTTCGATTATCCTTTTGATTCAATTAAAACCATTGCACGATTAATCTCTCCAGATCATAAAATAAAGATTTATAATTGGGTCATCGCCAAAACAGATGGAAGTTTTGATTATTACGCTTTCTTACAATCGTATAATGAAAAGAAAAAGAAATACGATGTATTCAAATTAATGGATAAGTCGGGTGAAATAATAGCTCCTGAATTTCAAACTTTGGATGTAAACAATTGGTATGGTGCTTTGTATTATAAAATCATTCACACACAAAACGGGGATGTTGATTATTATACTTTGCTGGGTTGGAACGGAAATAATGGCTTGTCTTTTATAAAACTGATTGATGTGCTGAGTTTTAGGTCGGGGAATAAACCAGTTTTTGGTGCTGTAATATTCAGAAAAGGCAAAGATAAACCTAAAAGGATTATTTTTGAATATTCGGCTAAAGCCATTATGAATTTGAAATATGATAATCAGGAATATCAGGAAAAATTAAAGTTGAAAAAACCCAAAAAAGGCAAGCGATTTGAAATAACGAATATTAAAACACCAATGATACTTTTCGATAGATTAGTGCCTCTGAGCCCATCTCTTGAAGGTCAAAAACAGTTTTATGTTCCTGAAACCAATATCTACGATGCTTTTATTTTTGAAAATGGGAAATGGATATTTAAAGAAGATATTGATGCCCGAAACCATTCGAAGCCATCCGAAGTAATTCGACCTAAAAGAGTAGCAGAACATCCGCTATATACGCCAAAGTGATAAATTTGAAAATATAAAGCATTTTCAGGCTATTTTTTTTAAGCCTAGTAAACAAATGAATTATATTAACGCTTAACGGATTCTGATTCTTACTCCTGCTCTTATCAAGGATGATTTCTTTAAATGATTTAATTTTCGTAAAGTAGTGATGGAAGTGTGGTGTTTTCTTGCAATTGTACCCAAGGATTCTCCACTTTTTACTTTATAGAAACAAGCTTCTTTTAATTTGGCAATTTCTTTTTGATACCTGAAATGATAAGCAGTCAGATACAATTTGCTAGAAATAAGTTTTCTGTTTTCAAAGTCAATAATATCTTCTGGGTTGATGGGTGCTCCAAGGTATCTTATTTCAAAATGAAGATGACTCCCATGTGAATGGCCAGTATTGCCCCCTAAACCTATTAAGTCACCAGCCTTTACCAATTGATCGTTCGAAACATTTATCTGGGATAAATGAGCATATAAGGTTTCCAGGCCGTTCAGATGTCGAATTACAATAACGTAACCATAAGAATTGCTGAGTTTTGTAATTCTTATTCTACCATCAAAGGCACTTAACACGCTATCACCTGTTTCAAGGTTAACGTCGGTCCCATAGTGATAACGGCGATGACGTAAACCAAAACGAGAGGTTATTTCTCCAATTCGAGGGACAACAAATAAACTATTTTTTGAAACATCGGTTAAATTAATGATGGTTGTATCTGTTTTTTTAGAGAAATCAACTTTTGGATAGTGGATAATTTCATTGTCGAATGAGTTATAAAGAGTGTCGTCTTCAAAAAAAACGGCCAATGAGTCGTAAAATGAATAAAAATTTGAAGCGATATCAATGCTATCATTTGTAGTTTCAAATACATAAACAGTTTCAAGCTTTTTATAAACATCTTCTTGTGCCTGAGAGAAAATACCAATACTCAATAAAAATAGCGTAATTAGAATTTTTTTTATGTTGAAAAATTTCATATTCTGGAGTAACTAAAAAGATAGATAGTATAATAAATTGGCTACAAAGGACGATTTTTATTTTTAAAATCTATAATTTTTAACTAATTTTAACGCAGCTAAATAAAGTTTATTTTTATTTTTTTTCAGACAAAAGATTTTTATTTATAATTTAGCAAAAAGTTTTAAGCAAACCAAACAAAAACAATTATGCTTAATTTTAAAAATTTTAGAAGTCTTTACATTCTTTCATTTACACTGATTTTCACAGTGTTAATGACCTCATGTGCAGCTCCAAGAAGTGGAAAATACAGGAGTCATCGACATATAGGCAGCTCATCCTATTACAGAAAAAGTTCTTCTAACCGATTGAAATCCAGGCGTAATGTTATTCCAATTTCAAAAAATTACAGAATTAAAAATAAAAGGACAAGTGGAAATTATTAGTCTCCTTACATAATTCTTATTCTGAATCAGTTTTGTTTTTCTTATTTTAAGTAATTTTTACTTTTTGCCTTATGCTTAAAATACTGAAATATCTAATTAATTTTTAAATATATTAAAATGGCTATTGAAATTAAAGAAGTTATAAGTAATTCAGATATAAATAAATTTATCAGATTTCCCTACTCTTTATATAAGAACAACCCATATTGGGTTCCGGTTTTAGATGTGGACGAGAAAATGAGTTTGTCTAAAACTAAAAATCCGGCTTTTGAGTTTTGTGAAGCACGCTATTGGCTTGCTTTTATGGATGGTAAAATTGTCGGACGTATTGGTGGTATTATTAACCACCATGCCAATGAATGTTGGAAAGAAAAAAGAGTACGTTTTGGTTGGATTGATTATATTGATAATGAAGAAGTTGCAAAAACATTATTGAATACTGTTGAAAAATGGGGTAAAGAGAAAGGATGTGATGAAATTCATGGACCTTTAGGCTTTACGGATATGGATCGTGAAGGTATGTTGGTATATGGTTTTGATGAATTGGGAACTTATGCAACCTTTTATAATCATGCTTATTATCCTGCTATAATTGAAAAATTAGGCTTTCAAAAAGATATTGATTGGTTACAGTTTGAATTCCAGGTACCTAAAGAAGAACCTGAAAAACTAAGAAAAATAGCAGAAATGGTTGCTAAAAGGTATAAAGTACATACCCTTAAAGTTAAATCAGCTAAAGAATTAAAAGCATATGCTACCGAAATTTTTTCTTTATTAAATCAAAGTTTTTTACCTCTTTACGGTTTTGCACCCTTATCGGTAAAACAAATTGAATTGTTTACCAAACAATATATTTCCTATGTAAATCCCGAATATGTTTCTTGTGTTATGAGTGATGATACCAATGAAATGTTAGGATTTGGAATAACCTTGCCTTCACTATCAGAAGCAGTTATAAAAGCAAAGGGTCGGCTTTTCCCATTTGGTTGGTGGCATTTATTAAGAGCGATGAAAAATTGCAAAGTAATTGATATGTATTTGATTGCTATTCGTCCTGACTGGCAGAATAAAGGCTTGAATGCTTTGATGTTTGACGAACTAATGAGAAATTATATTAAAAATGGTGTTGAGAAAACAATACAAAATCCTGTATTAGAGCTGAATAATAAAAATATTGATATTTGGAAAGATTATAACCCTCGTCAGCATATCCGTAGAAGATGCTATATTAAGAAAATAAAATAAATATCTTACAAAGCCGTCTTTTCATTAAGAGACGGCTTTTTTTTATTTTTTTTAAATTTATCTAAAATGTTTATTATCTTTACAATATAAAATATCCAATAAATGCTATACCAAATGAACATTCAAATAAAAGAAGTTATATTAAAAAAAGATTTGATAAAATTTATC
>CAZCBG010000086.1:0-14451 GCA_964496885.1 uncultured Bacteroides sp. | reverse complement strand
ATTTTGGATAATGTTGAGAGATGGAAGTTACAAATTCACCATGTTCTCTGCCTTTTCGATAATCGGGTTCACGTTTGGGGTGTCGGATGTATTTTTCGATAATTTCAATACTTTCTGCTACATTCAATACTGCATGATAAAAAACTTTGTCTTTTTTATGGTAAATGGAAGACCCCAATATTTTTTTCTCCCCAATGGCAAGATCGGATATGCCTTTATGAACAACATTTTCGACACCTGAAAGCAAAAGCCCTTTTATAATAGCCTCGTTGAATCTAACAAAATATTGATGCGGTCTTGTCATTTCAGCTTGAATGAAAACTGCAGAAATAACGAGTGTATTAGGTGTTAATATTACGGTTTCTCCTCCTGAAGGTCTTTTCATGATAATAATTCCATCTTCTTCAGCTTTATCAAGAAATAATGAGGTCTCCATTTTGTTGCTTTGCCCCAAAATTAGATAAGTTGTTTCGGGTTGCCATAAATTGAACACATAATCAACATCAGTATGATGAAAAATTTCAATATCCGGTAAATTATAGGCTGTAATTTCAATGCTCATCGCTGTTTTGGATTTCCTATTAAAAACTATAATTACATAAAGTGACGTGAATATTTTAAATAAAAGTATGCCAATTACACTAACAACTCCTATTACTCAAATAACTCCAAGTACTCCTATCATTCATCATTCTTTCTCCAACGCTTCCATTCCTGCTTCCATAAAAATTTCAGAAATGGTAGGATGAGCATGAACGGTTTTGGCTACATCGTAAATGGTAGATTCTACCTGCATAAATGCAGCAGCTTCCGCTATCATATCGGTTGCATTGGGAGCTACAATCTGAACACCCAGCACTTCTCCGTATTTTTTATCGGAAAGCATTCTTACAAAACCTACGTTTTCGCCCTCAATGATAGCTTTACCATTTGAAAACAAGGAAAATTCACTTACTTTATATTCAATGCCATTTTCTTTGATTTCTGATTCGGTAAGCCCTATTTGAGCTACCTCAGGAACCGTATACATATTCATTGGAAACTTCTTGATATCGATGGTTTCGGTAACACCTTTGATATGATTGATGACATGCAAACCTTCGGCAGAAGCGATATGTGCATAAACACTCTTACCATTTACATCTCCAATTGCATACACTGAGGGGAAATTTGTTGTAAAATTATCATCGCTGTGAATAAATCCATTTTCGGTTTTTAGGTCAATGTCTGACTCAGGAATGATTCCTTTTCGCATTTTTCCATTGATAATTAGCTCGCAAGGAATATTCGTTTCGCCCGAAATCAATGCTCCATCCCTGTATTCGTATTGAGCAAGATCAGGATCAACGTCAAATAACATTTTTATCCCGCTTTTTTGCAAAAGTTTAGTCATAAAGTCCGAAACATAAACATCAGCCAAGGGCATAATTTTGCTGTCAGGAACCAAAAGTGTAACTTTTTTTTCTATCATATTAAAAAACTGAGCCAATTCAACAGCTACAGTATTCTGGCCAAAAACAACGATATTTTCAGGGAATTCTCTGTCTTTAAACAATTCCCAGATATTAACCGTAATTGCATCCAGGTTTGAATTATTTAGTTTTTCCTGTCGCGATCCTGTGGCAATAATGATGTTTTTCGTTTCAATCAATCTATTATCGACCAAAACAGAATGTTCGGAAACTATTTTAGCAGTCCCGTTAATTAATTCCACTCCATTTTTCTTAAGCAGAAAATTAATGCCGGCTCCCAGTTTTCTGACAATTCCGTCAGTCCTTTTGATTGTTTGCTTCCAATCGAAACCGATGGTTTTGGTGTCGATGCCAGTTATCCCGAAAGAGGATGCATCTTTTTTGATTTTCTGAAAAAACTTGGCACTTTCGATAATTGATTTGGAAGGGATGCAGCCCCAGTTGAGGCACATTCCTCCGATTTTTTCTTTTTCGATAATAACTGTTTTCAGTCCCAGTTGTCCGGCACGGATGGCTGTTACGTAGCCTGCTGGTCCTGAACCTATAATGACGATATCGTATTCCATACTATTTTTTATAAAATTTGTTAATCCATTATCAATGAAACAGGATCTGATAAATATTCCATAATCTGGTTGATAAAACGAGCTGTTTCACCACCATCTACTATTCGGTGATCCACAGAAAGTGACAAAGGCATGATGGTTCCAGGAACTACAGCGTCTCCTTTTACAATGGGTTTTTTCATAATCCTGCCGATGCCGAGTATGGCAGCCTGTGGATAATTGATAACAGGCACTGCGAACTGTCCGCCGATAGAGCCAAAACTTGTAATGGTAAACGTACCGTCTTTCATGTCTTCCATGGTGATTTCGCGTTTACGTGTTTTTTCGGATATTTCGTTGATTTTTTGAGCAATCTGGAAGATACTGAGTTTGTCAACATCTTTTATTACCGGCACAATTAATCCTTCTTCTGTATCTACTGCGATCCCAATGTTGTAATAATGTTTGTAGATCATCTGGTTGTTCTCGATATCCATCTGAGCATTGAGTGCTTTAAATTTCTTCAATGCCAAGGCAGTAGCTTTAAGTACAAATGGCAAATAGCTAAGTTTAACTTCTTTTTCTAAGAATTTTCCTTTGTATTTATCACGTAGTCTTACAAGTTCACTTACTTCTACTTCATCAAAAACCGTCATATGAGCCGCATTGTGTTTCGATTGAATCATGTTGCGGGCAATGGCTTTTCTGAGCTGGGTAAGTGGCTTGATTTCAACTCTTTCTTCTTCGCTTACAACCGTTGAAGTTTTATAAGAGGGCACTGTATTTTTTTTCAAATGTGAATGGATGTCTTCTTTCATAACCCTGCCACCAGGACCTGTCCCTTTAACCAAGTCAATATTCACACCCAATTCTTTTGCAATAGCACGGGCAACCGGGGTTGCAAGCACTTTCTTCGATGCTTTCTTAACGTCTTCGTTGTTAGCGGATGTTCCTTCTTCGCTGGCTGGTAAATAGGCATTGTTACCTGCTATTTCCAGTGTCCCTACTACGCCGGCTCCTTCTTCTTTTACTGCTTCTGTTTCTTTGGCTTCTTCTACAGCAGCAGCTCCCGAAACACCTTCGATTTCAATTTCAACCAAAGCATTACCTACGTGTATGGTTTCTCCAACTTTGCCATAAATAGCTGTAATTGTTCCCGATTTGGGAGAAGGAATGTCGGCAACTACCTTGTCGGTTTCCATTTTAACCAATGAATCTCCTGCACTGATCTGCTGTCCTTTGGCTACATACCATTCTACAATGGTGCCTTCGTCCAAGCCTTCGCCTATGTCAGGAAAATTAAATATATATCTCATATGTTATTTAGTATTTAACAGTTCTTTCAATTTCATAAAATATTTTCTCAGGAGTGAGCATGTAAAAATGTTCACCTCTTGGAAGGGGTACGATGGTATCAAAACCGGTTACTCTTTTAGGAGGTGCTTCTAAGTTTAAAAAAGCTTCTTCGCTGATGATGGCTGCAATTTCGGCACCTACCCCAAAACTGGTGGGACCTTCGGCCACTGTGATGACTCTACCTGTTTTTTTCACAGAAGCGGTAATGGTTTCTTTATCAATTGGATAAATTGTACGTAAGTCGATCAACTCAACTGAAATTCCTGCTTCTTTTGCCATTACCATTGCTTTTTGTACTTCGCGAACCATGGCGCCAAAAGCGATTACGGTTACATCGGTACCAGTACTTACCACTTTGGCTTTTCCAATAGGTACGGTGAATTTTTCTTCTGCTACTTCCTGTTTGATGGCTCTGTAAATACGCTTGGGCTCCATAAAGATTACGGGATCGTTACTTTCAATAGCAGCAATCAATAATCCTTTAGCATCGTGAGGGGTAGAGGGAATTACCACTTTTAAACCGGGGATATGTCCGTAAAATGCTTCCATGCTTTCGGAATGATGTTCCAGTGCGTTGATACCACCACCATAGGGCATACGAATTACCATCGACATATTGTATCTGCCTCTGCTTCGATTGTGTAATCTCGATACATGGGAGATAATCTGATTCAGTGCAGGATATGCAAATCCGGAGAACTGCATTTCTACAACCGGTCTCAAACCTGCTGCTGCCATTCCCACTGCTGTTCCTACGATAGCCGATTCAGCCAGAGGAGAATCAAAAACTCTTTCGACTCCATATTTTAACTGTAAACCTTCGGTAACTCTGAAAACGCCACCTTCAACACCGACATCTTCGCCATATACTATAACATTTCTGTTTTCTGATAATTTTATATTTAATGCATCGTTTACTGCATTTACCATATTCATTACTTTCATTTTCTTGCTTCCTTCCATTTCAAAAAATTCTCGTACTCATTTTGTTGTTTCTTAAGATCGTCGGGCATTTCGTCGTACATATATTTAAATACATCTTCTAATTTATACGCAGGATAATTTTCAGCCTCTTCAAATTGACGGTCAACCTCTTGTTTGTATTCTACAATCAGGAGGTCTTCTTCTTTTTGTGACCATAGTTTTTTACTGATCAGATAAGCTTTCAGCCTTTTCAAAGGATCTTTGCAATCCCAGGCTTCTTCTTCTTCTTTGGTACGGTATTTTGTGGGATCATCGGAAGTTGTGTGGGCACCCTTTCGATAGGTTACTGCTTCAATCAAAACAGGTCCTTTCCCGGCTTGGGCATGTTCCGAAGCTGTTTTAACGGCCTGGTACATGGCGAAAATATCGTTGCCGTCCACCTGTATGCCTTCTATTCCATAGGCTATAGATTTGATAGCAATGCCTTTGGAAATTGTCTGCATTTTAAATGGAGTAGAGATACCATATTGGTTATTTTGTACAATAAATATTACAGGTACTTTCCAAACGGCAGCAAAATTAAGTGCCTCGTGGAAATCGCCTTCTGAAGTCCCTCCGTCGCCGACAAATGCATAAACAACCTGCTCTTTTTTATTATATTTTATTTCGTAGCCGATACCTGCTGCATGTGACAACTGCGAAGCAATGGGCACTGACATGGGCAACATATTATTGGCATTTTTAAAGATGGCACCATCTTCGTGTCCCATGAATACAAGGAAAATTTCTTTCAATGTAGCTCCTTTGGCCAGGTAAGCTCCTAGTTCGCGAAATGCAGGAACCAGCCAGTCTTCATTGCGCATGACCATTGCAGTTGCTCCGGAAATAGCTTCTTGTCCATAATTGGGTGGGTAGGTATAAATACGGCCTTGCCTTTGGTAGGAAACCGTCTGTAAATCAGCTATTCTGGCAAACAGCATATCCTTATAAGCTTTTATCAATCTTTCATTGCTTATTTCGGGCATCCATTTTTTATTAATAACTTTTCCATCATTATCAATTACCCGGAATATTTTTTCGTTGATAGGATTATATTCTTCAAACATATATATATTATTTGTAATTATTTTAACTTTTACAAAGAACAAATTTTATGAAGAAAGGTTCAAAATTAAGGATTGAGTCATCGTTTTATTTCACACTCTTACTTTTCATTTCTTCAATAAGTTTAATGATTTTATCTAATTTTTCTACATCCAGTGCATCCAGTTTTTTTGCCAGTGCTTCAATTTCGAGCTTGGCATCTATATTGGTCTGGTAGTCAGATTCAGCATGCATACGGTCTCTCTCATTCTGGCGGTTTTGGGCCATCATAATAATAGGAGCCGCATAAGCTGCTTGAGTAGAAAACACAAGATTGAGTAATATAAAAGGATAAACATCCCAATGAGAAATAAATCCTATAACATTTAATGCCATCCAAAGGAATACAAGAATTGTCTGTATGATAATAAATTTCCAGGAACCCATACCAGCCGCAACATAATCGGCTAAATGGTTCCCAAAAGATGAATTATCAATGTGCCTTTGATGCCAGTTTTTTTGATTTTTCATAGAAGTTTTAATTGGATTAATTTCAAAACTCAAAATTAATTAAATTTATTGATTTTAATGAGGATGTAATAATTTTAGAAAAACACAAAACAAAATGGGAGCCAAATCTAATCGAATTGACTCCCATTTCATCTTTTAATAGCCATAGCCTTTAAAAGATGCCAAGCTACTGTTCAGACTTTTCTTTTTAGTTTGCATCCTTGCGTTTGCATTCTTGAAGATTTTGTTTTTTGAGTGCTTTTTTTCTTTTCAGATTATTGCCCCTCTCAAACTTTGCTTTTTGTAATTTACCTTGATTTCGTTTTTCATTGCGGACTCGTTTTTCAATGTATCGTCTTACTCATCGATTGCTTTTGCAAGTTCTCGATTTTTAGATTTTATTGCTAAAGCCTGCCTTTTATCCCTCACTTGATGAAACAAAGATACATCATTATCAGTCGTTTGTCAAGTGTTTTTGACCTTTATTTATCAACAAATTACGAACAGGCGTTATCAACAATTTGTTAATAATTATTAGATAATTAATGATTAGTATTTGTGTGGTTTAGGCTGAATTAATCAAAATAAGCAAGCTTATTTGATGCATTTCAAGTCATTTTTTTTCTTCCTTTTTGCAACGAATCGGAAAAAATACAAGGATTGATAATTTTTATTAATTTTGCAAGCATAGAAATTGATTCATGAAATGAATAAACACTTCGTTCAACGTTAAAAATTTTTATTAAATTTTTTCTTTATTTATGATCAATACAATTGACACTAAAAAAAACATCAAGGGGAATGTCAGCATATTTGAAATACTTTTTCAAATATGCATGATTAGTTTTCCTTTTGGTGCTAAAATATTATCCTTATATTTAGGCTTTTTTACTATTTATCCATATTTATTTTTCTTAGGTATACTGATAATTTATTCGTTCAGTTTTAAGATTATAAAAATACCTAAATATTATATTATTTTTATTGCTTATCTATCTGTATTGTTGGCATATGCCATCATAAGGGCATTTATGTCAGGGTTTAGTTCTTATGCAGTTTTTGATATAAGAAATCTATTACTTTTTCTTTCTACAATTTTTTTATTATTTCGTTCTGATGCCATATTAGGATGGAATAAGCTAAAATCGATATTGGGGAATATATTTGGATTATTTTTTATCACATTTACCTTGGTTGCCATTTTTGAATATCTGACGGGTATCCATATTTGGGGGCAACATGTTGAAACACTTATGAAATTACCAGTTTCAGCAACTACCTATTCTCCTGTTTTTTGTTACGATAATCCTAACAATTTTATTACCTATTACATTTTAATTGGACTTACAGTTATTATGCTGAATGATGAAATACAACATAATTTATGGATTAGTTTAATAATTGTCGGCCTGATGTTTTGTTTTTCAATGGTTTCCGATTCCAGATTAGGGAAAATAGCAAGTGTTATTATTTTAATTGGTCTATTTCCGTATCATTTGTTTCAAATCAAATCTTTTTTAAAAAATAAGAAATACTCAATCATATTAATATTAAGCTTTGTATTGATTGCATTCTTTTTTAATAAATTGTATTTTGGTCCTTTATGGAGCACAACTGACAGATATGTTGAAAATGAAATACTTATTGAGCAGTCAATGCCAACAATCAAGATATTTAATATTTATCAACTTGACTCATCCAGTAACAAGCAAATGATCGTTTCTGCCTACAAAAAATTCAGAGAAGAACAAAATCAAAAAGGGTCGGATGCTATTAGATTAAAACTCATCAAAAACGGGATTTATTTATTTAAAACAAGCAATGGGTTTGGAGTAGGCCCTGGAATGTTTCGTTATCTCCACAATGAAAAAAAAATACCTGAAAATGTTGGAGAACAGAATGGCCCTCATAATTGGATTATTGAGTTATTATCTCAATATGGCTTTTTTTGCCTGATATATATATTCTTTGTTTTATTTATGATATGGAAATCAATACTGTTAAGCAAATACCATCAACGATATTCAATAATTTTTATAATTTCAATTATAGGTTTTTTTATAATGAGTAATAGCCCTTCAGGTTTTGGGCTTCTTGATATAAACTGGATTTTTACAGGAATCATGATTCTCTTTTTTACAAATGAAATAACAAAAACATCAGCCATTGAAAATAAGTCAGCATAAATCTTATTATAAAAATTTTCTTATGATGTTAACCGGTAACACCATAAGTCAGGTTATTCCATTTGTTATTGCTCCCATTATATCCAGGATTTTTAAGCCCGAAGAATTTGCAATACAAGCGAATTTTCTCGCTATTGTTGGATTGATTGGAATTATATCTGCTGGCAGATATGAACTTGCGGTTGTTTTACCCAAAGAAGATCGCAAAGCCAAAATGGTGTTTCTTTTGAGTATATTTATAATACCAATTATTAGTTTGCTTTCTTACTTATTGTTTGTTTTTAAGGATGAAATAAGCAATTTCTATCACGATCCTGTCTTGCCTGAATATATGATTTATGTAGCACCTGCAGTATTCTTTACCGGTTTATACAGTCTCCTTTTCAACTGGAATATTAGATTCCGAAAATTCAATATTGTCTCTTTTAGTAGAATTATTCAATCTTTGTCTGGTAATCTTTTGTATGTTGCATTGGGATATTTAGCATGGGGTGTTAAAGGTTTGATTATCGGATGGTTTCTTGGTCAGGTTTTATCTACCCTTATTTTATTGATTCCTACACTGAAGCACTGGAAAAAAGACGCTCCAATCAGCAAGACTGAAATAAAAGAAATGGCATTGTTAAACAAAGATTTTCCAATGATTAATTCATTACATGCCTTTACCGATATTTTTGCGACACAGTTTTTTATTTTTTGGCTAATTACGAATAACTATGGAATGTTAGCCCTGGGATTGTTTTCGATGATGAATAGATATTTAAGAGCACCCATACAACTTGTTACAGGTGCTGTATCTCAAATTTATTACAAAGAAGCCAGTGAATGTGCAAATAACCAAACATCCTCCATACCAATTATAAAAAAGACACTTAAAATATGTTTGTTTTTTGCCTTACCATTTATACTGGTGGTTTCTATTTGGGGGCCACAGTTGTTTTCTTGGTATTTAGGAGGCCAATGGAAAGAAGCCGGTGAATATGCCAGGATCATGGCACCGGCGTTGTTTGTAAATTTCATCTTTTCTCCAATTTCAACTACACCCTTTATTTTTAATAAACAAAAGCTAGCCTTTATATTTAGCTTATTAGGCTATGTATTAAGTCTTGGTTCTCTGATATTTATCTCATATTTAGGATATTCTTTTAATATTGCGTTGTGGGCATATTCAATTTGTTTAACTTTACACTCAATTTTTGTAGGTTTATGGTATATTTATTTAGCAAAAAAGAAATAATATGCGTGTAATCATAGCTGGATTGCCTTATTTTGCAAAAATACTTCAATCTGATTTAGCTAGTTTTGATCCAATAAATAAATATGTGTTTTGTGATACATATTATTCTTTGTTCGACAAATTTAGGTTCTCAATGCTTTTGCCATTTACTGATCTGGTCATTTCTTTAAATGGTGTAAGCGATAAAAGTGGAAGTCTTGAATTAGCTGTAAAATTAGGTAAGAAAATATTCATGTTATGGCAAGGAACAGATGTTCTATTGGCCAAAGAAAGATTTAAAAATAATACCATCTATTCAAAATATATTAATTACGCTATTCATTTTTCCGACTCTTTAATTTTAATAGAAGAGTTAAAAGAAATTGGAATCAAAGCAGATTTGTTGAATTTCAAGCATATCGAAATCAATCAATCTACCACCAAACACTATAAAGATATTTCTGTATATAGTTATATTCCAGAAGGTAAAGAGGTTTTTTACGGACTAGATTTTATTATTCCTCTATTCGGGATGTTTCCTGAGATTGAATTTAAAATCATAGGAACCCATGGCAAGTCATATCCAAAATATCCGAATGTTAATTATTATGGTTGGCTTGATAAAAAATCTTATCAGGATATATGCAACAAAACACCTATTTTTATTAGACTTACCGAACATGATGGTTATTCAAGAAGCGTTCTGGAAGCAATATCTTCCGGAAATGAAGTAATCTGGAATATGAATCATGAGTTATGCCACTATGTTAAAAGAGATTCTATAGAAGTATCAGAAAAGCTGAGAGAAGTCATTCAACTCATTAAAAACAGAGGGATGACCAAAAATTTAAATAATATTCAATGGGCAGAAAAAAATTTAAACATTCAAAATATTATTGGTAAATTTAAAGAAAAAATAGAGGAATATATTTAAGTAAACGATTTTTGTAAAGAAATTTAGTTTACGATGAATAATTCTATCAAACGTATTTTTTCTGAAAATGAATAAAATAAATAAAATGCTGATTTTATGACATTTCAACGTATTAAACTCCATTTGCTAAGAGTTTATTGGAAAATAAAAGGTGTTATTATTTCAAATTACGCTTTTATATATAAGAATAATGAAATTTTAAATCCTAAAAATTTATCTTTGGGTGAAAATTCAATACTATATAAAGAACTTACTATCTATATTGGAAAGCAAGGCTCACTCACTATAGGGAAAAATTCTCATATTGCACCTTATGCTTATCTGCTAATTGATAACAATGCAATAAATATTGGCGATAATGTTGCCATTGGTCCTTTTTGCGCTTTTTTTTGTCATTCTAACAGTGTAGAGGGTGGAAGTAAATTGTTTGCCGAAAACTATATTGATTTGCCAATAATAATTGGGAACAATGTATTTATTGGTTCTCATACAGTAATTTTACCGGGTAGCATTATTAACGATAATGTTGTAATTGCTTCAAATTCAGTTATTAAAGGCGTAGTTGAGGGAAATAGTATTTATGGTGGTTCTCCTGCAAAAATGATTAAATCGTTATAAGATGGGTAAATTATTAAAATCTTATAACTTCTGTTATGTAAGCAATTCACTTTCGAAAGGGGATATGCTGAAATCATGCCTTGATATTTTGTTTTTTCAGAAAAACAAGCGCATGAGGCAATTCAAAGAACTTATATCTGATTATTTCTCTGTGCATCCAAAAAAAGTTTTTCTTTTTGGTGCAGGAAGGATGGGCGTTTATTCTCTCCTTAAATCAATGAATCTGAATCAAAATGATGAAGTAATAGTTGCTGGTTATACCTGTGTTGTCCTTACCAATGTCGTGAAATTTGTTGATTGTAAAATTAAATATGTTGATATATCAGCTGAAACATTGAATATTAATACCAAGCTATTATTGAATACTATTTCTGAAAATACAAGAGCTGTAATTCTACCCCACAATTTCGGTATTTTATATTCTGACATCCCTCTGATTAAGGAAAAATTCCCAAACATCATTATCATTGAAGATGCAGCTCATTCTTTAGGATCAACAACTCCAAATGAGGCTATACTTTGTGGCCTTGCAGGTGACGCTTCATTCTTTAGTCTTGAGTTTTCAAAACCAATATCAACAGGTTTAGGAGGGATCCTAATTGTCAATAATGAACTATTGCTTGAAAAAATGCAAGCTGATTTCACTAAAATTCCCTACTTTTCATTTTACAAAGTACTTAAAATTTTTATTACCTTTCTGGTCTTGAATCTTTCCATGTGGAAAAAATCAAATTTTTTCTTGGTTATTTCTGCCATTTTTCTGAGAAGAACAAAAATGCTGTATGCAACTTCAAAAGAGGAAGTTTATGGTCAAAAGCCATTGGATTATCCAGTAAAATTATCTCCTTCTCTTTCTGTTTTAGGATATTATCAAATGGCAAAAATAGAAGATATAAACAGACAAAAGAGAGAGATTGCATTTCAATATTTCAGTTTTTTTAAACAGTTCAGCTCCATTCAACAGTTTTACCATCCCAGCTATATATTTGTCAGGTATCCAATCGTATTTTCTGATACTATTGAAAATGAAGTGATTCGTAAAATTCAATCGGAGGCTGAAAATGAAGGTCTTATTTTGGGTGATTGGTTTAACGATGTTGTTCATCCGGATGGAGTTTTCCGTTTTGGTTATACTCTTCACGACTGTAAGGTAGGCGAAAATGTGAGCGGGAAAATTATAAATTTGCCTGTCAACATTAACATGAAACCTTCAAATGAAATGCTCGAAAGTTTAAAAAAGATATTTATTAAAAATGGTATTCAATAATGATTAAATCAATAGGACCGATGAAAAATGTCATAAAATTTAAATTTTCGATTTTGTTTGACATTTTTTCTCCTTTGTTAACTATTCTAGCAATCGCTAAGCATAATTTATCAATTGTATTAATTAAAATTAATTAAAAAGATTAACTATGAAAATTGCCGTAGTAGGATTAAAATATTTTGGAACCAGAATTTGTACTCATCTCAATGAATTAGACAGGAAGAATCAATATATCTTTTTTGACACCTATTATTCATACAAAGATCGGTTAAAGTTTCTTTTATTGCTCCCTTTTATTCGAACCGTATATTCTATTAATGGAACCATACAAAAAAGTTTAGTTATTTCTATTTCGATTTTTCTAAAGAAAAGGGTTGTTTTTCATTGGGTTGGAAGTGATTTGATACAAGCAAAAAAAGATTTTAAAACAAATCAATACAATCCGAAATTTATTCGTAAACCTATACATCTTACCGATACTCCATGGTATATTGATGAATTAAAATCAATGGGAATAGAAGCTCAATTTATATCACTTACACCCATAAAAGCCGATGATAAAACAGCTGCCTTTTCTCAAAAATTCTCTGTATTAACTTATATTTCTCAATCTGATCCTGAATTTTATGGATTGAGTAGAATTTTGGAAATTGCTTCAGAACTTAAAAATGTGCATTTTTTCATTGCCGGACTTGTAAAAACAGATAAAATTATTCCTGAAAATATTACCCTTATGGGCTGGGTGAAAAATATGGATGAAGCTATTGCCAATTCTATGGTGAGTATTCGGATACCCGAGCATGACGGTTTATCATCTTTTGTATTGGAATCCTTAAAAAATGAACGCTATGTAATTTACAATAAAGAATACAGTCATTGTAATTTTGTTTCTGATAATAAAAGCGTGATAGATTCAATACGCTCATTTGTTGATCAGTTCGAACGAGGTGTTTTATCCCCAAATATTGAAGGAAGAGCATTTGTTGTCGATAATTTTTCAAAAAAGACGGTTGTTCAATCTCTTATCTTTGCCCTTACAAATAAAAAGAATTAATGGAAAAAAAACACATCATTATCGTATCGGTATATTTCCCTCCCATCATCTCTATTGCTTCAAATCGTTTATTGGCTTTTGCTAAATATCTGGACCCATTAAAATATAGAATAAGCGTAATAACTTTGCAATCAGGAGATAATAAAAATCGTATAGCTTTGCCCAATGTTGAAATTATATATGTTCCGAATAAACAGTTTATTAAAAGAGCTTCGTTTTCAAAAAAATACACCTATATCATCCATAAAATAAGAGCAGTATGGAATACATTGTTGAACGTGGTCGATTTTAATGATTTCTATTCATGGGAAAATACTGTGTTCCTTGAATTACAAGGCTTAATAAAAGAGCCTGAAAATACCGTCGTTATAAGCAGTTACCCAACTTCATCCCCACTTATCATTGCATCAAGAATTAAACTAAAATTTCCAACAATAAAATGGATTGACGACCTAAGAGATGGAATCAGCAATAATTCGAATAAATCTACTTTTTTTGCCAGTAAATATAAAGCCAATATCGAGGAAACTATGATGGAACAAGCAGATGTTATTACAGCTGTTTCTTCTCCCATTTTGAAATATCTTAAGACAAAATACAACGATAAGGAGATAAATTATCACGAAATCCGTAATGGTTATGATTTTGAGTATGGGAATAATGGGAAATTCAACGCAGTATTTACAATTTCATACTTAGGAAACTTTTATGGGAATCGTAATCCTTCAATTTTTTATAAAGCCCTTGAAGTGATTCTCGAAAATGGTTTTATTCCTAAGCTTGAGGTTAATTTTATTGGAGTTGGAGGAGCGGTAATGATACCCCATAAATTAAAAAAAATAGTTTTTGTAAAAGATAAGGTAGCTTATGATGTTGCGATTGAATATATGAGGAATTCTGATGCATTGCTTCTGGTCTTGCCAAAAGGAGAAAATAAAGGTGTCTTTTCGGGGAAAATATTTGATTACCTTGGAGTTATGCGTCCAATTATTCCTCTTGTGGACACTGCTGATGTGGCAGCTGAACTTATTCTTGAAACAAATGCAGGGAAACTGGCTGAATCGAATTCAGTAGAAGAAGCTGTTGAATCTATCCTTTATGCCTATCATTTATGGGAGAAAAAGACACTCCCGCCTTATAATTCTGAACTGATAAAATCACTTCACCGGAAATATCAGGTTGAAAAATTAGGTAAAATAATAGATGGTTTATGGAACTAAATAAAAAAATCAAATACCTTTTTTTTGGGAATGCTCAAAGTGTGCATTTGATAAAATGGATTAAAG
>CAZCBG010000085.1:3890-14488 GCA_964496885.1 uncultured Bacteroides sp. | reverse complement strand
GCACCTTTAACATAATTGATAGTTCCATCAGCTTCTTTACCATATTTTACACAAGTTTTGTGAATGTTAATCATAATATTGTGAAGCTCCTGATCAACTCTTTCTCTAGTCCAGCTTAAGCGCATTGAGTTCTGCGACATTTCCAAACCTGAAGTAGCAACCCCACCAGCATTTGCAGCTTTCCCTGGACCGTACAATATTTTCTTTTCTACAAAATATTCTGCAGCTTCTGGTGTAGAAGGCATATTTGCCCCTTCCGAAACACACTTACAACCATTTGCAAGCAATGTTTTGGCATCTTCGCCATTCAATTCATTTTGTGTAGCACTTGGTAAGGCAATATCACATTTAACACCCCAGGGTGTTTTCCCTTCAACATATTCGCAATTGTATTTTTTTGCGTATTCCGAAATACGACCACGTTTAACATTTTTTAAATCCATCAAAAAAGCTAATTTTTCTGCATTAATGCCAGCAGCATCGTAAATATAACCATTTGAATCTGACATAGTAACAACTTTTCCGCCCAGTTCTGTTGCTTTTTGAGTTGCATATTGAGCTACGTTTCCAGATCCAGAAACTACAACTATTTTCCCTTTGAAACTATCACCTTTGGTAGCTAACATTTCATTTGCAAAATAAACCTGGCCATAACCTGTTGCTTCAGGACGTATTAGACTGCCTCCCCATTCTAAACCTTTTCCCGTAAGTACACCAGTAAATTCGTTTCTTATTCTTTTGTATTGACCAAACATAAAACCTATTTCACGGCCACCAACACCTATATCACCTGCAGGAACATCTGTGTCAGGACCTATATGTCTTTGTAATTCGAGCATAAAACTTTGAGTGAATTTCATTACTTCATTGTCTGATTTTCCTTTTGGATCGAAATCAGAACCACCTTTTCCTCCACCCATAGGGAGGGTTGTTAAACTATTTTTTAACACTTGTTCAAAAGCTAAAAACTTCAGAATTCCTAGATTTACTGTTGGATGAAAACGCAAACCACCTTTGTATGGTCCAATAGCACTGTTCATCTCAATTCTGAAACCTCTGTTAATTTGGAAATTTCCTTTATCGTCCATCCATGGGACCCTGAAAATTATTACTCTCTCAGGTTCTACCATTCTATCAAGAATTCCATTATATTTTGGATTTTCTTCGATAAAAGGAAGTAGTGTTTCAACAACCTCTCTTACAGCTTGATGAAATTCGACTTCGCTTGGGTTTTTGGCAATAACTTTTGCCATAAACTGATCTAATTTCTGTGTTAATGCAGTGTTCATTTTATATATTATTTTAGTGAATAAAAAATAGTTTGAATACAACTACAATGTTATAAAAAAAAAATGTTTCAAAAAAAAAAATGTGTTGATATTTAATAAATTACGTGTTTATCTTAAATTTATTTAAGTATAATACTTAAAATAATATATCAATTTAAGTGAATTACTTAATTTTGAAATTTATTAAAAAAAAACTCAGTGATTAAGCCAGTTTTGGTTTAATTTTAAACAAAAAAACTCAACATGGCTTTAATAGAATTTAATCTTGACGGTATCATCGAAAAAGTGAACCCAGACCTATGTAAATTATTAGGTTATAGTTTTGATGAAATAAAAGGAAATCATTTAAGTTTTTTACTCGAAAGCTCAGTTTATAAATCTGATAAATTCAGAATAATGTGGGAGCAATTGCGGAATGGTAGCGTACAACAAATTGAGATTCATTTTATTAATAAAGAAAGAGGTGATTTGTTAATTAATGGAGTTTTTACTCCAGTCTTAGAAAAAGAAGGTGGCACTTTATATAAACTTAAACGAATAAGTTTTGATTTTAATGCTCTCAGTGATAAAATGAAATCAAATGATGGAAGAGCATTATATCAAGTAGCTGATATTTCAAATGCTGAAATTGGTGAAGATCTTAGGAAATTAATTTTTGAAAATAAAGAACGTTTAAAAGAGTTAGCCGCAATCAATCAGACTACAAAAATTCTTAAAGAAGGAAAGCCAATTGAAGAAATACTACAACAAATTTGTATGCTTCTCCCTAAAGCATGGCAATATCCAGAATATACAGTGGCTAGAGTAATATTTAATAAAAATGAGTTTAAAACACCTGATTTTGTTGAAACACCATGGTTGCAAAAACAAAATTTTGAAACTATTGACAAACTGAAAGGCTCAATTGAAGTATATTATCTTAAGAGTTTTATTGATATTGATGAGGGACCATTTTTAAAAGAAGAACGACATTTGATAGATAATCTATCAACCATTATTGTTAATTATTTAAATAGTTTAAAAGCAAAATCCATTTTAAAAAGTTCTGAAAAAGAATACGTTGAAACTAACGATGAAAATCAAAAAATTCCGAGCCGACAGTTATTACACCGTTTCTTAAACAAACAGAACTACGATAGAGATATTTTTCATGATTTAATGCCTTTTAAAGTTAATGAGATCCTTTTAATTGCAAATCTATATGATGCATATAATATTGAAAAAGAAGGTAGGTTTTCAGAACATATATTGGGAGAATATTATCAATTAAATCTAACTTCAATACCCCGGGTTACCGGCGTTTCGTCCTATGAGGAAGCATTATCAGAGTTAAATGAAAAACATTATGATTTCGTAATCATAATGTTAGGCGTTGATAAAAATGTTCCCATTGAGATAAGTAAAAGTATTAAATGCAATTTTCCCTATATTCCTATTTTTATGTTGTTGAACAATAATAGCGATATAGCTCTTTACGAAAAAGACACTGAAGTTGTCAAGCTTGTTGACAAAATATTTGTTTGGAATGGGGATTCTCGTGTTTTCTTTGCAATGGTAAAATATCTTGAGGATAAGGTAAATGTTGAAAATGATACAAAAATTGGTTTAGTAAATGTAATATTATTAGTAGAGGATTCTGCAAAATATTATTCTCGTTACCTGCCAATGCTATATTCTAGTGTTTTAGAACAAACAAAACAATTAATTGAAGATGTTAGCAATGATGAGTTATATAAAATTTTAAGATTGAGAGCAAGACCTAAAATTCTTTTGGTAAAATCATATGAAGAAGCTATTGATATCTTTCATAAATATCGTGATTATTTATTGTGCTTAATTACTGATATGAAGTTTTTTAGAAATAATTTATTAGACGAAAATGCCGGATATGATTTAGTAAAATATATTAGAAGCAATGCAAAAGATTTGCCAACTATTATTCAATCATCTGATCCTGAAAATGCAAAACTAGCTTATGAGCTAAAAGTTACTTTTATTGACAAGAATTCTGATACTTTATCTCAAGATATTAAAAGTTTTATAAGTCATTATTTGGGTTTTGGAAATTTTATATACAAAGATGCTTCTGGACGAGATATAGCTATTGCAAGTTCTCTTAAAGAATTTGAAAAGCATTTAAAAACAATACCTGACGAATCATTAATTTATCATGGAAAGCGTAATCATTTCTCATTGTGGTTGATGGCAAGGGGCGAAATTTCTATCGCAAAAAGAATCAACCCATTAAAAACTACTGATTTTAAAAACGCAGAGGAATTAAGAAATTATTTGCTAAATGCAATCCAAAATCATAGGAATGAAAAGAATAAAGGGAAAGTAATTAGTTTCGAAGAAACAGATGTTATCGATGAAAGTAATATCGTTTCTTTGGCTTCAGGTTCTTTGGGTGGAAAGGGTAGAGGCTTGGCATTCATCAATACGTTAATTTATAATTATGATTTTTCGCAAATGCTTCCGGATATTAATATAAGAACACCAATTACTTCAATAATTGGGACCGACGAATTTGATTATTTTATTGAAAGAAATAAGTTGTATGATTTTGTAAATACTGAAAGAGATTATGCTGTAATTCGAAAAAAATTTCTTGAGTCAAAATTAACAGATGGATTGTTACGAAAACTAAGACTTATTTTGAAGAAACTAGTTAAACCATTGGCAATCAGATCATCAGGTTTGTTTGAAGATTCAATGATGCAACCTTTTGCTGGAATTTTTGAAACTTATTTAATCCCGAATAATCACCCTGATTTGGAAGAAAGATTGGAACAAGTAACAGATGCAATTAAATTAGTCTATGCCTCGGTTTACTCTAAAATTGCTCGTGGATATGTGGAGGCAATTAATTATAAAATTGAAGAAGAAAAAATGGCAATTGTAATACAGGAAGTTGTAGGAAATACATATGATAACGTGTATTATCCTCATCTAAGTGGTGTTGCACAATCCTATAATTTTTATCCTTTTTCGCATATGAAACCAGAAGAAGGTTTTTCTGTAATTGCAGTTGGATTAGGTACCTATGTTGTAGAAGGCGAAAAAGCTTATCGTTTCTCCCCAAAATATGCAGGTATTGAAATTAATTCACCAAAAGATCAATATAAAGGTTCGCAAGTTAATTTCTATGCCATTGATTTAAAGCAGCAACCTTTAAATTTATTCGAAGGTGAAGAAGCAGGTTTGATTAAATTAGATATTGATATTGCTGAAAAACATGGTACATTAAGACATTGTGCTTCTGTTTATGATATTGATAATAATAGAATTGTACCAGGTTTAAGTTTCCCGGGGCCTAGGATTATTAATTTTGCGAATATATTAAAATATCATTATATCCCTCTTTCAGAAACAATTGAACTGGTATTAGATGTAGTAAAAGAAGCTTTAGGATCACCAGTTGAAATTGAATTTGCAGTTGACTTAAAAAAAGATGAAAAAGGTAGGGCTTCTTTTTATCTTTTGCAGATCAAACCATTAATCGGAAATGCAGAAGATTTCACAATAGATGAATCGAAAATTAACAAAAACGATGTAATTTTGTTTTCTGATAAAGGAATGGGTAATGGATTGATAAATGACATTACCGATGTAATTTATTTAGATATCAATGTTTTCGATAAATCAAGAACCGATGAAATGGCTTTAGAAATTGAAAAGCTTAATTTAATAATGATTAATGAAAATAGAAAATATATATTAATTGGGCCAGGGCGTTGGGGAACTCGCGATAAATGGATAGGGATTCCGGTAAACTGGACCCAGATTTCCAATGCCAAAGTTATTGTAGAAACCAGTTTGGAGGATTTCCCGTTAGACGCTTCTTCAGGTTCACATTTCTTCCATAATGTTACATCACTGAATGTTGGCTATTTTTCAGTACAGCAGGAAATGAATGATAGTTATATTAATTGGGATAAATTAAGAAATGAGAAAATAGTAAATCAGACTTTTTTCTTTAAACATATTAGATTTAAAGAACCGCTGGATGTAAAAATGGACGGTAAAAAACGTATGGCTGTTATAACGAGGAAGAACAGTGATCAGTAAACAATAGACAATCGTCATAATATAGTCTGGAATTATACATTATGATTTTAATATATTACTTAAATTCCAATAGTCTAATAGCTTAATAACCTAATAGCTTAATAACTTAATAACATAATAACAAATAGCTTAAACCCAATAATGCAGAAAGAAAAAAAAGTAAAAGATATTAAAAAGTTTTATTTTACAGAGACATCATTTGATAATTTAATGACCAAACGGATTAGTAAAGTATTGCTTATATGTAGCAAATATGATGCATTTATTTTGGAAGGAGATGGTAGAATTGAGGAGCAAATTTTTAATGAATATGTATCTTTAAATTTAAGATATCCTCCACATTTTATTCAGGTTTCCTCTGCAGAGCAAGCTTTCAATGTGTTAAATGAAGATCAGATTGATCTGATTATTACAATGTTAGATTTAGGGAATGTAGATGTTTTTGATTTTGCTAAACAAATTAAAATAAAATATCCATTCAAGCCTATTGTTGTTCTTACTCCTTTTTCTCGTGAAGTTTCTTTAAAACTAGATTCTGGAGATACAACATCTATTGATTACGTTTTTAGTTGGTTGGGTAATGCTGATATTATGTTGGCAATTATAAAGCTGATTGAGGATAATATGAATGTAGAACTTGATTCACACGAAGTTGGAGTTCAAAGTTTACTTTTGGTTGAAGATTCAGTAAGACTATATTCAAGTTATTTGCCAAATTTATATAAATTGATTTTTAAACAATCGTTAAAATTTATGACAGAAGGGCTGAACGAGCATCAAAAAATGTTACGTATGCGAGGTCGCCCCAAAATTTTATTAGCAACCAATTATGAACAAGCCATTGCTTTTTACGAAAAATATAGAAACAATTTATTAGGGATTATTTCTGATATAAGTTTTAAAACCTATGGCGTTATGAATAAAAACGCTGGAATTCGATTCTGTGAATTAGTTAGGAATGATGACAAAGATTTACCATTTTTGCTTCAATCATCTGATGCTGAAAATAGTTCTAAAGCTAAAGAGCTAAAAGTTGGGTTTTTAGATAAAAATTCAAAAACCTATTCGCACGAATTAAAAGATTTTATTCTAAATAATTTTTCTTTTGGCGACTTCGTTTTTAGAAATCCTGAAACTCAGGTTGAAGTTTTAAGAGTTAGTGACTTGAAAAATTTGCAAGATAATATATTTGATATACCAGATGATTCTTTTTATTATCATTTAAGCAATAACCATTTTTCAAAATGGTTAAATGCAAGAGCCTTTTTCTCTATTGCAGAAATGCTTAAAATTCTTAGATTTGAAGATTTTAATGATTTAGACGAAATAAGACGTTATATTTTTGATGCAATTGCCAGATATCGAAGCAATAAAGGTAGAGGTGTAATAGCTGATTTTTATCGTGATAAATTTGATGAATATCTTATTTTTACACGAATTGGCAGTGGCTCTATTGGTGGAAAAGCCCGTGGATTGGCTTTTATTGATACCTTGGTTAAACGAAACAGAATGGTCGACAAATACGATGATGTAATTGTAACCATTCCTAGAACCGTTGTATTAGGAACAGATGTTTTTGATGAGTTTATGGAAGACAATGATTTATTCAAAATTGCATTATCAGATAATAGTAACGAAGAAATACTTCAAAGTTTTGTCGGTGCTCGCTTACCTTTCCGTATTCACGAAGACTTATATGCATTTATAACTGTGGTAAAAAAACCTATTGCGATTCGTTCTTCGAGTTTATTAGAAGATTCACATTATCAACCTTTTGCAGGAATTTATTCTACCTATATGATTCCTAATTTGCATGATGAACGTACGATGATTGAGAAATTAAGCATTGCAATTAAAAGCGTGTATGCATCAGTATATTTTAAAGATAGCAAAGCCTACATGACAGCTACCAAAAATGTAATTGATGAAGAAAAAATGGGCATTGTTTTGCAAGAAGTTTGTGGCCAACTATATGGCAATCGATTTTATCCAACCATTTCAGGTGTAGCTCGTTCTATAAATTTTTACCCTATTGCACCCGAAAAACCAGAGGATGGTATTGTAAACATTGCATTAGGCTTAGGGAAATATATTGTAGATGGAGGAAATACATTGCGGTTTTCACCTCAATATCCTCAAAAAGTTCTCCAACTATCGTCTGTTGATATGGCATTGAGGGAAACCCAAAGAAATTTTTATGCATTGGATATGAACAAAGAAAGTTTTAAACCTTGTGTAGATGATGGTGTTAATATTTTGAAACTTTCAATTAAAGAGGCTGAAAAAGATAATTCAATTAAAATGATTGCTTCAACTTTTGATTTTGAAAGTAATATGTTAAGAGATGGTATTTACCATGATGGGAAAAAACTAATAACATTTTCTAATATATTGAACCATAATTCATTTCCTCTTGCTAAAATATTAAAAGATATTCTAGAAATAGCTCAACGTGAAATGAATAAACCTGTAGAAATTGAATTTGCCGTTGACTTGGATGTTCCTGATAATCAACCTAAAATATTCAATTTATTGCAAATTCGTCCAATTGTAGACAATGATCAAACCTTAAAAGAAGATTTGAGCGATATTGAGAAAGAAAAAGCTTTGATAATTTGCGATTCTGCCTTAGGAAATGGGATTATTGAGGACGTTTACGATATCGTTTATGTTAAACCCGATTCATTCGATCCTTCAAAAAGTGAAGCAATGGTCAATGATATTGGAAAGTTGAACGATCAGTTTTTGAAAGAAGAAAAACAATATATTTTGGTTGGACCTGGTCGATGGGGTTCCAGTGATCCTTGGTTAGGTATTCCTGTTAAATGGCCTCAAATATCTGCTGCAAGACTGATTGTTGAATCTGGACTTGAAAATTACAGAATAGATCCAAGTCAAGGAACTCATTTTTTTCAAAATCTAACTTCATTCAGGGTTGGTTATTTTACAATTAATCCTTTTATCAATGATGGATATTACGATATTGATTATTTATCAAGTATCGAAGCTTATTATGAAGATGAATTTATCCGGCATTTAAGATTCCCAAACCCACTTATTATTAAAATTGATGGGAAGAAAAATAAAGGGATTGTTCTAAAACAATCATTTACTGGCATAAATGAATAATTCAACTTTTTATTTTTTTTAATTAAGTGTTTCACTTAAATTATTTTTCATATTTTTGAAAAATAATTGGGTAATTTTTTTTTTAGTCAATTAATTAAATGTAATTTTGCATTGTTATTTAATTAACATTGTTATTTTTTAAACAAGTTTTTGTACATAAACATTTAAACATTTAAACATTTAAAAATGAACTTAGAGAAAATAATGAACGATCTGGAAAAAAAACATCCAGGTGAAGTAGAATATCTACAAGCAGTTCGGGAAGTTTTAGAATCATTAGAAGAAGTGGTAAACGAAAATCCACAATTTGAAGCAGCTGGTATTATCGACAGACTTGTTGAACCAGACAGACTTTTAGCATTTAAAGTGCCTTGGGTTGATGATAATGGTAAAGTACAAGTTAACTTAGGTTACAGAGTACAGTTCAACAATGCAATAGGACCTTACAAAGGTGGTTTGCGTTTTCACCCTAGTGTTAACTTAAGTATTTTGAAATTCTTAGGTTTTGAACAAATTTTTAAAAATAGTTTGACTACTTTACCAATGGGTGGTGGAAAAGGTGGTTCAAATTTTGATCCTAAAGGAAAATCAAACAATGAAGTAATGCGTTTTTGTCAATCATTCATGTTAGAATTATGGAGAATGATAGGACCAGAAACTGACGTTCCTGCAGGTGATATCGGTGTTGGTGGACGCGAAATTGGATTCTTGTTTGGAATGTATAAGAAATTAACGATGGAACACGTTGGTGTTCTTACAGGTAAAGGAATTAACTGGGGTGGAAGTTTAGTCCGTCCTGAAGCAACTGGTTTTGGTGCAGTATATTTTGCAAAAGAAATGTTAGCTACAAAAGGTGAATCATTCAAAGGCAAAACTGTATGTTTATCAGGTTTTGGTAATGTTTGCTGGGGTGCAGCTATTAAGATTACTGAATTAGGTGGTAAAGTTGTTACAATTTCTGGACCTGATGGCTATATTTATGATCCAGATGGAATTTCAGGAGCAAAAATTGATTATTTACTTGAATTAAGAGCCTCTAATCAGGATATCGTAAAACCATATTCTTATGAGTTTCCTAATGCACAATTCCATCAGGGAAAACGTCCATGGGAAGTTAAATGTGATGTTGCTTTACCTTGTGCTACTCAAAATGAGGTTAGCAAAGAAGACGCAGCTATGCTTGTTAAAAATGGCTGTATTTGTGTTGCTGAAGGTGCTAATATGCCTTGTACTCCAGAAGCAGTTGAAGTTTTCCAGGAAAATAAACTATTATTTGGACCAGGAAAAGCTGTTAACGCTGGTGGTGTTGCTACTTCCGGTTTAGAAATGTCTCAAAACTCAATGAAATTTAACTGGTCTGCTCAGGAAGTTGACGAAAAATTACATAGCATTATGGTAAATATCCATGCTGCTTGTGTAAAAAACGGTAAACAAGCTGACGGATATGTAAATTATGTAAAGGGTGCAAATATTGCTGGTTTCTTAAAAGTTGCCAATGCAATGTTAGATCAAGGTATTCTTTAGTTATTTGCTACTTAGAATAAAAAAGCTGCTTCGAAAGATGCAGCTTTTTTTATTTTTTAAGCTTACGACATTAAATGAAAGAACAAGTCGTAGTTGCACAAAATATAAGTATGATTTTATCTGTTGAGCCAGATTTTAAAATATAAATCTTTGGATTTATTTAAAACTTGCAATCACGGTCTTTCCACCTATCACTTTTTGATTGATGTTTACATTAACTTTGACATCTAGAGGTAAAAGCAAATCAACCCTTGAACCAAATTTAATAAAACCGAGTTCTTCACCTTGTTTGGCAATATCACCTTTTTTGGAGTAACAAACTATTCTACGGGCAACAAAACCAGCTATCTGGCGTGTTAAAATATTTATTCCATTTTCGTTTTCAACTACAATCGTTGTTCTTTCATTTTCGGTGGAAGATTTTGGATGCCAGGCTACTAAAAACTTACCAGGATGGTATTTGCTATATTTTACAATGCCACTCATTGAATATCTATTTACATGTACATCATTGGGTGACATAAATACTGATATTTGCAATCTTCTGTCTTTAAAATATTCAGTTTCTTCCACTTCTTCAATTACTAC
>CAZCBG010000085.1:0-3790 GCA_964496885.1 uncultured Bacteroides sp. | reverse complement strand
ATTGTTAATAATGAAAAGTAATGCTTAATGAATGATTATTACACTTCTTTGAATGGCTGTTGAAACAATATGACTAATGGGCTATGTAATTAATGAATGTCAAATAAAAGAACACAAAAGGGGCAGAGATAAACAAGGCGTCTAATCTGTCTAGTATACCTCCATGTCCTGGTAAGATAGTTCCTGAATCTTTGATGTTTAAATTCCTTTTGAACATAGATTCCGTTAAATCGCCCAAAGTACCTGATACGACAATAATGATAGCCATACCTATCCACATAATGCTTGTTAATTCAGAAAAGAAAAGCGAAAGCAAAAAGGAAGCCAGCATACTAAAAAATAAACCTCCGATACTTCCTTCCCATGATTTTTTTGGTGAAATTCTTTCAAATAATCTAGTTTTTCCAATTTTAACTCCTACTAAATAAGCAAATGTATCATTGGTCCAGATTAATATAAAATAGCCCAACAAAATACCCTTGTTGTAAATTCCCGATTCAAAAGATATATTAGGGATAAAATTGAGCAAAGACAAAGGAAAAACTACATAAAAGATACCCAACAAGGTTGTAGCAATATTAGAAATCGCATTGGATTTATTTCTAAACAACTCAATTATAAAAGGAATAAAAAATAAGGGGATGCTTAAAAATAGGAGTTTAAAATGAGCATTACTTATTGAAACATAAGCTGAAATACAAAATAGCAAAACTGAAATAACAATACCCGACAAAAGCTGTGGTTTAATATCTTCTTTACCAGTAATTGAATAAAATTCAGCAATTCCAAGTATTGAAAATAGTAAAAATACAAATGAAAAGAAATAATGGCTGAGTAGGATAGAAGCTACTATTAAAATTACAAAAAGAGAACCTGTAATAGTCCTTGTGATAAAATTATTCACTCTGATTAAATTTTGAAATAAGTTGTTTTGCTTTAAGGATTTTGTCAATTTGCACATGTAATTCTATCTCACCGATAAAGTAAGCTGAATCTTGTTTATTGATGATATATGATTCAATATCGTTTTCAAACAACATGCCACTTATTAACTCAATTTCATATAGTTGCGAAGAAGTGTATATAAGTACCCATTTATCTTCCATATTTAACTGTATAAATTAAATACCATCATCAATTAAAAAAACATAAAGTTCCTTTGGCCCATGAGCCCCCATAACCAATGTTTTTTCGATGTCTGCAGTTCTGCTTGGGCCTGTTATGAGTGAAATCATAGAGGGAATGGTGTCATATTTAAGTCTGATAAGTTTTAATGCCTGTTTTAAATCATCCACCAATTGTGAGGTATATGCAACTACAACGTGAATTTCAGGATAAACATTCATTCTTCGCCCTGACATTTGTTTAGATGATACCATAATACTTCCTAAACGTGCAATTAAAAATTCGCACTTTGTGATACCAACTTTTAGATTAAAAAAATCTTTTTCTGTACTTGAAATTGTTGGCTTTGCATCTTTTAATATAGCATTCAGATCATTATCAATACAATAAAGATTACTCCAATTGCAATTCTTAGCTATCTGATTAAAATTTGAAACAAAATCACTTTCACTGTCACAGTAAACGAAGTTTCCAGAAACAGCATTGAATGCTTCCGCAAAAGTAATATCTAAAGATTCAGTAAAGTCATTATATACAGATGATTCAAAATCAATATCTTGAAACGGATTGTCAGATTTGTCAATTAATGCATCTCTAATTTGTTTAAGTACTCTTTCTTTTGATGTGCTTTCTTTCATCCTGTTTATTTTTAAAACACTTTCTTTTTCATTTTAGGGTTAAAGTTATGAGCGTTCGCCACGACTATAGGTTTTTTATAGAAATGCAGCAAATAATTACTCATTAACCTTATCTGATGAATCATCAACAGTATTGTTCTCAGTAAGCTCTTTTGGCTTTTCTACTGCAATTGTAGTTGAAGTACTGTTATTATTATATCCCTGAAACATCAAATCAACTTCTTTGTCTTTTTCAAAAGGTCTTTTTCCAAAAATTAATTCCAAGTCTTCCCTGAAAATTACTTCTTTTTCAATCAGAACTGAAGCAAGACCATTTAATTTTTCTTTATTATCCTCCAGTAATTTAATCGCACGTTGATAAGCAGTTTCGATTAAAAGGTGAATCTCCTGGTCAATTAATTCAGCAGTTTTTTCACTATAAGGTTTTGAAAAGGCATATTCCTGTTGGCCTGTAGAGTCATAATAACTAATGTTTCCAATTTTATCATTTAATCCAAAATAAACAACCATAGCATAGGCTTGTTTGGTTACTTTTTCGAGGTCATTTAAAGCACCTGTAGAGATTTTTCCAAAGGTTACCTGTTCAGCTGCACGTCCCCCCAAAGCAGCCGTAATTTCATCCAGCATTTGTTCTGAAGTGGTTATTTGACGTTCTTCAGGTAAATACCAGGCTGCACCCAATGCCTTCCCTCTTGGTACAATAGTTACTTTGACCAAAGGATGTGCATGTTCGAGCAACCAGCTGATTGAAGCATGACCAGCTTCGTGGAAAGCTATTACTTTCTTTTCATCTAATGAGATGATTTTATTTCGTTTCTCCAATCCTCCAACGATTCTATCAATCGCATCTAAGAAGTCTTGTTTTTCGATTATTTTTTTGCCTTTACGTGCAGCTATTAAAGCAGATTCATTACATACGTTAGCTATATCAGCCCCAGAAAAACCAGGCGTTTGTTTCGCAAGGAATTCTACGTTAAGATTAGGATCATTTTTAAGATTCCGCATATGAACAATGAAAATTGCTTTTCTTTCTTCTAAGTCTGGTAGTTCAACATAAATTTGACGGTCAAATCTTCCGGCTCGCATTAAGGCTTTATCTAAAATATCAGCACGATTGGTTGCTGCTAAAATAATTACCCCAGCATTGGTTGCAAATCCATCCATTTCAGTAAGTAGCTGATTCAGCGTATTTTCTCTTTCGTCATTACCACCTGTCATCGCATTTTTACCTCTTGCCCTGCCAATTGCATCTATTTCATCAATAAAAATAATACATGGAGCTTTCTCTTTGGCTTGTTTAAACAAGTCTCTAACCCTTGAAGCTCCAACGCCTACAAACATTTCAACAAAATCAGAACCTGAGATTGAGAAAAACGGAACTTTAGCTTCACCTGCAACTGCCTTGGCTAAAAGCGTTTTTCCAGTACCCGGAGGGCCTACCAATAAAGCTCCTTTAGGAATTTTTCCACCTAATTCAGTGTATTTTGTAGGATTTTTTAAAAAGTCAACTATTTCAATAATTTCAGTTTTAGCTTCTTCCAGTCCTGCAACATCTTGAAAATTAATAGTTACACTTGTATCTTTATCGAATAGTTGAGCTTTTGATTTGCCTATATTAAATATCTGACCTCCGCCACTTCCTTTGCCCATCATGCGCATAAATACAATCCAAATAACTATAAGAATAAGAAAAGGCCAAATAAAACCAAATATTTCACTTCCCCAGTCTCTGCGATTCTCTGGAGTAATAGCAACAGGATCTCTGTTTAAAATGAGTTGTTTTTCTGCTTCAGTTTTTCCGATTGTATCCTGTAATATTATTTTATTCTGTAGATTGGCTATGTCTTTTTGGAAACCATCTAATGTAACAAATTTGTAAATGTAAAAAGTTTTACCCTTAAAAGTACTACTAAAACCTTCAGGTTTAATGTTTTTATAGGTAGTGTCTTTGGATACACTTTCGTTCTTGATATAAATTTCAGCAGTTTCTTTGTTTACGATTACAATTTTTTCAATATCATTTTTAA
>CAZCBG010000084.1:11855-14591 GCA_964496885.1 uncultured Bacteroides sp. | reverse complement strand
GAGAGCGAATAATGAATGCCTAATGCTTTGCAAAGCTTACCCGGTCCATTGATTGGATATCTCAAGAGGTCTGATTGATTGCATCTTTTTTTGATTGCTTCAATTCCATCTTTAGGTTCCATTGCACGAATTAAAACAGCATGAGGAATGCCCTTTACATTGGTCACAACATTAAACAATGAATACATTCCATAGCATAAATAAATATAAGCCAGGCCTCCTTGATGATACATAACTTCGGTTCGTTGGGTCCGTCTATCGCCATAAGCATGAGATGCTTTGTCGGTAATACCTGCATAAGCTTCTGTCTCGGTGATGATACCTGAAGTTAGCACACCATCAATAGAGGTGTAAAGGTATTTTCCCAATAAATCCTTTGCAATTTGAACTACATCTTGCTGTACATAAAAAGATTCAGGAAGTTTCATTTGGATAATTATTATTAATCAATTAGTTTGATGTTTAATTCAACGTTGATATTTATATAAACAATAAACATAAAACCTTAGTATTTTAAAATTTGAAGTTTTTCTTTTGTCTTGCTGAAGAAGAAAGCAGCTCATCATCTTCTTTTGTCATGCTGACGAAGGAAGCATCTCATCCATTTATTTTATGAGATTCCTCACTAACGTTCGGAATGACAAAGCAAACATTTGTTTTAAGACATATCCTCTTTCTAACCAGCTTTTTATAGCGATTTTTTTATATATTTACACAGTATTTTAAACTTAAGCCATTATTTATTAATTAGATTATCTTCGAATCGTTTTTTTGCTTCATCTCCCCCATTCATATTCCATATCCCCAACTTTACGGATTTTATCATTGTCGAGTAACCATTGTAAGACTTTAATAATTTTATCCTCATCAAATTCGATGGCATGAACCAATGCTTCTACCGTATACTTATTGGTTTTCAACAATGGTTTTAATTGTTGGAGAATAGTATCAAATTCATATTCATTGAGTTCCATTTTATTGCGTTCGATACAAATATCGCAATTACCACAACGTTTGGAATTGCATTCACCAAAATATTCCAACAAAAATTGGTTGTGGCATTTGGCTGGAGTATCCACATATTCTTTCACAGCTTCGATGCGTTTAAGGGCATTTATTTTTCGGAATTCATAGGTTTCTTTCGACAAGAAAATACTATTTGTATCTATTCTTTCAATTGAATACGTAATAAAAGGTTTGTTTCTTTGTGGAACATAATTAAGTACCTGCATTTTTACCAATAAATTCAACATTTTTTGAACTTTTTCCACATCCGTATTGCTGCGTTTGGCAATTTCCACTTCGCTGATTCTGACAAAATCATTAAAAACACCACCATACGACCGAAGTATGATTTTAATAAAATTATCTGTCGTTGGGTTCTCGATCTGAAAACGATACAAGTCTTCTTTACCGATGGTAAAATGAATGACAGAAGATTGATTAGTATCTTCGTTGAGCACAATATATCCTTCTTTTTCGAGAAATTTCAACGAATTATAAGCATTCAAAATATTGAAACGATACTGATCACAAAAATCGCGTAAATCAAACTCAAAACGCTGATCCTTTCCACTCCCCAAGGGTATCTGAAAATAATTGCAAAGGGACTGGTAAACATTTTTGATATAATCTTTTTCGGGATAAGCGTTCTGATAGTTTTGATCAAGGGCCAATACATCGGCATTATCATATAAAACTACAGCAAATGCAGGCAGTTCATCTCTTCCAGCCCTGCCCGCTTCCTGAAAATAAGCTTCCAATGAATCAGGCAAATCGAGGTGGGCCACAAAACGCACATCAGGTTTGTCAATTCCCATTCCAAATGCATTGGTAGCAACTATGATACAGTTGGAACTCTGGGTCCAGATTTTTTGTTGTTCGTTGCGGATTTTAGTATCCAGTCCAGCGTGGTAATAGGCAGCTTTAATGCCATTTTTGATCAGGAAACTGGCAATTTCAATTGTTTTTTTACGGCTCCTTACATAAACAATGCCACTTCCTTTTTGCTTGTGGATGAGCCGAAGTAGTCGGGATTGCTTATCGTCAGATTGAATGACAAAATAAGTCAGGTTTTTACGTTCAAAACTTTTTTGAAATACATTCCTTTGCTTGAATTCCAATTTATTTTGAATATCTTCAACTACTTCGGGAGTGGCAGTGGCTGTAAGGGCAAGCAAGGGAACATTTTGCGTAAGTGCTTTGATATCAGCAATTTTCAAATAAGGTGGCCGAAAATCATAACCCCATTGAGAAACACAATGGGCTTCGTCAACAGCAATGAGATTCACTTTCATCTTTTTAAAATGCTCACGGAATACATCCGTCTGCAAACGCTCAGGCGATACATACAGCAATTTTATATCACCATATACAGCATTGTTAAGTATAATTGCAATTTCGTTGGGGTGCATACCCGAATAAATTGCTTTTGCATTGATTCCTCTTTTGCAGAGATGTTCCACCTGATCTTTCATCAATGCAATCAAAGGAGATATCACCACACAGATACCGGGCAGCATCAGGGCTGGTATTTGAAAGCACAAGGATTTCCCTCCACCCGTAGGTAACAATGCCAATGTATCTTTCCCATCCAACACAGATTGAATAATTTCTTGCTGCATGGGTCGGAAATGACTATAACCCCAGTATTTTAACAATATACTTTTCAAAGGAAAATACTATATGATGATTCGTTTTTTTTACGAAGGTAGTATTTTTTTAAACAGCTTTTGC
>CAZCBG010000084.1:0-11755 GCA_964496885.1 uncultured Bacteroides sp. | reverse complement strand
CTATATGATGATTCGTTTTTTTTACGAAGGTAGTATTTTTTTAAACAGCTTTTGCTAATAAAATATATGTTATTTAGTTTGTTTTACTTAATATTATTTATATTTTTGAAATCTAATAATTTATATAACATATGAAATAGCCATAAGTAAAATATTCATAAAAATCGAGAATGATATTATATGACGTATTCCATGTGACAAATTAAACACACACACACATGAAAAAAACAGTACTTAGTTTTCTGCTTGTTTTTTCAATCAGCATTTTTGTAGTTCATTGTCAAAACATTCAATTAATTACCTATAATCTCCGCTACGAAAATAATTATGATGGCGATAATGCATGGCGATTGCGCAAAGATAAGATTGCTGAAATGTTTAGGTTTTACGATGTGGATATCATTGGTATTCAAGAAGGTCTGTCAACTCAAATAGCTTATCTTGACAGTTGTTTACCAGAATACCATCATTTAGGGATAGGAAGAGATGATGGAAAGACCCAGGGAGAATACAGTGCAATTTTTTACAAGAAAGATAAGTATGAAGTGATACAAAGTGCTAGTTTCTGGCTTTCGGAAACGCCTGATAGGGTTTCTAAAGGGTGGGATGCAGCTTGTATTAGAATATGCACCTATGCATTGTTCAAAAATAAAAAAACACACGAGAAGTTCTGGATTTTCAACACCCACTTTGATCATATTGGCGAAACAGCTCAAAAAAACAGTTCAAGATTAATCATCGAAAAAATTAAAAATCTCAATATAGAAAACCACCCCCTCGTTTTGATGGGCGATTTTAATATGTCTCCTGAAAAAGAACCCATACAATATATTTCCTCCAAATTGAAAGATGCAAAGTATTTGTATCAAAAAGAGGTTGACAAGTATGAAGGTACATTCAATGCTTTCGAATTTTGCAAACCCCTAACTTTAAGAATCGACTATTTTTTTCTCAACAAATATAACGTTATCAAATACAGGGTATTGACAGATTCTTATCAATGTAAATACTTATCTGATCATTTGCCAGTTTTTGTAGAATTAAAATAATGATACTGTTCAAAATCTAATAATATAAAGCAATTTATTATGAAAAGACCTATCCGAATTTTTGTATTTCTTTTTGCCTTTCTACTGTCAAGTATTGGACATTCTCAGACAAAAACTGTGCATATGGTATCAACTGCCCATTTTGATTCTCAATGGAACTGGACCGTTCAAGCTTCCATTAAGGACATGGTAAAAAAAACCTTACTCGATAATTTTGCATTATTTAGAAAATACCCTACTTATAAATTTAATTTTGAAGGTGCTATCAAATATATGTGGGCAAAGGAGTACTATCCTGAATACTATGATACTTTAAAGTATTACATTGCTCAAAACAGATGGCATATTACAGGAAGTTCGATGGATGCGACGGATGTTATTATCCCTTCTCCTGAGTCCTTTTTCAGGAATATATTATTGGGTCAGAATCATTACAAAAAAGAATTTGGGAAAAAAAGCTATGATATTTTCTTGCCTGATTGTTTTGGTTTTGGCTATACCTTGCCAACGATAGCCAAACATTGTGGCTTATTAGGATTTTCATCTCAAAAACTCTCCTGGGGTTCCTCTGTAACAGTACCCTTTGATTTTGGGATATGGCAAGGAGTAGATGGATCTCAAATTATGGCGGCCCTTAATCCAGGAGGATATACTACAAAAATCACGACAGATTTGAGCAATAGCAGCAGCTTGTTAACTACGGTAAACAGTATGGGAACATCCAGTGGTCATTATGTCGCTTATCGTTATTATGGAACCGGAGATCAGGGAGGTTCACCTGATTCTACTTCAGTATTATGGCTTCAAACGAGCATCAACGGTTCAGGGCCGCTGAAAATTATAGCTGCTGCATCCGATTCGTTGTACCAAAGTTTCACGACAGCACAATATCCTGATTTTACGCTTTACAATGGTGAGTTATTAATGGCAACACATGGTACCGGATGCTATACTTCACAAACAGCCATGAAACGCTGGAATCGCAAAAATGAATTATTAGGAAGTGCTTGCGAACGCAGTGCTGTTATTGCTCAATGGTTGGGCGGTTTAACATACCCCGCCAATGAACTGAATCAAAACTGGACAAAATTAATCTGGCATCAGTTTCATGATGATTTAACCGGAACCAGTTTGCCAGCTGCCTATACTTTTTCGTGGAACGATGAAGTAATTTGTCAAAACGAATTTGCCACTACCATGACCAATGCTTCAGGTGGAGTTATCAAAGGACTCAATACACAAACCCTGGGGAATGCAATTGTTGTATACAACCAACTTTCAATCGAAAGAGAAGATATCGTTGAAGCCTATATTTCAGCATCAACTTCACCCAATTATATCAGAGTTTACAATGCATTGGGGATAGAAGTTCCAGCTCAAATCCTATCATTTGCAAACGGCAGACTTAAATTTATTTTTGCAGCCACTGTCAAACCCATGAGTTATGAAGTGTTTGATATAAGGCCATCAGTAACATCTTCAAGCTTTACTACAAATCTGGTAGTAAGCAATACCAATATCGAAAATGCCATTTATAAAATTACCATCAATGCCAGTGGCGATGTTTCATCTATACAGGATAAAAGATACAGCAACAAAGAGTTACTGAGCACCCCTATCAGGCTGGGGATGTTTACCGACCAATCCAGTACCTGGCCTTCCTGGGAAATCCTTTACAATGCCATCAATGTTACGCCTCAGAATTATGTAGACGGTACTCCTTCGTTTAGTATTGTTGAAAATGGCATTTTAAGAGTATCCCTTAAAATTACAAGAATAAAAAATGGCTCAACATTTGAAGAATACATTCGCTTAACGAATTGGGGGCCCAAGGAGAGAATTGATATTGTAAACGATGTAAACTGGCAAACAAAAAACACTTTATTAAAAGCAATATTTCCTTTATCGGTTTCTAATCCAATGGCAACATACGATTTGGGATTAGGTGCTATTCAACGTTCCAACAACACTTCCTCCAAATATGAGGTTCCTGCCCAACAATGGGCTGATATTACGAATGCTGACAGTTCTTATGGCGTTTCGGTATTCAACGATTGTAAATATGGCTGGGATAAACCGGCAAACAATACACTTCGTTTAACGCTTATCCATACGCCTGGTGTAAGTTCAAATTATACGTATCAACAAAATCAGGATTTATACAAACAAGTATTTACCTATGCTTTGTATGGACACAATGCAAAATATTCAGATGCCAATACCGTATGGGAAGCCGACAAATTAAACCAACCCTTGATTGCCTATGAAGCTCCCAAACATTCGGGTAATTTAGGAAAAAGTTTTTCCATTGCCAGCGTGAGTAGCAATCAAGTTGCCATTAAAGCATTCAAGAAAGCAGAAAATACGGATGATATCGTTGTGAGGGTTTATGAAACAAAAGGGCAAGCAGCCAACAATATCAGGATAAAATTTTGTACTACAATACTATCAGCCAATGAATTAAACGGAATTGAAGAAGTTATAGGAAGCGTAAATTTTTCCGGAGACTCCTTAAGTTTTAATATGACTCCTTTTCAACCCAAGACTTTCAGTGTTAAACTTGCACCTACTTCAAATCCTGTTGTTTTGCCGATAAGTCAACCTGTTCAGCTTTTTTATGGTGATGATGCAATTACGTATGATACTACCAGACTGGATGGAGATTTTGATGGAAACAAAATTACTTATCCTGCAGAATTACTGCCCGATACCATTTGGGCAGACGGAATAGCGTTTAAAATGGGACCTAAATATACAACAGCTAAAAATATTATTCGATGCAATGGCAATAAGATTCCATTGAATCATAGCATTCCCTTTAAAAAGCTGTATTTGCTTTGTGCATCTTCATCTGGTGATCAGCAAGCTATTTTTTATGTGAATGGAATTCCCGACACTTTGAAAATCCCCTATTTCTCCAGCTTTTTAGGTCAAGCAGGTGGTAAATATTCCAGCAGTTTTTTCAAAACAGATAATACAGCCTGGGTTGGAACGCACAGGCACAATGGTCTTACAAATATCAATGAGCCTTATTCTTTTGTTTATTTATTTAAATTCTGCATTCCAATCCCCGCGAATGCTACAGAATTAATTTTACCAGTAAACAATAAGGTGGCTATTTTTGCTGCAACATTGGCTAATAACGAAAATGATGATATAATTGTTGCAAGTGACATATTGGATATACCCGCACAGGATACTATAATTACAAGCAGTTGTAACAAAAACAATACGTTGAACAAAACAGCAACGGGTTCTGGACAATGTGCAACCACCGAAACGCCTGCCATGGGAATTGATGGAGATGAAGCAACAAAATGGTGCCACAATGTGGCTGGAAATAAATGGCTGGAAGTAAATATGGGCGATTCTCTTGAAATCTGCAGATGGAGAGTAGTTCATGCCGGAAGTGAATCAACCAACTATATTACAAAAGATTTTCAGTTGCAAAGGAAAAACGGAAGCAATTGGATTACCATTGATTCTGTGGTTGGGAATACCTCAAATATTACTGACAGATCTTTTGCACCTTGCAGTGCTCGTAACGTTAGATTAGTTGTTAGCAATTCGGGCAGCGATAATGCTGCACGTATTTATGAATTTCAGGTTTTTGGAGTTGAAAATCACAATGCTTCTTTTGGAAATATCCAACATATCCCCGGAGTGGTTGAAGCCGAAAATTTTGATTTAGGCGGCGAAGGTATTGCTTATCATGACAGTGATATTGTTAACCAAGGAAATCAATACAGGCCAACAGAAGGTGTGGATATAGAAGTTTGCTCGGAAGGTGGTTATGACGTTTACAATACCAATACAGGAGAATGGATGCTATATTCTATATTTGTTGACACTACAGCAACGTATCAGTTACAGGCCCGTTTAAATACTTCTGGCAATACTGTAAAATTCCATTTTGAGATAGATGGTGTTGACAAAACGGGAATTTTTTCGATATCCAATACTGGCAACTGGGCCATCGTCTCTAAAAACGTTTACCTTACTGTTGGACTTCACACTTTTAAGGTATATATCAACCAAAGTACAAACAACCTGAGTTTTAACAAATTTACCTTTCTGCAGTCAAATTCAATACAAAATGGCAATGGCGACGGTTTAAGTGCATCCTATTATAACGGAATCAATATGGATACCCTGAAAATAAGCAGGATAGATACAACCATCAATTTCGATTATTTACAATCTAGCTTAGGAGCTAGCATAAACCCAATAAATTTTTCAACAAAATGGTTAGGCAAAATAGAACCAAGATTTAACGAAATCTATACTTTGTATTTAGCTTCCAATCAAGGAATGAGATTATGGATTGACAACCAGCTAATTATTGATAAATGGAACAACAATGCTTACAATACTTCTACCTATCAAATTCCATTCAATGCATGGCAAAAATATGATATTCGTATTGATTATTTTAATACAAACACCAGCCAACTTGCCAATTGTTTACTTGGATGGAGCAGTGCCAATCAATGGGCAGAAGTGGTTCCAAAATCGCAACTCTATTCATTGATGAGTAATCTTTCGGAAAATGACAACAAGCATTTCAAAATTTATCCTAATCCAGTGACACAGGATTATTTTACAGTTGATTTAAATGCTTTCAGCCAGAACGAAGAATTTACAATAAGCTTATTTGATTTGCAGGGAAGGCAATTGTTTGTGAAGAAATTAAGCGGGAATTCAAAATTTGATATTCCAACAAAAAATATCCATAAAGGCATGTATAACATTATGTTAAAAAGCAAATCCAGCTATTTTGTTGATAAAATAATTATTCAGTAAATTTATATGGTTTAACGACTTAATAAAATAAAAAAATCAGTCAGGTAGTTTTCCTGACTGATTTTTTTGCTTCCATATAGATAGAATTATTACAAAAAATCCTATCCTAGTAGTTCTCAGCTTTCATTTCAAAATAAGACTGAGGATGTTCGCAAACAGGGCAGTTCATCAAAGCTTTTTCACCATAATGTACATGACCGCATTGGCGGCAAACCCACATTACTTTAGAATCTTTCCTAAAAACGCTATCAGTTTCAAGGTTGTTCAATAATTTTTTGTAACGTTCTTCATGCTCTTTTTCGATGGCAGCAATCAGTTTGAACGACATGGATACTTTTTTAAAGCCTTCTTCTTCGGCTATTTTTGAAAAAGCAGGATACAAATCTACCCATTCTTCGTGTTCGCCTTCAGCAGCAGCTTTAAGATTTTCGGTTGTGGTAGCAATCATTCCGGCTGGATAAGAAGCCGTAATTTCAACAACACCGCCTTCCAAATAGCGGAAAAAGATTTTTGCGTGTTGCTGTTCCTGCATAGCTGTTTCTTCAAACATAGCAGCTATTTGTTCATAGCCTTCTTTTTTGGCTTGTTTAGCAAAAAACTGATAACGGTTTCTTGCCTGCGATTCGCCTGCAAATGCTTTCAGCAGGTTTTTTTCTGTTTTTGTCCCTTTTATGCTCATGATATAAATTTTTTAATGAAACAAAAATAATCATTAATTTTGGAAAAAAATATGAATTCATGGAATTAGTTTTTGCCACCAACAACCTACACAAAATCAAAGAAATAAGTCCTTTAATACAAAACGATTTTCATTTGCTGAGCCTCAGCGACCTCAATTTCTATGATGAAATCCCCGAAACACAAGACAGTTTAGAAGGGAACGCTTCACAAAAGGCTCAAACTATTTTCAATAAGTTTGCAAAGAATTGTTTTGCCGATGATACAGGACTTGAAATAGAAGCCCTCGATGGTGAACCCGGTGTTTATTCGGCACGTTATGCTGGCGAAGGCTGCAGTTTTCAGGACAATATCGACAAAGTATTACAGAAAATGCAAGGTATTAATAATCGCAAAGCCCGTTTTCGAACGGTTATATCACTGATACTGGAAGGAAAAGAATACTTTTTTGAAGGATGTGTAAATGGGAAAATACTCACCGAAAAACATGGCAATGATGGCTTTGGCTACGATCCTATTTTTATGCCCGATGGATTTTCAATTTCTTTTGCCGAAATGACGCTTGAACAAAAAAATCAAATCAGTCATAGAAGTATAGCAGTGGGTAACTTGGTTGCATTTCTTAACAAAGCTTAATCAGACAATCGTAAGCCCTCTTATTCAGATTAAAAATCTTTATAAGGTTAATTTACAACTACCATAGGACCGTAAGATGCCCCAATCTGCGATAATTCACACCATCTTCACCGATAGCTATAATAGAGTATACATAAACGCCTTCCGGCACTAATTCTCCAGAATATTTTCCATCCCATCCAATGTTAAAATCATTGGTTTCAAACAATAGATTACCCCATTTATTAAAAATAATCAGATGGAAGGTTTCGATATGGGTACAGGGTACAAAAAAGAAATCGTTGAGACCATCTCCATTGGGTGTAAACGAATTAGGGACGTACAAAGTTGATACACCTTTAACTTTTATCTTGATACAAGCTGTATCATAGCAATTATTATTATTTGAAGCTACGACACAATAAACGACATCCACAACAGGATACATTATCATTGAATTGCTTGAGTTCCCATTGTTCCAAAGCAGACTGAGCCCACCCGAAGCAGTTAAAACCACAGAATCGCCTATCATAATAGTATTGGAGGATGCTTTTATAGAGGCAATGGGAGAAGGAAGAACCGTAACGATAGCTGTATCTTTTGCTGCACATCCTGCTATGGTATAATAAACAGAATAAGATGAAGTAATAGGAGGCACCACATTGATTGAAGCTGTGTGCTGATTGCCAAGCGACCAGGTGAAACTTCCACCTCCTACTGATGGAGTTGCAGTTAACTGAACCCTGTTTCCTGAACAGATCGTCGGTTTATTTACCCCTACAGTTAAATTAAGTGGGTTATCAGGTAAAATAACATTGGTATCCAGCCTGCAATCATTGGTATCAACAATTGAAATTGAATAATTTCCAGCTACAAGATTTTGAAGAGTGGAAGTTGTGTCTCCATTGTTCCATAAATAGGTATAGGGAGCTGTACCATTGACTGGCAATACTTTTATACTTCCATTGTTTCCTCCTTTACAACTTATACTTGTTGTTGTAATTGAAGGTAATAATTCTAAATTAGTTATTACAACGCTTTTAGATGCAGTCAGCAAGTTGGCATCTTTAACAATTACAGTATAAGTACCAGCACACAAACCTGTTACAGTAGCAGTTGTAGTTAATTGCTGATCATTCCAATGGTAAGTATAGGGGGGCTGACCACCTGAAGCAGTAACCACCGCTTTTCCATTACAGGTTATGATAGGAGGAGGAATACAAGCTGCATTGCAAGTTCCATAGGTAGGTGCTGAAGGTGTAGATACCCAGTTTCCCCCATCAGGTATTCTTCTGAAAGATAGCCCCACATTGCCTGAGCCTGCAGGATTTAAAGTTGTAATATAATTTTTTTTGTTAACAGGGAAATTATCGTAAGCTATCAGACTACCTGAATAACCGCAGCCTGAAACTTGAGGATTGCATGGCAAGCAACTCATACATGAATTTGTTTGCGAATTCCAGGAAATAGCATCCTGAGGTACACCATTATTATCGTAAAAAGCAAACCAACCGCCTGCATTTGGAAACCACAATCGAATGCCACTCCCAATACAAACATGAGAAGATAAGCTTGAATTTACAATTATTTCAATGGTTTTTCCACCGTTTTGCAACAAAAGATTTGATGGAACAGCCGGTGCTTTAATCCCTCTTATAATTACAAAACCTCTGGGAGGTACGATGGTTCCACTTGGAATTACAAAGCCACCCGGATAATTTACATTGTTGTCTTTTGAATTATTACCCAGAAAAAAGCAAGAAATATCAATAGATTGGCAAATATCCGGATTATACAATTCTATCCATTCGCCCTCACAAGCAGTGCCCGAAGCTTGCCCATAGATTGAACCATCCCCTACAGAAGGTGTAAGCATTACTTCATTGATAAGAATCTTTGGACCATTGTAAAAACATGGATTCCCATTACAAACGGTATTGATTTGGGTAGTTGTAGTAAGCGTAATTTGGGCAGTAAGTAAACCATTAAATAAAAGCAATCCCCATATACAAATGATGATATAAAATTTCCCCATGGTTTTGCATTATTTTCTATGTTCACAAAAATACTAAAAATTAATACGAAATGAGAAAAAAAAATCTTTACTTTTGTAATCAAAGAAAACCTTATTATTTAAATACCTTGGGAAATATTCTGCTTCATCAAGCCGAGTTGGCAGCTAAATTTGTAAACCATACCGATCGTCATGTTTTTTTAACCGGAAAAGCCGGAACCGGGAAAACTACTTTTTTAAAACACATTATTGCACAAACACATAAAAAAGCTGTCGTCGTTGCCCCTACCGGGATTGCGGCCATCAATGCAGCTGGTGTTACCATACATTCATTTTTCCAGCTTCCATTCGGAAACTTTGTACCTGTTAGCCTGGGTGCAGCTACCCCTTTATACTTTAAAGTAAACGATGCGCAATCCATCATTAAAAACATGCAAATGCGTGAAAATAAACGCAAGCTTATACGGGAAATGGAATTACTGATTATTGACGAGGTAAGTATGTTGCGTGCCGATTTACTGGATGCCATGGATGCTGTATTGCGCTATGTAAGGCGTTCATCCCACCAAGCTTTTGGTGGTGTTCAGATATTATTTATTGGTGATTTACTCCAATTGCCACCGGTAGTCAAAGACAATGAATGGGAATTGCTGAGCAAGTATTATCACAGTATGAATTTTTTCGATGCAAGAGCCTTGGCTTATAATAAACCCTTGTATATTGAACTTGATAAAATTTACCGTCAGGATGATGCTATATTTATCAATTTATTGAACAATCTCCGAAACAACAGCGTAAGCAAAGAAGATGAAGCCTTATTAAACAAGTATTACAATCCTCAATTTCGGCCATCGGCTACTGATAACTATATTACATTAACGACCCACAATCGAAAAGCAGCCGAGCAAAATGACAATACACTCTTTAATCTCAATGGGAAAACACATACTTACGAAGCCATTATTCAGGACGATTTCAACGAGATGATGTATCCCGTTGAGAAAGACTTAGTATTGAAGACAGGTGCTCAGATTATGTTTATCAAAAATGACCCAACAGGAGAACATCTTTTTTACAATGGAAAATTAGGTATTGTCCACGAAATTACTTCTGAAAGTATAAAGGTTAAGCTTGCTGAATCCAATGATATTATTACCGTTGAGCGCTACGAATGGCAGAATGTACGCTATGTACTCAACGAACTCACCAACGAAATTGAAGAAGAAGTTATTGGAACATTTACACAATTCCCTATCAAACTCGCCTGGGCCATAACGGTTCATAAAAGTCAGGGCTTGACTTTTGAAAAAGCCATCATTGATATTGGCGAAGCATTTGCACCTGGTCAGGTTTACGTTGCCCTTTCACGCCTTCGTTCATTAGAAGGATTGGTATTAGCATCCAAGGTAAATTTCAAGTCCTTGCATGTTGATGAAAAAGTTGCCAATTATTCAAAAACAAAAGAGCAACAAGGCGATCTGCAATCCATTGCTGAATCAGAATCATTGTTGTATACGCAGAAATATATAACTCAATGTTTCAACTTCGAAAATCTTTACCGAAGTGCCAAATACCATTCGGATTCTTATAAAAATGAAGAGGCAAAGTCTGTAAAATATAAATACCAAAACTTTGCTGCTGGGTTGCTTGAAAAAATCAATGAATTGCAGCCGGTTTCCGAAAAATTCAGATTACAGTTATCCAATATTTTCAGGCAGAATTCAAGCGATTCCAATCAATTGATCAAAAACCGTGTAACAGCTGGCAGAGATTATTTTATGCCAGGTTTACAAGCTGTTTCAAATTATATTTTCGACCAGATCGACATCGTTTCTGCCGGAAAACGTGTAAAGACCTATTTGAACGAATTGTATGATTTTGAGTTAATGGTTAATGAACAAACAAAAAAAATGTACAAAGCTGCCATCTTTGCAGATGCTTTGATGTACAATAAAATTGTTTCAAAAGAAGATTTACTTAAAATCCCCATTGATCATAGCCGTTTGTATCACCTGAATGAATTGCTATCGGGAAATACCAAACCTAAAAAAATTGCAACACTGCCAAAAGAACGCAGCAATAAAGAGAAAAAAAAGAAAACTGCTAAAAATGAAAGTGCAGAAATAAAACCAAAATCAAGAGAAGAATCTTATCAATTGTATTTAAAAGGTAATGAAATTGAAGAAATTGCGCGATTGCGTAAAATGTCAGCCATTACCATCGAAGGACATATTTCGTATTATGTTTCCACAGGAGAAATTGATATTTTAAAATTTATTTCTGAAGAAAAGCTTCAGAACATATTAGAAGTTGCATCCGTCGTTGATTCCGAAATGCTGGGCCCTATCAAAGAACGCCTTGGTAATGAATATTCCTACACAGATATCCGTTATGCAATGGCGTATAAGAAATCAAAAACTTAGCAAAGCAACCTTTTTATAAAAACGAATGTCTTTATTGTAGTTAAATTCCCAATTTATATATATTGCAATTTTTGCTTTAAATACGATCTCAACTATGAAAATACTTAAATATTTTCTTTTTATTATAGGTGGGTTCTAAAAATTCATTTTTTTGATTTTCCCCAGACACAAAA
>CAZCBG010000083.1:0-14658 GCA_964496885.1 uncultured Bacteroides sp. | reverse complement strand
TAGGTGCTAGATTCCACGATGCTCCATTGTTGGATGATTTGAACAAACTAACTTCGTTGGTATAAGGATCGGGGCGGCAAAATGAAAACAGTGTATCTTTTACAGCTATGATTTGGTCAACAAAATAAGCGATGCCCCCAAAACCGGGTATCCCGTTATTGGAAGCAGTCCAATTTAAACCCTGGTTGTTTGAAAGTATCAATCCTTTTACTTCCCTCGAATACAAAAGTGTATTTCCTGAGCGAACGAGGTTGGATGCTGATGTGGCTATGTATTGAGTTGGGGGTGACGACCAGTTGATGCCCCCGTTTGAAGAGATCAGAATTCTGTCGTCGAGCCAGTTACCTATAAAATTATTGGCCGATATTTCAATAATATTTCCTATCATGGGCAATGATAATCCGGTAGCCAATTCAGTGAAAGTACTTCCCTGGTTGACTGATTTGTATAATTTCATACCCAGGGTAGCATGCATACCGATTACAAAAATGGCATTATCAGTAGCCGACAACTGCATTGCCTGATAGCCTGCTGCAAGCTGTGAAGTTGTAATATCACTCCATGTTTTGGTAGTAAAATTATATTTATAAACTGCAACCCCCCCCCTGTAATACAGGTTTCCCAAGGCATCACCGTCAATATTGTTATCGCCTGTATTAATAGCCGAATTACCAAGGCCTGTAGTTTTTACAGTATCAATGGTATTTCCGTCGGAAGTGAAGTACAAATTATTGTTGTAAGCGATGTAAATTTTACTTTGGTTGAACGACAATAATTGGAAATTTCCATTTTGTCCGGAATTACCGTAAATCATCGCTTTTTGTGTCCATGAACTGCCATCGGTGGAAGTATACACATAACCGCCATTGTTATTTCCCCCCAAAGCATAAAGGGTAGTTGAAATTTTCCCTATTGATTGTGGTGAAAAGGAAGTTAAAGGTACTCCCGTCCAGGTGGTTCCATTGTCAGTTGTTTTGTATAAAATGTTGGAGCCGTTGTTATTGTTAGATATTGCATAAAAATCATTGCCAAGGCTTGCTATATTTTGGCATCTTACTGTATAAGGATCAAATGTTTGGGTGACATTGATCCAGCTTTGCCCCTGATTGAGGGTTTTAAATAATCCACCTTCGGTGGCTACTATTACACATGCAGATGAGTTTTTAGCATATGCTTGAATCTTACCTCCATTCATTATGGAGTCAGTCAACTGGCTAAGTTGACTTTGTGAATTAAAACTGAGTAATAATCCAACAAATAATAAATTGAACTTTTTCATAATTAGTTAATATTTATATTTACATACAAATTTACAATAGAACTAAAGTAATTCCTAACTTTTTTGAAAAAGAAAAGCTACATTTATTTAAAATATTTACATCAAATCGCCCAGAGGACCGAGGTTGATATTCAAATCCCTGTCGCTTAGATTGAAGTGTTTTTTCAATTCCTCCATTTTTAGTTCAAGTTTCATGAGGGTTTCGCCAAGGCGTTCAATTTCCTCTTCCGTCAGGCTACCTCCATCTACCCTTCGCATGGCCTGCTTCTCGACCAGTTTGCGGATGAGTTCAACCAGGGTTAATACTAATTTTGCTAAACCTGAATCAGCATTGTCGGGGGTGAGTTTTAGTTTACTTTCTTCAATCGTACTAAGTTTTACGACTTCATCCGAAAGTTCATCGATGGATCCTGTGTTAAATAGTATTTTATTTTCACTCATCATTCGTTTATTTAATAGTGATTTCAACAAAATTATAGGGGGGCCAGGGTCCGGTTAACATAAAGTGAAGGCTGGGGTAACAATTTTGCAACTTCATAACTGCATTGATCATTTCATCTTTTTGCAATTTCTTGATTAAAAAAACAGCATCAATGATGTTGGTAGCAGTGGTTGTTTTCTTAAATTTATGAATGGGATTTAAATGCAAAACCTGATTTGTAATATCCTGAACAATCGCTTCTACATGTTTCAACAGCATTTCTTCGAGGCGATGTTCTTTTAATTTTTTATCCATATAGGCTTTATAAATTGAGGGTTCACTGCCTGATATTGGCTTCAATTGAGATTCCTTTTCTGATACAGCTCTCAGCTCTTGTTTTATTTTTTCGGAATCGCAGAAAATCTTGAGCCCAAATTCATATCTATCTTTTAGCTTTTTTAAATTCTGTTGAATTTCAGTATAATTTCTTTCGAGCATTTGAAGAAGCTGATCTGATGATTCCATCGTTGAACCGAATCTAACAGGAAGCAATGTATATTCAGTTGCAAGGGTTTCAATTATTTCAGCATATTTAAGGGCATTGGATTGATCAGCAATCAATGCATCACTTTGAACATTGCAAATCACCGCAGCTACTTCTTTATAAGAAACTGCAACTAAGTCAAGACCAGAAATACCTTTCATTTGATATAAGTGTGCAACTAGTTTTTCGAAATTATTTTTAACAGATAATATGGAATATATCATCATATGAATAACTTTTTACTGATTGGTTTTCCTGATTTTAACTGTTCCAAGGTTTCAACTGAACTCAATAATAATTTAACGCCCAGGTAAACCAGGTCAACATCAGCTACTGAAATCACAATATCACCTGTAAGTATGACTCCTTTGTTCAGTACTCTGTCGAGCAATTCAAGTATGGTAATGTCTTTTGACTGATCAATTACGTTGTTCATTCTTATTTTTCTTTAATGGAGATAAAACTAAACGGGGGCCAGGATCCTGTAACTTCAATAAAGAAGCCAAAATTTCCATCCTTGTTTTTTAAACTTTCCTCTAGACTTCTAAAATCCTTTACATTGTTTTTATTTACCAAAAAGTTGGCATTGAGTATCATATTGTCATCTCTTCCTGTAAATTCTTTTGGGAGCAGGTTGTTCAGACTGGTAGTTTCACATAAATTTTTAAATTTTTCGTAATAGGCCTGTCCGTAGGTTTTACAAAGCCGATTCATCTCATTTTCAATAAGTTCTGATTTTTTTCTGTTCAACAGATATGCTTTCCCAAGTGAACTTTCCATGATTTGTTTTTCAAGTAAAGCAGCTTCTTCGCTAACTTCGTCAATTTTTTCAGAAAGTGTTTTCCGATCGCAATAAATTTTTACAGCCCATTCTTCTTTCTCATTGATAAGCAGAAAATTATCGAACAATGAGGCGGAATACTCAATAATAAAGTTTTTCAACCGTGCTTTCGTAGTAAAGACCGTGCCAAATTTAAAAGGAATTACATCACTGTATTCCATCACACTTCTGATTACCCTGAGGTGTTCTCTGGCATTGCACTCCAACCATTTAACATCTGAAATTTTCTTTTTAAAATTTTCTTCAGTGTATTCACTATCAGAAACATATTTAGCGATGACAAAAAAATCATCGAACATAAAAGATTTTAAGCCTTTGGATCCCAAGTTACCCACAAGCCCAACAGGTATGTTAGAAACGCAATATACATATATGAGATCTTTAGTCATTTTAAGGGTTTGTTAAATTATTACTACATTAATCAGCAGTGAAGTCAGTGCCTTCAAAAGAATTTAAGCGTTCGAAGGATGTAATTTCCAGCTTATCATCCATTTTAACAGCATAAAAATTTCGCACCTGTTTTGGAGGCAGATTCATTGATTTTAGAAACGAATCATCTTCGTAAACTTCGGCCACAGCACTCCAGCTTTCCTGTACTTTTCCAATTTTTATCACTGTTAAATCGTAGCATTTAATGTTTTCTTTCAGGAATTTAACGACTCCTTTTTTTGCATCTATTATATTACTCATATTCCCCTCCTTTATTTATTTTTATTTTCTTCTCTAATATTACCCAGTAGTTTTAGCAATTCATCTTCTCTTTTGTCATATTCCTCTTCATCAATTTCATCCATCTCAAATTTCAGCTGCAGTGCCATCAGCCTTTCTTTTATTGAACCTTCATCTGAGGTTTCTTTTACGATTACTTCATTGATTTTTTCAGCAATAAAGATAACACCTTTTAGAGGAGCAAGCAGTAAATCATCAATTAAAAACATTTTATACTCCTTTCGTATTAATAACAAGGTTTACAAAATTATAAGGAGGCAATGTTCCAACGTATTTAAACGTCATAAAACTGCCATATTTCTCATCCAAATCGTTGACCAATCTATCAAACTCAGGTTCAGCAATATTTTTAATAAGAAATGCGACATTCAGTATCATCATTTCTCCATAGTTGTCGTTTATTTTTACTTCTTCAGTGAGTGGAGACAGTGTATCGAGTATGATATCTTTATAATTTCCAGTTTCTTTTTTAAGTGCTTCAGCCACCATCTCGCCGATTTTCATGCGCTGGTAATGGGTCTTATCTGCAGGAAGGTTCATCAATTTCCCCCTCAATGACCTGATATCTTCGTATTTTTCGAGTATGCTTTCATAAATTTCCTTTTCATGAGCCAGCACCTTGAGACCCAATTCTTTCTTGCCTTCCATTTTAGTAAGCATTTCGTCGAATTTTTTGTAGTCCTTTTCAAGGATTCTGAGAATTCCAGCATCATCGTCATGTTCGGATATGGTTGAAAACCTGACAGGTAGTACTGTAAACTGTTTCATCACTTCTTCCAATACTCTTTCATGGGTAATCATATTTACCCTTCTGGCTTCATATTGAATAATGGGTGAATTGCTGACGATGGCACTGATATCTTTATAATTGATTCCATAAACCAGATCGGATCGTTTCCCCATGCCGATGGGTCCATAAGACAATGCTTCTGAATGTCTTATAATTCCATAAATATATTTTCCTTCTTTTGTAATTTCCAGTTCCTGGCTCATATGTATCGTTTTATAAATTGTTTTACAACTCCCATTTTTCGGGAAATATTTTAAGGTCAATGAAATTAAAAATTGGTAAAGGAGCCGTATAAACAAAATCATTTCTATCCTTGTACTTTTCACCCAAATCAGCCATAATGTGATCAAATTCGAGTTCCCTGCCACTGTTCACCAAAAAGGCAGTATTCATAAACATAGCATCTCCGCTTGTTTTGTTATGTTTGTATTCAAAAACAGATTTACGGAATGCATCAATAATTGCTTCTGTTTCTTCCGCTTTCTTTTCAATCAAAGCCTGTTCGATGAGATTTCCTGCTTCTTTGATTTTTAGATTTTTTTCATCTTCATCATTCAGTTTTTCGATTTCGTGCCTTATTTCCTGAAGTTGAAGGTGGGTCTTATCGATTTCTTTATAAATCATCCCCATGTTTTTCCAATTTCCTCTCACATTGAGCTCAACTTTATTTTCGAATTGTTTGAGCAATTCCATAAATTCACTGTATCTGCGATTCAGCAAGTTCCGAATTTCATCAGGTGTAGCAGCAATGGTCCCAAAACGAATTGGGATTACACTTCTGAATTCTTTCATCACCTCTTCAATTACTTTTTGGTGAGCCAGCATGTTTTCGGGATTGACAACAAACCTACTCAGAGGATGGTCGCTCACCACCATACATAAGCCGTCAAAACCAATGGTAGAAACCAGATCACTACGTCCACCAACTCCGATCGGGCCCAGATTTACATCGTAATCCGATGCGATGATACAATAAATATATTTTCCGTCTCGTTGCATATTATTCCTTTATTTTTACCAGTGTGAGATGCTCATTTACGTTTTCTTTTGAAAGAGATATAAAATCATTTTTCGATAATTGTTTTGCTGCTGCAGAATAATCGAGCAATGTGTGATAGGCTTTATTGATTCTGTTAAAATTTACTTCATCCCCATTTTCCAAATTTGAATCGGGATGATACAATCTTGCTTTCCCGAGAAAGGCTTTTTTTATCTCAGATTCCGTAGTTTCTTCGCCCAATTCAAGTTCATTTTTGGCTTGAATCACAAATTCAGGATTTAAAGCTTTAATTTCGATGGTATAGAAACTATAAAACGGAAGTGGACCCACCAATTTAAAATTCAACAAATCCTTATAATCTCTGTCGATTTGTTCAATCATTTGCTCAAATTTTTCTTTTTTTGTCCTATCAACAAGAAAGGCTGAATTGGTAATCATCTGATCATTCATCACTTCATGTGTTTTTATATCGAGACTCACAGCAGCCAACATATCCAGAATATTCAGTTCAATTTGTTTGTTTTTTTCGTCTATTTTTTGTTGTACCAGCATACCCATTTTCACTTGATCGATTTTTGAAAGTGAGCCTGTGTTTCTCATTACCTCTTCTTTTAATTCAATAATATCAGGATGCATAGAAAAATCTTTTAAAACCCCTGAAAAGTCGGCCCAGGAAACCACCAGGTCAATTTCAGTTAGAAATTCAATTTTCTTTAAGGTTTCAATCATTAAATCAAAACCATTTTCGAGTATTTTTACAACTTCATCCTTTGAATTTACCATTGTCCCAAGCTGCATTGGAATAATCATTGAAAATCCTTTTGTCATTAAATCTTCAATTGTTTTTTGATGATGTACCAGCATATAGCCCAATGATTCTCTGTCTAAACTATCGAGGAGAACCCGCTCTTTGTTAGAAACTAGCGCAGATATATTTTGAAAGGGAATTGCATATACCTCTGTATTTTCGAGGGATCTGAACATATCTGTACTGTAAAAGTTAGGTACAATTCCGTAAATGTAAATTCCTTGTGTTGTCATGGTTTCTTAGGTTTATTTTTTAGTTGCGTTTTGTTTTATGACCAGATCAATGGCTTGTTCGAAATCTTGTTCCAGTATAACGATTTCACCGGAAAGCTCAGCTGATTTTCCATAAATTTTATCTATCAGGCTGCGAATGGCAAGCATTGCAGCTTTTCTACATATAAATTCAATATCGGAACCTGTCAAGCCTTCTGTTTTCAAAGCCAGTTTATTCAGTTTAACTTTAATACCCAATGGTTTATTCCGAGTATGGATACCGAATATCTTTTCACGGGTTTTTACATCTGGCAATGGCAATTCGAAGATGAGATCGAACCTTCCACTTCTTAATAAAGCAGGATCAATTAAATCGATTCTATTGGTTGCAGCCAGCACTATCACGCCTTTGAGGTCTTCAATACCATCCATTTCGGTTAAGAACTGCCCTATTACCCTTTCGATCACTCCAGAGCCAGAACCATCACTGCTGCGTCGGGGTGTAAGGCTATCAATTTCATCCAGAAACAATATGCAAGGGGATGCTTGTTTTGCCATTCTGAATAATTCTCTAACTCCTTTTTCTGATTCACCGATATAGCGACTCAGGATTTGCGGCCCTTTAACCGAAATAAAGTTAACACCACTTTCACTTGCCAATGCTTTTGCAAGATAGGTCTTACCGGTTCCCGGTCTACCATGAAGTATAATTCCTTTGGGTGGTTTGGTATCCGCTTTTTTAAAGAGATCGGCATATTTCAATGGCCACTCTACTGTTTCCTTTAATGCTTCTTTGATTTCTTCCAATCCTCCTACATCACTCCATTTTACATCGGGTACTTCTACAAATACTTCTCTGATGGCTGAGGGTTCTACCTCTTTCATGGCATCCATAAAATTATCCATGGTCACCTCGAGAGACATCAAGAGTTCGTAAGGAATTTCGGCCATTTCAAAATCTATCTGAGGGAGTATTTTGCGCAATGCAGTCATGGCAGCTTCCCGGGCTAATGCTTCCAAATCAGCACCTACAAAACCGTGGGTAATTTCAGCCAACTTTTCCATATCCACATCCATCGATAAGGGAATACCACGGGTATGTATATGAAGAATTTCAAGCCTGCCTTTTTTGTCAGGAATAGAAATTGAAATTTCACGGTCGAAACGACCGGGTCTTCTGAGTGCTGGATCTATAGAATTGGGTATGTTGGTAGCTCCGATTACGATTACTTTTCCTCTTGATTCCAATCCGTCCATTAAAGATAAAAGTTGAGCGACTACCCGTTTTTCAACTTGTTTTTCGCCTCCCATATCTTCCCTTTTGGGGGCTATGGCATCAATTTCATCAATAAAAATGATAGCAGGAGCATGTTGTTGTGCTTCTTCAAAAATTTTACGGATGCGGCCTTCACTTTCTCCATAAAACTTCCCCATGATTTCAGGGCCCGAAATATTGATAAAGTAAGCATCCGTTTCATGGGCTACAGCTCTAACAATAAGGGTTTTCCCAGTTCCTGGAGGACCATACAGAAAAACACCTTTGGGTGGTTGAACACCGAGACGTTCAAAAATTTCAGGATATTTCAGAGGCAGCTCTATCATTTCGCGGATGCGCTGCACCTGATTTCCTAATCCACCGATGTCTTCGTAAGATACCTTAGCCTTGCTTTCGCCTTCCTGTTTAGTAAGTTCAAGCTGAAAAACAGTATTTGGATGTATCAATACCACTCCTTCTGGATTGCTTCCAGTAACGGTATAGTTTACAGATCTTGAACCAAACAGCATGGCCCTCACTTTATCTCCTTTTGTAACAGGAAGTCCATTCATAAGCGAGCCGATATATTTAGCATCATCTGCTTTGTATAAAGAACCTGATTTGGTATCGGGTTTGAGTTTTATTTTTACAGCTGGACGACTGGGCGTTTTAATAATTTTTACCTTTTCATCTATCCCCGACTGAGCATTTTCGCGGGTAATTCCATCAATCTGAATAATATTCTTATCTCTGTCGTCAGGATAACAAGGCATAATTTTAACAGGAGTAGCACGTTTACCTTCTATTATGATAAGGTCGCCACTTTCGAGGCCAAGCAGTTTCATGTCTTTTGGATCAATCCTGGCAATTGCCCTCCCTACATCCTTTACCAGGGCTTCTTTAATGCGTAAAACGATTTCTTCTTTCATCTTGGTAAGGATTTATTATTTGCTGTTATTTATTTCAAAAAGATAGTTTTTTAACTCTGTCAACGATTCCTGACCTTTAATTTCTTCGGCAAACATAGGCACTTCAACTTTATTCAAATCGCTGAATATTTCACTGATTTTGAGCAGATAAGGAGATTGAGCAGCTTTTCTTTTTTTACAAAAATCGCATCCATCCGAAGCCATTACATTGTTAACAATGATCTGTCTTGCTATGATTTCTGATTTGCTTAAATCAGCCAATAAGCGGCTGGTTTCAGATATTGCCATTGTTTCGGGAATACAAACCGGAATAAACTCTGATTTGGTTTTATCGCGTAAAAGATTCTCGATTCTTTTGACCGTTTTCTTCAGACTGAATAAAAAAGCATCAACATCATCCTGTTGATAAGAGCCTGAAAAGCTGGTTACCATAAAGCGGTATTTCCATCTCATTTTGGCAGCCACTTTGATCCAGGTGTCTAATAATTTTGGAGATGAAATCAGTCGCAATACATGACCCGTAGGAGCTGTATCCACAACATATTTATCGTAATTACCTTCTTCTATAAAATCAATAATGGTTTTAAAACTCATGATTTCATCAATCCCGGGTATCGATAGCGTTAGCATTTCATCAATATCTTCGTTGTCGAGATTGGTTGAAGTTGAAAGAAGTTTTCTCATTTCCGATAGATGTTCAGCAACAAACAAGGACAAGGCTTCGTCGGCAACTACTTCAATTGCTGAGAGTTTTGAACAATTATTTACCTTCACTACTTTGAATCCGATTTCCTGTTCGAGGCAATCTGATATAGAGTGAGCTGGGTCAGTGGAAATGAGCAAGGTCTTAAAATTTTTAGACAATTCTAAAGCTGTAGCAATGGCACAACTTGTTTTTCCAACACCACCTTTTCCTCCGAAAATGATGAGTTTAAGGTCGATATTTTCTAAGCGAATGAGTGCCATGGCCTTTATTTTTTTATCCTGATCTCAAGAATTCCATTTGTAAATTTGTGTCTAAGATTTTGACTGCTGGCTTTGACAGTAAGCAATATTTCCTTACGATACGTTCTGTTTTTACCTACAGCAGATATTTCCAGCATATCTTCTTTAAGTTCGATTTTTAGATCCGATTCTTCTATTCCCGGCATTTCGGCAATGACAACAATTTCTTTCTTTTCATCAAAAATATCGGTGATGGGTTCACGTTCTTCATCCACTTTAGGTCCTTCAGGTGTTTTTTTGATATTGCCGAAAGTTTCTACTTTTGGACTCCCTCCACCTGCAGTGTTAATGGTAAAACCATAAACACCTTTCATCCCTTTTTTGATCTGGTCAAGTTTAAACTCGCCTTCTTTATTGATTCCGCCTTTTTCATCCAATTTCCCTGCCAAATCCACTAACTTTTCGATACCTTTAAATAGACTTCCAAGCCCGAATAGTTCAAAATTTGCATCATCCTTTTTATCTTTGTTCCTATCGTTATCCATTTTATTTGAGCATTAATGGTTCAGAAATTAAATTGCTTTCTCTGATTCTAGCTTTGACAATCGGGCTTCCAATGTTTCCTGGTGTTGCATAAGTTCTTTTTCCCTGGCTTTGGTTGAAAGATAGGTATCTTCCTGCCACCAGTTGATTCCCATTTCCATGGCTTTGTCAACCGATGCTACCAGCAATCTGATTTTAATGGTTAGCAAATCAATATCAGCTATTTGTATTTTAATATCACCTGCAATTACGATCCCTTTATCGAGTACTCTTTCAAGAATATCGGCTAATCCGGTTGCATTAATTGAATGGGTTGGTTCTGGCATAATACATTGTTTTTTAGTAGTCTAACGACATTGTTTTAAAATCCGATTTCGCCACTATGGTTTTCTTTTGAAGGGGCTCCTTCAAATCAGGAGAATGCATCTGTCCTGCCTTTTCATCATTATAGTCCTGAATTTCTTTCAACCTGCCCTGAATAATTTCGAGCCTTAGCATTATCCTGATCTCTTCAGTTTTCAATCGAGTTCTTTCCTTTTCATACATATATAATTTAATAAAATCTGACTCCTCTTTATTGGGAATTCCCGATTTTACGACATTCTGCATGCTTCTGATGCTTTGAAGTCCTTTTATTGCGCTTGAAATTGGCATACTATTATAAATTTGAAAATTTTAATATTCTTATTGACTGATATCTATTTAGATATATTTCACTATAAGCTCATCAACGATAAATTTCACTTTTTCCTGATTGGTTTTTGAGCCAATCCTACTGGTTTCGGAAGTAAGAATATCCTGACATATTTTTCTAAAAATTTCTCTCGATTCCGATGGTGTAGTATTCATGGTGGCCAATGTTTTAGCTATCATAATTGAACCTCGGATGGTAGGGTCAAATTCAGTTTTGCCTGACTCCCGCAAACCTCTTACAATTTTAACGATGGTTTCAGTATCTTTATAGGAAAGCTCCGATTTTGCCATGGTAATCTGCAATTCGGTTTCGTAGTCGAAATGATCGAGATCCATGGTTACCATACGATCACGCAAAGCATCCTGGGTGCGGTTTACACCAGCATATTCTTCGGGATTGGATGTAAAGATGGCACGAAATTCAGGATGCACTTTCATGTAATAATCCTCTTCTTTGGCTGCTGAGGTACTCAACATTCTCTCCTGCAAAATTGGCAGTAAGATGTTGTTTGCTTCTGGACGAGAACGGGTAAATTCATCGTAAATAAGTGTAAATCCATTCTTTACAGCAATGGTTAATCGGTTGTTCACCCATTGTTTACTCATGTCCTCTTCATATTTATGAACAGAATGAATAAATTTATCGTCCAGTTTTTTATATTTATACCCTTGTTCGCTACCAATAAGATCGGAAGTTTTATACTCGGCATCCCCATGTATTATCACTACTGGTCTGCCAATTTTACTTGCCAGATGCATGGCAACAGTTGTTTTCCCGGTTCCCGAAGGACCCCTGAAATGCACCGGAAATCCTGCTTTTATATAAGTGAGCCCACGGTTGGTAATATCTTTGATGTAATCCGTTTCTACAAAGTTCGACATGGGTTTTAGTTCCAATACGGTGTTCATTTCGTTGTTGTTGCTCATTGTATTTTTGCTTGATGAGTTGATAATATATTAACTAAATTCTTTATTGGGTAATTGTTCTAATGTTTGTAACCAGATAATTCTTGCTTCTTCGATTTCCTTCGTTATCTGTTGTTTTGTGAGCAAAAAGGTTTGCTGACTTGCTTTAAATTTATTGAGGGCTTGTTGTCTTTTCAATAGACCCTTTTTGATATTTCCTGCTGCTTGCATCATCTCAAAATATTCATAAACAATATACTATCCGTTCAATCCTTTGCCACCGCAACGCGAACAGGGCAATCCATCTCCGGCTTTTCCATTTCCTTTGCATTGACTACATTTAGTATTGCTTACACTATAATTATGCCCTTTCCCTCCACATACGATGCATGGAACTCTTGCTCCAAGTGGATTTTTACCAGTACCCAAACAAAAAACACATTTTCTCATGGGTTCGTCCATTTGAACACAACCTTTGCCATTGCAAACCAGGCAATCTGAAATTGCTGAGAGTAAATCGTAAGGATCTTTTCCTGTTCCACCGCAAAATGCGCATTTAAGTGTTTTTGTCATGATTAATAGCATTATGTGTGATAAGTGGTAAATGATAAATACGGAGTCGAAGAGGATGTCCCTTCGACTCCGTTAAATAAGTATATTATTTTTTGGGGAAATAAAAGTTATCGATTTTTTGGATTTTTCCTAAATCTAATAATGCTTTAGCAGTAAATCCAAGTTTCATACGGGTTTCTCCTAATGGAATTTCCATATCCGATATTTTTACACCTTTAGGATGCTTGCTGATATAATCCAATACTTTTTCTTCCAATGTCATAGGAAAAACTATTTTAGGTTCTATTTTAGGTTTAATTTCAGCGGGTGTTTCCTTTGGAAATGTAATAACAGTAGGTTCTACTTTAAGCTGAACTTCTTTTACTGCTTCAACAGCTGCTTCTATTTTAACTTCTTTTTTTTCAACTTTCTTTGCTTCCGCTTTAGCTGGTTTCACATAACCGGTTTTTCTCAACTGATCTATGGCATCCTGCATTTTATTCCATTCATCGGCTGCTCCTTCTCTGTCTTGTGCATAATCGCCCATTAAATTGGCAGTAGCTTTTTGGATACCTTTTACTTCAGCCTGGATACCTTTAATTGACTGATGAATGCCTTTCATCAGACCATGGTAATCGTTCAATCTTAAGGTTTCTCCTTTGTCAAGGTCTTTTCTCAGCTTTTGAGCTGCTTTTTGGTTTTCTTTGCTGATTTCTGATAATCTTTTCTGGAATCCGTTGAGCAAAGTTCTGGTATATTCAACTCTTTCAGCCAGATTCTTACTTAAATCGGCTCTCAATTCAGCAGACATGTCCATGTGTTCTTTTTCGAACTTCTCTAGCATTTCATTGGTTTCTTTGAAAATTCCAGCAACATCTTCGTTGATACTTATAATATCATCGTTGATATTTTTCATAAGTGCATCAAAATCTGCCATTCTGATTTTTTCGTCTTGTTTTCTATCGGCTCTGCCTTCGGCAAAGAATTTTTCTAATTCAACGGCCATTTCTGATCTTTCAGCAATAAATTCGTTGATCATATTCAAGGTAGAAGCTTGAATAACTTGCACTTCTTTCTGGATGGTAACGATGGTGCGATGGATGCCACGCATTAATTCTTTGTAGGTATTGATGCGTTCTTTTTCACCTTTATCGAGCCCTTTTCTTAAGGCTGCGGCATTTGCAGATAAAATAGCTGACATTTCCTGGTGGTCTTTTCTGAAACCATCGAGGGTCTTTTGTACATCGTCTACAAGTTCTTCATTTTCTTTAATTCTATTTTTGAATGAGGAAAGAATATCTGCACTCAAGTTTTTCATTTCTGATGATAGTCCCATTTTAATTTCTCCTATTGTTTAATTATTATTTGCTTTTACTGTGACACCCCTTTGTTCGATTATACAAGAGGGTTGATTTCATTAATTATTTGACTTTTAATTTTCTTTATATCCTGAACTACAATATGATCACCTTTTTCGAGCAGGTATTCAAGGCATTCCATCATTCGATTATGCATTTGCTGATAATCAATCAATGTCTTCATTACTGTATCCTTTCTTATTTCCTGGAGTTTCGAAATCTGAGAAAGCTGTTCTTTGATAATTGCAATTTTTTCGTTGGTATCTTGGGAGGTTATATCTTTGATACCCAAAAGGCTATTTTTAAGCGATTGGGCAGTTTGTTTCTGGGCTTCAATGAAATTTAAAAACTGAGTTTCGGCTGCTCTTTCCTTTTGATCGAGTGTGCCTATGATGTCTGACATCATGGTATTGTAATCTTTTTTACGCAGGCTGCCATTTCTGGCAAGGGTTTCGCAAAGCCTGGTATTTAATAGATCTCTTTCCTTTTTTAAATCACAAATTGAGTTGTGAACATTATCGAACAGGAAATGAGATGATTCTGTAATATTTTCTGATGACTGGAAGGCGGTCTGGATCTTTTGTATTCTTTCTTCGTAAGAAGTGATGACATTTCCGAAAAAACTATCCAAATCAATATTAGTATTTGCCTTCATATATTTATTGTTTTTTTATGCGTGAAAAAAATAAATTCTTGGTAAATCATGCTTTTTGGTCATTCCACAAGGATATTTTAGCAAGAATAAAGCTTAACTACAATGCACATTATGCGGCTTTTGCGGTTAATCCAATTGCTTCTGCATATTTTAAGTAAGTTTCAACAGAGGCAACAACGATTCTTGCTTCAATTGCAA
>CAZCBG010000082.1:0-14758 GCA_964496885.1 uncultured Bacteroides sp. | reverse complement strand
CTGATCATCTCAAAAATACGGATTATATTATGAACAATACTTTCTTTTTGGGGACCTATCCAGGACTTACGAAAGAAATGTTTGAATATGTTGAAGGTGTTTTAGATACATTTATTGAAAACATCAAAAAGTAATCAAAAAGTATCACAATGTTCCACAAAGTTTATCACAAAGTTACATTAAGATAATATTTTATAATTTTGAAAAACTATTAAAACTGTAAAGTTATGACAGAAGACGAAATTAGCAAAATTATTCTAGACTGTGCTTACAAAGTGCACTCTGCATTAGGCCCTGGGCTTTTAGAAAGCGTTTACCGCGAATGTCTTTCATATGAACTTATAAAAATCGGGCTTTCAATTGAAAAGGAGAAGCCACTTCCGCTGGTTTATGAAGAAGTCAGGTTGGAATGTGGTTTTAGAATTGACATTTTAGTTGAAAAAAAAGTTGTTATTGAGCTTAAAACAGTAGAAGCTTTTAGTGATGTTCATATTGCCCAAACATTAACATATATGAAATTATCAGGGTGTCATCTAGGATTATTGCTAAACTTCTATACAAAATCATTAAAAAACGGTATTAAACGATTAATTCTTTAAATTTATACGAATAAAAAATTAAAACTTAGTAAACCACAAATTCTTTTTCATTTTTACTTTGAGAAACTTTGTGTCAAACTTTGAGAAACTTTGTGATTTAAATTCAAAACCTATTTTAAAATGGCTATCATCAAGAAGTACTCGGTAAAGGTAGTAAATATATCTAATAAAATCGAAGGTGTATATACCCTCGAATTGGAATCGATGGGCAAATCCTTCAAATATGATGTAGGGCAATTTTTGCACCTGGCAATTGATGAATACGATCCCAGCGGACAGTGGCCCGAATCCCGCTGTTTTAGTATACAGACTTCACCCAGTGAAGAAAATATCAAAATTACCTATGCCATTAAAGGAAAATTCACTCAGCGTATGCAGGCTGAATTAAAACCAGGTAAGCAAGTTACACTAAAACTTCCTTATGGTGATCTTTTTACTCAAACACACAACAAAGCCAACACCGTTTTTATTGCCGGAGGAACAGGCATCACTCCATTCTTATCGCTATTTACACATGAATCCTTTAACGAATATATCAATCCAAAAATATACCTTGGCTTTCGTTCAAAAGATTATAATATTTACGAAGATGAACTTGTGCGTATGATGCAAATTCGTTCAGTTCACGATAATTCTATCAACTCGAAAGAAACTAAATTTGTGAAATTATTCCATGAAGATGTTGAAGGCATCATTGACATCAATGCTATTTATAATGAAAATGGCAGTTCCTCTGACTATTTTATTTCGGGTCCTCCTGTTATGATAAAAAGCTTTAAAAACTATCTTTTAAACCAAAAAATAAACGAAAATCAAATAAAAACAGATGACTGGGAATAATCAAAAGACAAAACAGTTACAAAGGCAATGCCCTGTATGTGATAATATTGAAGGTGAAATACTTCATAATCAGCGTTTCCTTATGCCGGAAAATCACATTTTGCCTTCTGAATACGATGTAGTCTATTGTAAAAATTGTGGTTTTGTTTTTGCTGATACAATTGCAAATCAACAAACATACAATACATATTATCAGGAAATGTCTAAATATGAAGATATTAATACTGCCAGTGGAGGTGGAGATAAAACCTATGATTCTTTACGTTTAAAAGAAACAGCAAAAGATATTGAAAAGCTGATTCAATCAAAAGACAGTAGTATTCTCGATATAGGATGTGGAAACGGTGGATTGCTGTTAGAATTAAAAAACTTGGGATTTTCAAATTTATCCGGACTCGACCCATCCCCAGTGTGTGTTAATAACATTTTAGCTAAAGGAATAGAAGCTCATTTGGGAGGAATCATAAATGGGGAAAGTCCTTTAAGTAAAAAATATGATTTTGTGATTTTTTCACATGTTTTTGAACACTTAGTGGATTTGAAATCTGTTGTAAACAATATTCATGAATTACTAACAACAGATGGATTGGTTTATATTGAAACGCCTGATGCTTCTCGTTATCAAGATTTTTATGTTGTTCCATTTTATTATTTTGATACAGAACATATCAATCATTTTTGTTCAGCATCATTAATAAATTTATTTTCTACTCAAGGTTTTGATTTTGTAATTTCGAAACAAAAACTAATGCGGGTTTCTGAGAAAATTGATTATCCTGCTGTTTTTTGTTGTTTTAAAAAGAAAGAAGGAGGAATTTCTTCAGCATTTAATAATAATGGGCAAACCAAAAAGAGTGTATTGAATCATATTATGCAGTCAAATAGTGTATTAATTTCTCCAGAAATAGAGAAACTTGCAAACAATAAAACAGCTGTAATTATATTTGGTACGGGTAATTATGCCTTACGCCTACTCGAAACAACAGTTTTGGGAAAATGTAATATAATTGCTTTTATAGATAACGATTCAAAAAAACATGGGAATATTATTAATGGAGTTAAAATTTATGGCAAAGATTTCTTGTTTAAGAATGATGCTTTAATAATTATATGTTCTGCTCTTTTCAGTTCCGATATTGAACAGGAAATCAAATTAATGAAAATTAAAAACCGAATCATCAACGTTAACGAATGAAAACAATATTGCTTACAGGAGGCAACGGCTTTATTGGCAGAAACATAAAAGAATCGTTTTTGGCTGAGAAATACAATATTATTGCTCCAAGCAGTAAGGAGTTAAATATAGCTGATTGTGAGGATGTTGACGTTTTCTTTAAAAATAATAGGATAGATGTGGTCATTCATAGTGCCTGCAAACCAGGTCATCGTAATGCAAAAGACCCTACTGAGCTTTTAAAAACAAATACACAGATGTTTTTCAATTTAGAACGTCAATACAATAGCTATGAAAAAATGATAGTTATTGGTTCAGGGGCAATATATGATATGCGAAACTATAAGCCCAAAATGAAGGAAGAATATTTTGGAGTTCATATTCCTGTGGATGATCATGGGTTAACAAAATATACCTGCGAAAAAGTAATAGAAAAATCAAGTAATATTATTGATTTGCGTGTTTTTGGGATTTTTGGGAAATACGAAGACTATTCTATTCGCTTCATATCTAACCTTATTTGTAAGGCAATTTTCGATTTGCCTTTAACAGTGAATCAAAATAGAAAATTTGATTATCTTTGCATCAATGATTTAATGCCTGTATTGGATTACTTTATCTCGCATACTTCAAAATTTAGTTGTTATAATGTAACACCTGATTATTCAATAGAATTAATTTCAATTGCAGAAATAATTAAAACTATTTCAGGAAAAAACTTACACATTATCATCTCCAAAGAAGGTATGGGCCTCGAGTATAGTGGCGATAATACAAGGTTGAAAAATGAAATAACAAATTTTAGTTTAATGCCTATTAAAAAATCAATTGAAAAATTATATGTCTGGTACAATGAAAGAAAAGAATTGATAAGTAAAGAGGCTATTTTAAAAGATAAATTTTAATGATAAAGGTCAGCGATTATATTATACAAAGATTAGCGGATATTTATAATGTCCAACATATTTTTATGATAACTGGAGGTGGTGCAATGCATTTAAACGATTCTATCGGGAAATGCAGTCAGATTCAATATATCTGTAACCATCACGAGCAAGCTTGTGCAATTGCTGCTGAAGGATATGCCCGTTCTACCGGAAAAATGGGCGTTGTGAATGTTACTACTGGCCCCGGAGGGCTGAATACTCTTACTGGAGTAATGGGGCAATGGACTGACTCTGTACCTGTTTTGTATATTTCAGGACAAGTAAAGCTTGAAACGACTATTTCATACTATCCCTATTTAAATTTACGACAAATTGGTGATCAGGAAGTTGATATCATATCTGTTGTAAAGCCATTGACTAAATTTGCCGAACAAATAACAGAAACTAAGAATGTGAAATATTTGCTTGATAAAGCAGTTTATTTAGCATGCGAAGGCCGACCTGGTCCAGTTTGGCTTGATATTCCGATGGATATTCAAGGGGCCATGATGGACGAAAATAATCAAGAAGAGTTTGCAGCTCCCTGGGTTCAAAAAGCTGAAAACGATATTTTAAAAGTTGTTGAACTATTACAAAATGCAGAAAGACCACTTATTATTGCTGGCAATGGTATTAAAATTGCTGATGCAAAACAAGATTTTTTGCAATTGTTGGAAAATTTAAAAATCCCTGTTGTAACAACTTTTAATGGAATGGATCTCATTCATTCAGACCATCCTTTATTTACAGGACGGATCGGAACACTCGGAAGTCGTGCCGGAAATTTTGCCTTACAAAACGCTGATGTAGTATTATCTATTGGCTCAAGAAATAATATCCGTCAAATAAGTTATAACTGGAAAAATTTCACAAGAGAAGGGAAACTGGTAGTAGTAGATATTGATTATGAGGAATTAAATAAACCTACATTACAACCATTTATTAAGCTGTGTTTAGATGCAAAAGAATTTATACAGCAACTTTCGCAATACAGTTTCCAAAACAGATGGTCATCCTGGATCAATTGGTGTATAAATCGAAAACAAAAATACCCTGTTGTTTTGCCGATATATAAGGAATGCAAAGATGGTGTTCAACCTTATTTTTTTATTGAAAAACTCACTCAAGTATTGCCTGATAATGCTATTACGTTAGCAGGCAATGGATCTGCATGTGTTGTATTGTTTCAGGCAGGAATTGTAAAAGAGAATCAAAAATATATTTGGAATTCTGGTTGTGCTGCTATGGGATATGATTTACCTGCTGCAATTGGTGCAGCTATTGGGAATCCTACGAGCCCGATTATTTGCCTTGCAGGTGATGGAAGTTTGATGATGAATATTCAGGAATTATCTACAGTTAAACACCTAAATCTTCCAATAAAAATAATTGTTTTAAACAATGATGGATATATTTCAATAAAACAAACACAAGAAGGTTTTTTTAATAATAATCTAGTAGGCTGCAATCCAGAAACAGGTGTTGGAATCCCAAATTTTATAAATGTTGCTGAAGCTTTTGGATTAAAAACTATGCGTATTCGAACGAACGATGAAATCGTTGAAAAAATACAAGAATTGCTTGCAGAAACTCAACCTATTTTATGCGAAATAATTTTAAATAAAGAATATAAATTTATGCCCAAAACCTCTTCCGAAAAAAAACCTGATGGACGCATGGTGTCAAAACCATTGGAAGATTTGTATCCATTTTTACCAAGAAATGAATTTTTAGAAAATATGATTGTAGAACCATTAAAAGAAAATTAATATGAATGCACTTGAATATAGAATGGTAGATGCTTTAAAAGACTTAAAGGAAAATCACCATGTAGTAGGAATAAAAGCAGAATTTGAAGCTGAAGGTACCCGAATGGAAGAAGCCCTTCGCTTGAAAGAAGTAATAACGAAAGCCGGATTAGAATTAACTATTAAAATTGGTGGATGCGAAGCTATAAGGGATATGTACGATGCCCGCTCTATTGGTGTTAATCGTATAGTGGCTCCAATGATTGAGTCAGCTTATGCATTGAAAAAATATCTTCAAGCTACACATATTGTTTATCCTCAGGATGAATGGGAAAATGTGAACTTTCTTATCAATGTTGAAACCATTGATGGTTTTAATAAGTTTGAAGAAATGATGAAAATCCCAAATATTAAAGATCTGGCAGGTATTGTACTCGGACGGGTTGACATGACTGGGTCATTAGGAATGACCCGTGAAGACATCAATTCAGAAAGAATTTTTCAAATGGCTAGCGAATTGTTTGTAAAAGCCCGTCAACATAACTTAGAATGTGTAATTGGAGGTGGTGTTTCTGCTACGTCTATTGAATTCTTTAATCGCTTACCTGAAAATGGGAAAATACATCATTATGAAACCCGTAAAGTTATATTTGAATGTCCTGCTGCCACAGGAAAAGATGCTGATAAAGGAATTTTAAAAGCTGTAGGGTTTGAATTGATGTGGCTTAAAAACAAACGCGATTTTTATAAAGCTATTTTTGAGGAAGATGCAACACGAATCGATATGCTTCAAACCAGATATGATAAATTGATTGAAAATGCAGGAGGAATGTATAAATAATAAAATATATGAATAGAATTAATTCTGTTGTTTTTGATTTAGATGGGACAATTTACAACGGAAACAGTTTGATTAAAGGTGCATCAGAAATAATAAAATACCTTGACGAAAATGGATATTCTATATATTATTTTACAAACAACTCATCAAAGAATAAACAACAAATAATTGAGAAGCTTGAAAATTTTAAGCTTACTGTTAATCCAAATAATGTTTATTGTTGTTTAGAAGCAACCCCATTATTTTTAAAGCAAAAAGCGTATAATACAGTATTGTGTTGTGGATCTCAAGAACTTGAAGATGTATTGAAATTTCACGCTCTGAAAGTTTTTCATGAAGATATTAATAATGAATTAGAATTTGATGCTGTTGTAATTGGGATGAATATTCATTTTTCTTACAATCAGCTAGCACAAATATCTTTGGCTTTACAAAGGAATCCTGATTGCAAGTTAATTGCATGTAATTTAGATATGAGTTACCCTATTGAAAATGGATATAAAATGCCGGGATGCGGACCATTGGTTAAAGCTATTGAATCTGCAAGTGGAAGAAAAGTTGATTATATCATAGGTAAACCAGATACTTTTATGATAGATTTAATTATTCAAGAACATAATCTTTCAAAAGATTCGATTTGTATTGTGGGCGATTCAGAAGAAAGTGATATTGCTATGGCCGAAAATGCAAATATAAGATCTTTTTTGCTTAATGATGAAACCACAAAAAAGAATGCAATTTCTATTTATAATTTAATGGATTTGACCGATTATTTATAAAAAATATTTTATGAAGTATATTCAAAAAGTATCTCATAAACTAAAAAGTATAAAATAAATGAACAAAAATGAAGAATTTAAGAAGCTAATAGGAAAACATAAAATTGTTTTGTACGGAGCAGGTAATTTGGGCAAAATCTTTTTAAGAATATTAAAGAAATATGGGGTTGATGTATTTTGCTTTTTAGATGCAAACGCAGAAAATCTTTTGTTAATTGACGGAATACCTGTTTATTCTCTAGTCGAAAATAAAATAAATGATAAATCAAATCTAATTGTTTTTGTATCTGTTTTTAATAGAGATATTGATTTCAGCAAAATAAAAGATAATTTATTATCACAGTCATATACCCGAATTTATTCATTTATTGATTTATATAGCTATTTTTATAAGGAAATTGGAGATTGGTTTTGGTTAACTCCTCAACCTAAAATGTTTTTAATGCCCGAAACAGCAGAAATAATAAAATCTTTATTCTCTGACGAAAAAAGCAAAACAATTTTTGAATCAACCATTGCTGCTCGTCTTCACTTTGATTATCATTTACTTCCTGAACCAGATCCTATTTGTGAACAATACTTTTCAGCCGACGTTCCATTACGAAAGGCTGGTGTTTTTATAGACTGTGGTGCCTATGATGGCGATACAATAGATGTAATTAAAGATTTTTTACCTAGTGTAGAACATGTTATTGCATTTGAACCCGATATAAAGAATTTTAACCGTCTTGCTTATAAAGCACAAAACACCTACTCATCTCAATTTAAAAGTTTTATTTCTTTTCCATGTGGATGTTGGTCCGAAAGTATATTATTACACTTTAGTGATGGGTCTGGTGAAGCATCTTCTATTGGAGCTGAAGGCAATGTTACTATTCAAGGAATTTCATTGAGTGATGCAATTGTAAATATTAAACCAGATTACATTAAAATGGATATCGAAGGAGCTGAATACAACGCTCTAATTGGCTGTAAAAGAATTATTTATAAGTACCAACCAGATTTAGCTATTTGCGTTTATCATAAACCTGAAGATTTATTTAGAATAATAACCTTAATTAATAGTTGGAACCTTAATTATAAATTTTATTTACGTCAATATGGGTTTTTTGGTTTAGAACAAGTATTGTATGCTGTACAAACAAATTAATACATTAAAGTATGAAATAGCCATAAGAATAATATTCATACAAACCGAGAATGATATTATATGGCGTATTCCATGTGACAAATAGATAATATAAATTAATAACACATGAAAAAAAAGATTTCTATTCTTACAGCTTGCTACAACGAAGAAGAAAATGTTGAAATTCTTTGTAATGAGATTAAAAAGGTTTTTGAACAACTCCCTCAATACGATTACGAACATATATTTATTGATAATAATTCTCAGGATAAAACAGTAGAAATTCTTAAACAAATTGCAAATAAGGATAAGCATATTAAAATTATTGTCAATGCACGCAATTTTGGGCATATCCGTTCTCCTTTTCATGGCATGCTTCAGGCAACAGGAGATTGTTTGATTTTGGTTGTAGCTGATTTGCAAGATCCACCTGAACTTATTCCTGAATTTCTTAAAAAATGGGAGGAGGGTTTTAAAATTGTTACTGCTGTTAAGAAGAAATCCAGGGAAAGCTTATTAACATTTCTGCTAAGGAGAATGTATTACAATATTCTGGCAAAGTTTTCTGAAGGAGAACAAATTAAAAACTTCACAGGTTTTGGACTTTACGATAAATCTTTTATTGAAATCATTCGCAAAATTGATGACCCCTATCCTTATTTCAGAGGCTTAATCTCAGATGTGGGATTTGAGACAACTTCAGTAGAATACACTCAACCTAAAAGATTACACGGTAAAACAAAGAACAATCTATATACACTTTACGATATAGGTATGTTAGGGTTTGTTAATCATTCAAAATTACCACTTCGTATGGCTAGCTTTATTGGTTTTACAGTTGCAATTCTTAGTCTGCTAATTGCTTTTGCTTACTTTGTTTACAAACTTGTTTATTGGGATGAATTTAAAGTAGGAACGGCCCCTTTAGTTATCGGCTTATTTTTCTTTTCATCTATTCAGCTTTTTTTTATTGGTATAATTGGTGAATACATTGGTGCTATTCATACCCAAGTGAGAAAACGACCTTTGGTTATTGAAAAAGAAAGAATTAATTTTGATTAAATTCAATCACAATGGCTAAAAAAGTATAATATATTGACTATTAAATAAATGAATGGAAAGCGCTACTGAAAGAATGAAACATATGCTTAAAACAGGGTATGATTTAAAAATCATTAGATTTTTTTTTGTAGCCGGTTTAAATACAATATTTGGATATGGTATTTTTGCTTTCTTTTTATTTATAGGATTGCATTATACTATTGCAGGATTTATCGCAACAGTATTGGGGATACTCTTTAATTTTAAAATGTATGGAATTCTTGTTTTTAAAAACAAAAGTAATAAATTGATATTCAGATTTTTGTTGGTTTATTTTATTACGTATTGTGTTGGAATTTTTTTTATATGGGCATTGGAACGTGTAAATATAAACAATTATTATGCATTAATGATTATCGCAATTCCTAATGCACTCCTGGCCTATATTTTAAATAAAAAACTGGTCTTTATAAAAAATACTGACAAAGAACAATCAATTTAATACATTTGCATTCTTTTTATTACACCAGATAAACCTATTTATTAAACAATTATGAAATAGCCATAAGAATTTATATTCTTACAAACTGAGAATGATATTTTATGACGTATTTCATTTGACAAATAAATAATTTAAATAATAACAAATGAAAATACAATTTCAAGGAAAAACCACTCAAAAAGAGGAAAAATCAACTACTTTATCAAAAAGCAATGATATTAGTGTAGTTTTTCGTATTCATGACTTTAATAAGGAAAAGAAACTTTTGTTGGATTCCATTTCAAGAATTCGTCCTGAAAAGATAAATAATTTTGAATTTATTATCACTTCTACCCATTTGCTCTCAGAAGCCCAATTGCAAGAATTTCAAGCAGTAAACCCATCTTTCAAATTCCAGATTCATCAAGCAGGAGATATTTTTGAACCCAAACACAATCATTGCGCAATTATCGATTGTTGGGCAATTGAAAAGTTATTAAATCTAAATGAACTTCTATTTGTAAAGGGTGTTAAATTTGATAGCTCTGCTAAAATAAAGTATTCAAGTGATGAAAAGCTTATTTCTCATGGGCAGATCTTATGGTTACTGAGCAAAAGTGCTGCTTCTTATATAATAGGTTCTCAGATTGAAAGTTGTTCCATAGAGTTTTTTCTTCGCAAACAGCAGCTTAACTACAATGAAGTAATACTAAATCAACCAAATCCTTTTTCAAAGATTTCAGTTTTCCTAAAAATAAAACGTTGGTATTCAAATATTTTGGATTGGTTTTTATTCCATCCATTAAAAGAATTAAAAGGGGAATATAAATTTTCAAAAAGCTTTAAGCTGAATCGGGAATCTTCAATTTATCGTCTTGTTTTTTTTATAGTTGCGTCAGCCTTACTTATCATTATGCCTATAATGAGTTTTGATGCTGGTATTTCTGGTGACGAAAATGAACATTATGTGCAATCAGAAAAAGTTTATAAATATTACACTAGTTTAGGGAAAGATACCAGTAGTTTGGTGAGTCCATCTTTAAGGCTTTACGGACAATCATTTGATTTACTTTCGACGGTTATTATCAAAACTTTTAATATAGACAAAGTTTACGAAACACGACATGTTATAAATTCGCTGTTTGGTTGGTTTGCCATTTTATTTACAGCACTCATAGCCGTTGAATTAGTAGGTTGGCGAGCCGGAATTATCGGGCTGTTTTTAATGTTTATTTCACCTGGCTTCTTAGGTCATTCATTCAACAATCCGAAGGACATCCCTTTTGCAATGGGTTATATAATGTTTTTGTATTATATGATTAAATGGTTGAAGGAAATGCCTCGTCCAAGTATTAAAACCTCTTTTTTGCTTGCTTTAGCAGTCGCTATTGGCATAAGTATTCGTATTGGCGGACTGTTGAGTATTGCCTATTTCGGATTATTTGTAGCTATGTATTTTATATTTGCTTCCGGAAAAATAAAAGATTTATTTGCTTCGCAAAATCTTTCAATCATAAAACGAGCTGTTGTTTATGTTGTTGGAATAATAATATTAGGCTATTTAATGGGAATATTGTTCTGGCCTTATGGTTTGGAGGCTCCTTTAAAAAACCCAATTAAAGCACTTTCTGATATGACCAATTTTGCAGTAAGCCTTCGCCAGATTTTTGAAGGTAAGCAGGTATGGTCCGACAATGTTCCCTGGTATTATTTATCGAAATATATTCTAATTACAGTACCCATAATTGTAATCTTAGGCTTTGTCCTGTTTTTTCGTCAGTTTTTTGTAAAACAAAAAAATCTTAGGTCTCTCTTGTTGTTTATATTGTTTTTTGCTTTGGCTTTCCCTTTAGTATATATTGTATGGAAAAAATCAAATGTGTTTGGGGGATGGCGTCACACCATGTTTGTTTATCCTCCTATGGTTGCAATGGCAGCTATCGGCATCGGACAGTTTTTTAATGTTTTTAAAAAGAAAGCTTTGGTTTATATAACTATAGCTTTGATTTTAGTTTTATCAGTAAATCCAATTCATCATATTATTGCTAATTACCCACACGAATATGTCTATTATAACGAAATTGAAGGTGGTGTTAAAAAAGCATACGGCAATTATGAATTAGATTATTATGTTCATAGTTTAAAGAAAGCATCAGAATGGGTAAAAGAAAATGCAGTCAAAGATGCTGCACTTTCTGGTAAAAAAATTATAGTTGGAGCCTGGATAACCTCCCCTTTACAATATTATTTTCGTAAAGACACAGCAAAATTTGAAGTTGCATTTGTCCGATATTACGAAAGAGGAAACAATGATTGGGATTACGCAATTTTTGTAAATATGGGGATTAACTCAGCTCAGTTGCTAAATGGTGCCTGGCCACCAGCCAACACTGTTCATACAATTGATGTAGATGGGAAACCTATTTGTGCAATTTTAAAGCGAAGCGATAAAAGTGATTTGATGGGTGCTAAGGCAATGCAAATCAACGATACTACCAATGCAATCCGTTATTTTAATAAAGCATTGCAGGCAGTACCAACCAACGAAGCTGTCCTTCTGAATCTGGCTGATGTGTATACAAAAATGCAAAAATTGGATAGTGCAGATTTGACAATCAAAAAATTACTAAAATTTGATCCAGAACTTGATAATGCCTTGTACTCTCAAGCTGTTATTTATTTTTATAAAAATGATTTGGATAATACCCTGCTTACAACTAAACGAATCATAAAAAATAATTTAAAATATTATATGGCGCATTACATTTCAGCGTATGCTTATTTACGTAAAAATGATTCCTATTCAGCTATAAAATCTTTGGAGTTATTATTAGAACAGAATCAAGGATTCAAACCTGCTTATCAGATGCTTGCACAGATTTATCAACAACAAGGTGATAATGAAAAAGCAAAGCATTATGCCACTATAGCAAATCAACTGCAATAAAATAAAATTAAAAGCTAACTTATCTGTTAGCTTTTTTTATTTTTGATAAGCGGAATTCACCAATACTTTTGTATTTTCCCATTTTCCCCTGAGCTTGATATTCTCAATGATTTTTCCTTCATCGTCCAGGAAAAAACCATCTTTATTTTTTTTGATTACTTTCATTTTCCCCATTAAAATTTGCTCAATCACAATCGATTGAAGACTATCTGTAGAAATACAAGGATAGGTTTTCCCTATTTGTAATCCTATCTCATTGTTCCATAAATCCATATCAGAACTAATTTTATCGGGAAAACTTCCGTCTTCCAAACGATGCTTTTTGTAATCCAGATAATTTCCTTTTTCGTGCGCCTTTCCCAATCGATAAGCTTTTCGCCGGTTTATTTTTTGTGAAAGCGAAGCCATCCAGAATGCGTGCCGGAATGCATCCACCTGTCCTCCATTAGCATCTTTATCCAAAATATTTGTTTTTTGGACACTGTCTGTTTGAGAACGAACATATTGCGTAATCTTCCATGCTTTTTTAGCAATAAAAACATGTTTTATTACCCAAGCTTTCTCAGGGCAACTTAATTTTTTAAATTGTGAACAAGTTGAGGTTTTTGGTTGACTAAATATGACAAAAGGATGTAAGAGGAAAACAATTGTTAATGCTAAAATAATTTTTTTCAAAACTTAAAGATGCTAATGTTGTTTTATTTTTATCAAAAATACTCATTTCACTTGAATTATTTGTAAAGGTATTTGATTTTCTTGTACATTTGTTAAAAAATATTCTATGATTCATATTACCCGGAGAGAAAGGTTTAATGCAGCCCATAGGCTCTTTCGTGCTGACTTTTCTGACGAAAAGAATATGGAAATTTTTGGGAAATGTTCCAATCCAAACTGGCACGGACATAATTATGAGCTCTTTGTTTGTGTAAAAGGTGATATCAATCCCGAAACGGGTTTTTTGATCAATCTAAAAGAATTAAGCAAAATAGTTAATGAGCAAATAATAAACAAAATAGATCATAAAAATATAAACCTGGAAGTTGATTTTATGCAAGGAAAACTGGCATCTACCGAAAATCTTGCAAAAGCTATCTGGGATGAAATAGCTGCGTCTGTTAATAAATTAGGTGCTGAATTACATAGTATTAAATTATACGAAACCGAAAATAATTTTGTTGAATATTTCGGTTCATAAAAAAATAATCATGGATATAAAAACAAAAAAAGACTGTTTCGAAGAACATCATCTGGATGGATATGAAAAATTAGACCTTTACAATCCAGCTACAATCAAAAAATTAGCCCATCATTATTATGAGATTTTAAAACTTATTGGTGAAAATCCAGAAAGAGAGGGCTTGTTGGATACGCCTACAAGGGTCGCAAAAGCTATGCAGTTTATGACTCATGGCTATGATGCCAATCCTGAGAATATTTTAAAATCGGCCATGTTTAAGGAGGATTATCGTCAGATGGTGATTGTAAAGGATATCGAAATTTATTCGATGTGTGAACACCACATGATTCCTTTTATCGGTAAAGCACATGTAGCATACATTCCAAATGGATATATCGTTGGCTTAAGTAAAATTCCAAGAGTGGTAGACGCCTTTGCCCGCCGCTTACAGGTTCAGGAAAGATTAACCACTCAAATAAAAGATTGTATACAGGAAACATTGAAACCTATGGGAGTTGCAGTCGTTATTGAAGCCAGACATCTTTGCATGTCGATGCGAGGTATTCAAAAACAAAATTCTGTAACGACTACTTCAGATTTTACTGGAGCCTTTTTATCAGATAAAACCCGTCAGGAGTTTTTGCACCTGATCAGTGCTCATTTGATATAAACAAACTAAGTTGAATTATTTTGATTACTTACAATGTATCATGATTGATTCTATAGCTCTGGTATTACCTAATTCTTTTGCTTTTAATAAGTCAATGCATCCACTTTCTTTTTGACCTGATTCAAATTTTGCATAGCTTCTTTCAAAATAAGCTGCAGCATATTTTGGGTTAACTTCTATAGCCTTTGTATAGTCAAGAATTGCATTGCTGTAATCCTCAAGTTGTTTGTGCGCAAATCCTCTATGATAATATGCATTTCCATATCCTGGATTTATTTCAATTACTTTTGAAAAATCAACAATGGCTGCTGTGAAATATTTGAGACCCATTTTAGCACGACCTCTATTTATGTATGCATTTAAACTAAAGGGATTTATTTCAATTACTTTAGTAAAATCATCAATA
>CAZCBG010000081.1:0-15089 GCA_964496885.1 uncultured Bacteroides sp. | reverse complement strand
CTTATGAAACGAATTAGGTTCTTTAAAATGTAAACGAACTTATGATATGTAACAAGTAATCGCTAAATATCCGTTGCATCCATTCAAGGCTTACTGCTTTATCAGGTTTTACTGAAAAAGGATAATTTTCGGCATTGGGGTCTAATTTTAAAGAAGGAGCCATCAAATCTAAAACACGCCATTCTCTTCTGCGGGAAGCAAAAGAAGTACGGCTATCCGGTGCATAGGCATAACAAAAACGAAAGTTTTCCTGTCCTTCTTTAAACCATCCGTTTTCGATAGCAAGGCTAAAAATGTTTTCGGAAGCCTTGAAATAATCAGGATTTTTCAAGTCAATCTCTTTAATGGTGCTTGCATTTGCATTTACGCCAACCTGGTCGTCAGGAACACGTTGTGCAACCCATACTGCACCCACCTTATCCTTGCCGGGTCCGACAATCTCAAAATGCCATACTTCCTGCTTATCAGCGATTGTCAGGCACTCACCTGCATCGTTCCAGCCGTATTTTTTGGTCAGTTCATCCGCTAATTTTATGGCTTCACGGGCCGTTGTACATCTTTCGAGCATTAACTGGCACAATTGTGTACAATCTATCAGTCCTTTGTTGGATTGTAAAGTTTCTCTGCCCCCAAAAGTAGATTCACCAATGGCCAGTTGTTTTTCGTTCATACAAGGATAGGCTGTATTGATAAAGGCATAAGTTGTTTCTACCTGAGGAATTTCACCCACTTTTTTAAACTGATAAGCAGGCATCGCCAAGGTATCGCAAGGAACCCGACGATAAACCGATTGCATACTTCCTGACTTGTATTTCATGGCCGGTTTCATGTCCATTTCGGAACGGGTACGATGGCTGTCATCGGTATGTGAAGTTTGAACACTCCCATCCACACTTGCTTTTTTACCGACTGTAATTGAAGTACAGCCATCAGGGAATCTGCCTTCCCAGTCACTTTTGTCAATCTGAGCTAGACCAATTGTTTGAAATGCGGTATAAATTAACAATAAACTAAAGCTATTTTTTAAGTTCATATGATTCGTTTTTTATGTTTAATTTTTCTCAATAATAACCAAAAAATAAGGTATAAAATACTATTTTTAGTTTTTCTACGAAGCTACAAACATACAATAGATTTAGCGAATTACCAAAAAAACTAAAGTTTACGACAAAGGTGTTTTACATATTGATTTTCTTAAATTTGAGTTTAAATAAAAATGTAATTTTGCAAAAAATAATTTGCAATGAAAAAACCATCTTCTCTTTTTATTTTGCTGTTTCTCATCACAACAGCTCTTATTATTCAGGCTCAGTCCAATCAAAAGTTTCGCTTTGTTTTTATGACCGATATTCACCTTGATTTCCAGAATCATGCAGTGGAAGGCTTTCAAAAAGCTATAGATGCAGCCGATAGTCTCAATCCTGACTTTATTGTAACTGGTGGTGATCTTATTATGGATGCATTGAGTCAGACCTACAGCCGTGCTGATTCTTTGTATAATTTATATACGAATGTATCAAAGCGGTTTAAGCATCCATTGTACAATTGTATGGGAAATCATGAAATCTGGGCATGGAATAAAAAAGCAAAGGCCGATACAACGATGGCCGAATATGGAAAAGGAATGTATGTGAAACACATTCATCCAGCCTATTATTCAGCCAATCTAATGGGCTGGCACTTTATATTTCTTTCTTCCATACAGCGGAATTACAGTGGTGTATATATTGGGGGGATAGATGCTCAACAATTGAAATGGATACAGCAAGATCTGGCTAAAGTGGATGCCAAAACTCCCATTGCCATCGTAAGCCATATTCCGTTTGAGACGTTACAAGCTCAGTATTTTACAGGTTCACTGGAGGCAAATAAACCATGGGAAGTTGTTGGCAATGCAAAAGAAACGTTGAAGCTTTTTGACGGATACAATCTAAAATTGGTTTTACAGGGTCATTTGCATTATTACGAAAAACTCGAAATTTCAGGAATTAGCTTTATTACAGGAGGTTCTGTTTGTGGCTCATGGTGGAAAGGGCCCTACAGTGGCACTCAGGAAGGATTCGTAGTTGTGGATGCTGATGGTGAGAAAATAAATGCAAGCTATTTTAATTACGGTTGGGAGGCTAAAAACTAGTTTGGTATGCACTCCTATTAAAATACTCAAAAAATTAGTAAACTAATTTTGAGTAAAAATAATAATCCCTACCTTTGCATTCACAAAATCTTTTCATTAATAACAACACAATGAGGCCCGATTTTAAAAATATTGATTTTAAAACAAAAACAACGAAAGCAACATCTTTTGCAGAATGGGAAAAGCAATCAGGTATACAGAAGGATTGGAATACACCCGAACAGATACCACTTAAGCCAGTTTATGGTGAAGAAGATCTCATTGGGATGGAACACCTCAACTATGCTGCCGGTCTTCCGCCATTTTTAAGAGGGCCTTACGCAACCATGTATGTGATGAAACCCTGGACGGTGAGGCAGTATGCTGGATTTTCAACTGCCGAAGAATCCAATGCATTTTATCACCGAAATCTGGCTGCAGGTCAAAAAGGTTTATCAGTAGCTTTCGATTTGGCAACCCACCGTGGTTACGATTCCGATCACGAAAGAGTAGAAGGTGATGTAGGAAAAGCCGGCGTTGCCATTGATTCTATCCTCGACATGAAAATATTGTTCGACCAGATTCCATTGGACAAAATGTCGGTTTCCATGACCATGAACGGTGCCGTATTGCCTATATTGGCTTTTTACATTGTTGCTGCCGAAGAACAAGGCGTAAGTATGGAAAAACTTAGCGGAACCATACAAAATGACATTTTAAAAGAGTTCATGGTGAGGAATACCTACATTTATCCACCCTTACCATCCATGAAAATCATAGCCGATATTTTTGAATTTACTTCCAAAAATATGCCTAAGTTTAATTCCATCAGTATTTCGGGCTACCACATGCAAGAAGCCGGTGCTACTGCTGATATTGAATTGGCTTATACTTTGGCTGATGGTTTGGAGTATTTACGTGCCGGAGTAAATGCCGGAATGGATATCGATGCTTTTGCACCCCGTTTGTCCTTTTTTTGGGCTATTGGTATGAATCATTTTATGGAGATTGCTAAAATGCGTGCGGCTCGTATGCTTTGGGCGAAACTCGTCAAACAGTTCAATCCTAAAAATCCAAAATCGCTGGCATTAAGAACCCATTCACAGACTTCAGGATGGAGCTTAACAGAACAGGATCCTTTCAACAATGTTAGTCGTACTTGTATTGAAGCCATGGCTGCAGCATTGGGTCATACTCAATCTTTGCATACCAATGCCTTGGATGAAGCCATTGCTTTGCCTACTGATTTTTCGGCCCGCATCGCACGGAATACTCAAATCTATATTCAGGAAGAAACCAATATCTGTAAAGTGGTGGATCCATGGGCAGGTTCGTATTATGTTGAAACCCTCACTAAAGAAATTGCTGACAAAGCCTGGGCACTGATACAGGAAGTGGAAGAACTGGGTGGCATGGCAAAAGCCATTGAAACCGGCGTTCCCAAAATGCGTATTGAAGAAGCTTCTGCCCGCAAACAAGCCAGAATTGATGCCAATAAAGATACCATCGTCGGAATCAATAAATACCGTCTTGAGAAAGAAGATCCCATAGAAACCCTTGAAGTTGATAATACAGCTGTAAGAATTTCTCAAATCGAAAGGTTGAAAATATTGCGTGCTGATCGCAACAACGAAGAAGTAAAACTCGCTTTAGAAGCTTTAACAAAGGCAGCTGAAACCTCAGAGGGTAATTTACTCGCCTTGGCCATTGATGCCAGCCGCAAACGAGCCAGTTTAGGTGAAATTTCAACCGCATTAGAAATCATTTATGGAAGGTACAAAGCAGTGATACGATCCATTTCAGGAGTTTACTCCCACGAATCAAAAGGCAACGAAAGTTTCCGCAAAGCCAGCGAACTCGCTGATAAGTTTGCAGAACTCGAAGGTCGCCGTCCCCGGATTATGGTTGCCAAAATGGGGCAAGATGGACACGACAGAGGTGCAAAAGTAGTCTCAACCGGATATGCCGATATAGGTTTTGATGTTGACATCGGACCTTTGTTTCAGACACCGGCTGAAGCCGCCAAACAAGCCGTTGAAAATGATGTGCATATTTTAGGCGTTTCTTCCCTGGCTGCCGGTCATAAGACCTTGGTTCCACAGGTTATTGCTGAACTAAAAAAACACGGACGCGAAGACATTATGGTCATTGTAGGAGGAGTGATTCCTGCTCAGGATTATGATTTTCTTTACAAAGCCGGTGCTGTAGCCATTTTTGGCCCAGGAACCGTAATTTCCGATTGTGCCATCAAGATGTTGGAAATCCTTATGCAAACGAGGAAGTAATATGAATATTTGGTGATTTCTCGATTTAAAAAAAATGACAGATAGCTCTCATTTTTTTTGAAACAAATTATTCTTTAATAGAATATTGCAAATGTGAAAAATAGGTTGTAGTATTTACCTGAAGTGACGGTTTGACTTGGAGTCACTCCGTCACAAAAATAATTTTAAGTTCAAATGGGCTGACTGACAACTTCCAGTACAAAAATATGAAAAATGAATGCCTCAATGGATCTATTATTTTCAGCATTTTTACTAAGCTACACATAAACAAAAATCAAATTAAATATTGAAATATTGTAAATCCTTAAAACTATTTAAATTCATACTTTCTTGAGTTATTACAAATAAAATAATTAATTTTGTAGGCTGAAAACTGAAACAATTATTTTCATCTATTATCTTCTGAAATACTGATAATTTAAATTAGAATTTCAACGTGATAAAGTAAGTTATTTTATAAATTATTAAATTTAAACACATTATATTATGTCTAAAATTAAAGTAGCTATCAATGGTTTTGGTAGAATTGGCAGAATTACCTTCAGAGGCTTGATACAAAAAGATAATGTTGAAGTTGTTGCTTTAAACGACTTAACCGATGCTAAAACACTGGGTCATTTATTAAAATACGATTCTATTCACGGGAAATTCCCCGGTGAAGTCACGGTAGAAGGCGATTACCTTATTGTGAACGGACAACGTATCAAAATATATGCAGAAAGAGATCCTGCAAACCTACCCTGGAAAGAATTAGAAGTAGATGTTGTGATTGAAGCAACCGGTGTATTCCGCAACAAAGAAAAAATGGGGAAACATATTACCGCTGGTGCTAAAAAAGTTATTTTAACTGTACCCGCAGATAATGCAACTGATGTGGATGCAACTGTTGTTCTGGGTGTAAACGACAGCATTTTAAGACCTGAAATGCAATTTATCTCCAATGCTTCCTGCACAACCAATTGCCTGGCACCTATTGCAAAAGTATTAAATGATAATTTTGGTATTGTTCGTGGCTTAATGAATACGATTCACTCTTATACCAACGATCAGATTATTCTGGATTCACCACATAGCGATTTAAGAAGAGCCAGAGCAGCGGCCATTTCGATTATCCCAACCAAAACAGGTGCTGCAAAAGCAGTTGGTTTAGTTATTCCTGAATTAGCAGGAAAATTGGATGGCTTTGCAATGCGTGTTCCAACTCCTGATGGATCTGTAGTTGACTTAACGGTTGAATTAACCAAACATACCACCAAAGAAGAGATAAATGCTGTAATGAAATCTGCATCAGAAGGTTCGATGAAAGGTATCCTTGAATATTGCATCGATCCCATCGTAAGTGTTGATATTATCGGCAACAAACATTCTTCTATTTTCGATGCTCAATTGACACAGGTAATGGGCGGAAATTTTGTGAAAGTTGTTTCATGGTACGACAACGAATTCGGTTATTCAAGCCGAATCGTCGACTTAGCTGTAAGACTGGCACAATAAAAGTATTTAAAAATTGATAAGTGAGGCTGTTACTTTGGTTTCAGCCTTTTTTTTACAACAGTATTCAAATAGATAAACAATAACATAAGCAAGCTATCGTTAATCCTATCAAAATTATCAGTAAATTTGCCTTCAGCTATTAGTTTGCTTTTTATTTTTAACCTTTTTACTTTAACCTTATACTATGGTTACCGAACCTGGAAAGCTTTTATCATCCATAGATTATCCATCTGATTTAAAAAAACTGGATATAGAGCAATTACCCCAACTTTGCGATGAGTTGAGGCGGTTCATTATTGATGTTATATCCTATAATCCCGGTCATCTGGGATCAAGTCTTGGAACGGTAGAGCTAACGGTTGCATTGCATTATATTTTCAATACCCCTTATGATAAATTAATCTGGGATGTAGGCCATCAGGCTTATCCTCATAAAATACTAACAGGACGTAAAAATATTTTTTACACCAACCGAATGTATCAAGGTATCAGTGGTTTCCCTAAAATGAGTGAGAGTGAATACGATGCTTTTGGGGTCGGACATTCATCTACATCCATTTCGGCTGCACTTGGAATGGCAGTGGCATCTGCACTTAAAAAGGAGAACGACCGCCAACATGTTGCCATTATTGGCGATGGTTCGATGACGGCCGGCATGTCTTTTGAAGCTTTAAACCATGCAGGAGTAGCCAATAGTAATTTATTGGTTATATTGAATGACAATGGGATTTCCATTGATAAAAATGTAGGCGCACTCAGTGAATACCTCACAAAAATCACTACTTCAAAATCTTACAACCGTTTTAAGGATAAAGTTTGGTATTTGTTGGGTGGAGGAAGCCCTTACGGTAAAAGTTCCCGTGCTGTTGTAAAACAATTGGGGAGTGCTGTAAAATCAACCTTGTTGCAAAAAAGCAATCTGTTTGAATCCCTAAATTTCAGGTATTTTGGACCGGTTGATGGGCATGATGTAATAAGACTTACTAAAATATTAAACGATTTAAAAAACATTCCGGGTCCCAAAATATTGCATGTTATCACCAAAAAAGGAAAAGGTCTCGAAAAAGCTGAACAAGATCCAACAACTTATCATGCTCCAGGTACTTTTGACCGGAAAACAGGTGAAATTCTGAAAACTGAATGCAAAGACCGCCTGGCTCCCAAATACCAGACTGTTTTTGGAAGAACCATCATTGAACTGGCTGAAGCCAATCCCAATATTATTGGTGTGACTCCTGCCATGCCCAGTGGATGTTCCTTGAATCTGATGATGGAGAAAATGCCTGATAGGGCTTTTGATGTCGGCATTGCTGAACAACATGCCGTCACATTTTCTGCGGGAATGGCTGTGCAAGGGATGATACCTTTTTGCAATATCTATTCTTCATTTATGCAACGTGCTTACGATCAGGTAATCCATGATGTGGCGCTTCAGAAATTGAATGTAGTTTTTTGTTTAGACAGAGGTGGTTTGGTTGGTGAAGATGGAGCTACCCATCATGGCGTGTTTGACCTGGCTTACTTCAGAAGTATTCCTAATATTACCATTGCTTCACCCCTCAATGAACAAGAGTTGCGAAATATGATGTATACTGCTCAACTTGAAAATGCGGGTTGTTTTGTCATCCGCTATCCCAGAGGCAGAGGTGTGATGTTTGACTGGAAAACACCATTTAAGAAATTAGAAATCGGTAAAGCTCAACAGTTGAAAGAAGGAAAAGATATTGCCGTTATTTCTATCGGACATATAGGGAATACTGCTATTAAAGCTGCAGATTTACTAAAAGAAGAAAATATTGATGTTGCGGTTTATGATATAAGGTTTTTAAAACCTATCGATGAAGAAATGCTGCATGAGATTTTTAAGAAATACACTAAAATTATTACCCTGGAGGATGGAGTAATCATTGGAGGCCTTGGGAGTGCTGTGATGGAATTTGCAGTGGATCATCAATATACTTCAGTCGTTAAAAGATTAGGGATACCCGACCAGTTTATAGAGCAGGGTTCTGTTGCTGAATTACAGGCTGAATGTAGCATTGATGTCAAAGGCATTATCAGCACCGTAAGGCAAGTCCTCAGTAAATAAAAAAGGATTTACAAATTCAATGTAAATCCTTTAGTGTAAAAATTTTTGACCAATTATCAGTCCTTCAGATACCAATCATACATTTTATAAATACCTTCTTCAATTTCAATTTTGTGCTGCCATCCCAACTCATGAAGTTTTGAAGGATCGGTTAGCTTTCGCATACTTCCATCTGGTTTCGTGCTATTGAAAACCAGATCCCCTTTAAAATCTATCGTTTTTTGGATGAGTTGAGCCAGGTCTCTGATACTGATTTCTTTACCTGTACCAATATTGATGTGGGTATTGCGGGTCTCTTTAACTGGAGACGAAGAGAGAGAGGGACTGAGAGACTTAGCGTCAGAATGATTGATTGAATGCTTGAGCGTTTGAGCGTTTACAATATCTTTGAAATCAACATTTTCCATAACAAAAATACAGGCATCCGCCATTTCTTCGCTCCAGAGGAATTCGCGAAGGGGTGAACCGCTACCCCAGATTTCGACAGTAACAGACGAAGAAGCGACTGCAGAACTGAGGGACTGAGAGAAATTGATTCCGTATTTTGAAAGAACATTCAGCATTTCTATTTCGGTATTATTACCATTAATGCTTTCGATGGGACGTTTGTTGATATCATTTCTGATAGCTGGCCAGTTGTTTTCTTCCAGGCATTTCCCCAAGTGTATCTTACGGATCATAGCAGGCAATACATGGCTTTTCTCCAGATCAAAATTATCGTTGGGGCCGTAAAGATTGGTGGGCATAACAGCTATGAAATTGGTGCCATATTGAAGATTGTAACTCTCGCACATCTTTAATCCGGCTATTTTGGCAATGGCATAAGGTTCGTTGGTGTATTCCAGCAGATCCGTCAATAAACAATCTTCTGTCATGGGTTGCTGAGCATCTCTGGGATAGATGCAGGTAGAACCCAGAAACAGCAATTTTTTAACTCCGTTCAAATAAGCCTGATGAATGACATTGTTTTGTATCTGAAGGTTTTCATATATAAATTGCCCACGATAGGTATTATTTGCAACGATTCCCCCAACTTTAGCTGCTGCAAGAATTACATATTCAAGTTTTTCCAATTGAAAGAATTCAGCTACAGCTTGCTGATTCATTAAATCCAATTCATCAATGGTTTTACCAATAAGATTGGTATAGCCTTTCGAAATCAGGTTGTTCCATAATGCCGAACCAACAAGGCCTTTATGACCTGCAACATAAATTTTACTGTCTTTGTTCATGAAGTTTATTCGTTTTTAAATTTTTACTAACAATGAAATAGCTCTTCCATCGTATGCCACCATTCTCCTGGATTGACACCAAGACTTTCCTGGCAGGGATCGGTTTCTTTCCACCAGCGTTGGGTTGCATCATCTTTTGCCATCAGCGCAATATCTGCTTCAAAATCATCACCAATATATTCAAAATAAGCAAATAACATCGAATCATTCAATAGAAAAATAGAATAATTTCGTATATTACATTCTTCTATTTTTTGAAGTACCGATGGCCATGGCTTGGCATGTAGTTCGCGATAATAAGCCAATTGATCAGGTTTTACCTTGATTACTTGTCCGAAACGTTGCATAGGGGAAATTTTAATTTCTTCGTATTCTTATCTTCAATGCATTGGGGATTTCAACTTCTGAGAATAAGACGAGGTAGCCACCACCACCGGCTCCACTGAGTTTGTACCCCAGCACAGTTTCGGGTATTTCGCTGATGGCTTCTGCTACATTTGAATTCATCATGTGTGGAAACATTGCAATCTGTGCCTTGAAAGAAGCTGTCATTGCATTCCCAACTTTTGTAGCATCCTTTTGTAAAACAGCAGTCCATAATTCATCAGCCGCTATGGCCAATGCTGTTGCTTTTGAATGCGTGATATCCGTATTATCCGTAACACTGAGCCCAGTTTCCCGGGGTTGCAACGCTAGAAGATAAATTCTTTCTTCGAGCCAGGATAAAAGGACTGTTGTATTTTCTTTTATTATCTCAGAAGGCCAGTAAGTTTCTTTCGCGTACCAGAGATAATTTAAACCCGGAAGGCAAATCCCGATAGCATCTTGTGAACCACTGATATAAGCTGAACCCGGAGGATTTTCGAAACAAAAGAGAATGTTCGCCAATTTTTCTTTATCTCCTTCAGGGATGTCGGTCTGCCATAATTCAATTGCTTTCTTGCGGGTGCTGGTTGACATTCCACTGCGATCGTTGAAATCGTAATCAGGCTCTATTGAAATGGTAATGACAGGACCGGGATGGAATTTAGAAACATAGGGTTGATCAAGCCATCCACCAGCTAAATCAATACGGTAAGGTATCAAACATTCTTTTCGTAAAGCGGTTGTACTGCGGGATGGTAAATTGGCATGGGGTATGCGTTTACTAATATTGTAAGCTATACCCAATTCCTCGCAAAGTTTCTCTTTCTCATTTGAATGACCGTCTTCATTTACAAAAAGCAGATCAGGCTGAATGCGGATTAAGTCTTCTTTAAAATCCAAGACTCCGGAACCGCAATTTATCCAGGCTTCTTTCACCATCTTCAGTGCTTTAATCATGTACAGCCTTTCCTGTTCTGTATTGATAGTAGAACGTCCTTTTAATGCTTTAATCGTTTTGTCAGAACCTATCCCTACATACAAATCTCCCATTTTGGCAGCTTCCTCAAAAAAGGCAATATGGCCAGAGTGCAACATATCATAACAACCAGATACAAATATTTTCTTCATTATTCTTTTAAATTATTCAACCTGAATTGTACTATAAATCTAAGTTCAAAAACCCTTTAATTAAATAAAGTTAAGAGGATTCATTAAGTTGATATTTTCTTAGCAAAATTCATTCTTAAAAATATCGCATAGGCAACTACCACTAAAAAACAAATAAGAGGAACGATGAATCCCAACGCCATATTATTGGCACCCAATAATCCCATCAAGACTGGTGCAATGGCTCCTCCTACGATGGCCATGATCAGAAAAGAAGAACCCTGCTTGGTATTTTCACCCAGGCCGCTGATAGAAAGTGCAAAAATGGTTGGGAACATGATGGCTTCGAACAGATAGCAGATAAACAATGCGATGGTTGAAATCCAGGGGATATGAATGACTACCAAAAACATACATATACTGGCCGCTATTGCAACAATAAGTAATAAATGTGAAGGTTTGATGGTACGCATGATCCAACTTCCCAAAAATCTTCCACTCATAAACAATCCCATGCCTCCAAACGAAAGGGTTAAGGCTGCATCACGGGATGATACGCTTGGGTTGGTTTCAGTAACATAGTTGATAAAAAAGCTATTGATGCCTGTTTGTGCTCCAACATAAAAGAAAAGTGCAATCACGCCAAAGCGGAAAACCTTGTCGTTCCACAAAGCTTTTAATCCTTTTTCTGCTGAAGGCTTATTGAGGTTTATTGCTATTTCGGGAAGTTTTACCCTTGAAAAGACCAATGCTACCATCAGCACAACGATTCCTATCACTGTATACGGAAGTGCCACACTCCCATGAGTGCCATCTTTCTGAAAAATCATCAGTCCACCAATCAGAGGACCAATAATCCATCCCAATCCATTGAATGATTGAGCCAGATTGAGCCGGCTGGCTCCTCCTTTTTTGTCACCCAACTCCGTAATATAAGGGTTGGCAGCTGTTTCAAGAAAAGTCAGACCACAACCGATGACAAAAAGTGAAAATAAGAAATAATTGAAGGACATAATTTTTTCAGCCGGTATAAATAGCAATGCTCCAATGCCATACAAGAGTAAGCCAAAAACTACGCCATAGCGATAACCAAAACGTTTGATAAACATCCCTGCAGGTAAAGCCATAAGAAAATAGCCGCCATAAACAACAGACTGGACCAATGCCGAATGGGCTTTAGAAATCACCAGAACTTCCTGAAAATGTTTATTCAGCACATCGAGTATACTGTGCGCAAATCCCCATAGGAAAAAGAGGGAAGTCAGGAGTACGAGAGGGAGGAGGTAGTTGTTTTTGGACATGTTTTTGTATTTTTGAGTGAGCGATAGGGAGAAGAGCGACTGAGAGCCTGACAGAGGGACTAAGAGACTAAGGGACTGAGGGAATCAGGGGCTAAGAGACTAAGAAGTTGAAAAATAATTATTTGACGTATTATTAATATTGCCATTTCTCGGGTTGAAGCGACATTTTAACTAATTTCCCTATTACGCTATCATATTGAATATATAGTTCTTGGTACTTTTCAGTATTAATATAATTGCATGTTAAGGCAAACTCCAACCAGGTTTGTATTTCAGCCCCCTCAGCTTCTGAGTCAGATAGTTTTGCTATAAAAGATTTTGGATATTTTCTTTTACGAAAAGCCTCAGCTAGATTGGCGCATACTGAACGGGATGCTCTTCGCATTTGATCAGTCATTGAATATTTTTCTTCAATAGGAAAATTCTTAGTTAAATCATATATCTCCATTGCAGCTTGAAAAGCAATCGTATAAACATCTAAATCCCTATTGATCTGATTATCATATTTTCCTATCAACTTTTTATCTCTCTTCGTTTCTAAAGAACCTATACTTTTTCTCCTTTTTAAGCTCTCAGTTTTCTAGTCTCTTAGTCCCCTAGTCTCTTAGTCTACTTTAGCTTCGTGTAGTTTTTTCACAAAAACCTTGTCATGTTTCATCATCAATTTTACAAGTTCTTTGAAAGGTGTTTGCGTAGGATTCCATCCCAAAAGTGTTTTTGCTTTGGTAGGATCACCCAATAACTGTTCTACTTCAGCAGGACGGAAATATTTAGGATCTACTTCTATCAGTATTTCTCCATTGGCTTTGTTGATGCCTTTTTCAGCTACTCCCTCACCCTGCCATTTGATTTTGATATCTACTTCAGCAAAGGCCAATTCTATAAATTCCCGAACGGTATGCATCTCGCCCGTTGCAATAACAAAATCTTCGGGAACAGGATGTTGCAACATCATCCACATGCACTCTACATAATCTTTAGCATAACCCCAATCCCTTAATGAATCCAGGTTGCCCATGTACAATTTCTTTTGCAGACCATGCGAAATGCGACTGGCTGCCAGGGTAATCTTACGGGTGACAAAAGTCTCCCCTCTTCTTTCGCTTTCGTGGTTGAACAATATCCCGTTTACAGCAAACATTCCATAAGATTCACGGTAGTTTTTTGTGATCCAGAAACCATATTGTTTGGCTACACCATAAGGCGAACGTGGGTAGAAGGGCGTTGTTTCTTTCTGCGGAACTTCTTGTACCTTTCCATAAAGTTCAGAAGTAGAAGCCTGATAAATCTTGCATTTCTTTTCCAGGCCTAAAATACGTACCGCTTCCAATATGCGCAATGTTCCCACTGCATCAGATTCTGCAGTATATTCAGGTACTTCAAACGATACCTGTACATGGCTTTGTGCTGCCAGGTTGTAAATTTCATCGGGTTTTACCGACTGTATGATGCGCACCAATGAGCTGCTGTCGGTCATATCGCCATAGTGCAGATTGATACTTCTTTTTTGCCTGGTATCTTTAATCCATTCTTCAAAATAAAGGTGTTCGATACGTCCAGTGTTAAAAGTAGATGAACGACGCATTATACCATGCACTTCATATCCTTTTTCTATTAAGAATTCTGCCAGGTAAGATCCGTCTTGTCCTGTGATACCGGTTATTAATGCTATTTTTGACATGGGGATATGGTTATTGGTAATTAGGTTATTGGGTTATTGGGATAAATTTTTGTAAATTTATTATTTTCTCAAGAAAGTAATTTTTACTTGGTAGTAGTTTAGTAAAGCGCTGCTTATTAACTATTCCGAATCATTCAGACTAAAATTTTTAAAGATTTATATTTTTTGCTATTTTCATAAATCTATATTTTGTCGTGCTGTTTTTTTTTGTCATGCTGACGAAGAAAATAGCTCATCATTTTCTTTTGTCATACTGAACGAAGTGAAGTATCTCATTTAAAAATTCATTTATTTTATGAGATTCCTCATTATCAATCTGAATGACAAAACGAACATTAGGTTTAATATGTAAAAAATTGCTAATCTGGTATTTTCTTTAAATAACGAAGGATTATTATTTTCAATTTTTACTCTATACTACAAGCATTTAATTTTAAAATAATAAATCCATCTATTTTGTTTCCTGGTATTTTTTAACGCCAAATTTATTGATATAAAAGACAAACATTCCAAAAATAATGAGATAGATAAAAAAGTTGAAAAGATCGTGATGGTTAAATTTCAGTATGCCTAATAAATTGTATTCGTTAAAAGTATGGGTAAAGCCATGGTACAATAAAACTGCCAGCGTGCTCATCCTTAAAATATTGAGTAATTGAATGATGATTAGTCCAGCAGGGATAAACCATAGTTTATGTTTTAATTTGCCGGGAAACGAAACTATCAAAGCTATAAATCCTCCCATTAACGACATCCCAAGGCAAGAAATCCCCATGAAAACAGAACTGGAACCTTTGATGCCAATAGCATACACTCCGTATTTGTAAATAGTTTCTGAATAATAAATATATGCATCATAGCCAATCGCCCTCAAAAAATAATAGCTCGAATACATGATAATTCTATAAAAATCATAAATAAACGGAGCATGTTGAACCTTGAATTTCAGTTCAGGATTGTTTCTTAAAATAAAAAGTACGATGGCTCCACTCCCTATTAATAGCAGTAAACGGAAACCAAAAGTTTTCAAGAGGTAATTATTGTCAAGAAATATTTTAATTTTTTCCAGATTTGTTTTAATAAAGGGAGCATTTAGTTGCATAAGAAGGGAGGGTAATTTGCTTTATAAAATTAATTTGTATAGATTCAGTTAATTATAAGTTTACAATAGGAGCATTCTTCCAATCAAAATGCTTGTCATATTCTTTGATATCCATAAATTTAAAATCAGTTAACCAATGCTCGAATTTAGCTTCAGCATTATTGAGTCCATAATACGATTTAAATTTCCGGTCTATTGACAATGCTTTAATCATGGGTTGGTCTGCATCCAGATCGCGGGGGTGTAAATACGTCATCACATATTCTTGTTTTTCAGATCGGAAGAGCGTCGTGTAGGGAAAGAGTGTTCAGAGCCGTGT
>CAZCBG010000080.1:7248-15155 GCA_964496885.1 uncultured Bacteroides sp. | reverse complement strand
TGGTTTTAAATGCGTTGCGCAAAAAGAAGCATGTTTCGCATTTCTCACTCAATGAGGCAGTTGCTGTATTGGAACGTATTCAACCTGAACGTGCTTATCTTACGCACGTAAGTCATATGATGGGCTTTCATGAAGAAGTTCAGAAAGAACTCCCAAGTTTTATTAAGTTTGCCTACGATGGTTTATGCATAGAAATATACTGAGTATGATAAAAAAATATAAATTTCGCTTTCCTGGGTTTGGCTGGATATTATCGTTGTTTTTTATTTTGTTTTTTATCATACAGCTCAAAAACAATCGTTTCGAACTAAACGACTTTAAAGTGTATTTTTTAGGAATGCAAAATTTCATGAAAGGGGATGTAATTTATGGTATTCCTTTTGGCCTTGATTCAGGATTTTATAAATATTCGCCATTTGCATTATTGCCATTTTCTGTCTTTTATTATATGCCTTACCTTATCGCTGCAGTTTTGTTCTATTTTTTGGTTGCTGCAGCTATCGGTATAACTTTGTATAAAATCTATCATCTTTTATTACAGGTATTTAATTTTAAGGATGTTAATCAAAACAAGATTTTTTATTTTACTACCTTGATACTTTTAAATCATTTTTACCGAGAATTACACCTTGGGAATGTAAATATGCTATTATTGCTGCTATATATATTGAGTTTAGGGGAAATATTTAAAAACAAGCAATATACTGCTGGTATTTTGATAGGAATCGGTTTGTTGTTTAAATTGCATTTTATTGTTCTGTTGCCTGTTTTGTTATTATTCAGGAAATTTAAAGCCTCTGTTTTCGTTCTCATTACATTTGTTGCTGGTTTGTTGCTTCCGGTATTATTTATTGGTTTTGAAGCCAATAATGCTTTATTGAAAGCCTGGCTTAAAGCGATGAAGGATCATAATTCAAATATCTGCATGAGTTCCGATACTATTTACGCATGGATTAATAAACTGCTTTCTGTATTCGGGTTTCAACAACAAGGTATTTTGTTTAGCTTACTAGCTCTTTTATGCATTGGTTTTTTCTTTTTATGGATGATATTGAAAGAAAAACTTAAATTAGCAATGCATTCAGAAATACAGCGGTTTACTTTTGTTTATTTGTTGGCCATTGCTTTTATTCCAATCATAACCGTGACCGATAGCGAACATTTCCTTTTTAGTTTACCCATTGTAATGTATTCATTGTTTTTGCTTTTTTCAAAACGCTATATAGCTGTTTGGAAGAAAACTGTCATTATTTTGGCTTATGTGATGTATGGCGGAAACTGGCACGATTTGTGGGGACATACTATATCAGTTTTCATAACTCAAAACGGCATACTTGGCTTTGGGAATATTTTGTTGATTGGAATGCTTGTCTGTATTGTTTATTATGATTATGAGCCCAAAAAACTGAAAGCTTAAAGAAAATGTTTCATCATTTAAGTTGCTTGCCTTTTACAATACAGTAGAGATTGTGTAAAAGCATATAATCCAGTCCATTGTAATTTCCCATTATGCCTGTAATTTCACCAGACTGCATGTTTTTTTTATGATGCCATCTATAGGAAGAGGACCATCCTGTTTCTTTAGGATTATTGTAAAATCCATAATTATAGGGTCCTTCATAAGGTGCTGTATTAAGTTGATTGTATGCGTTTTCGAGATACGTTTCCATATTTTTATTTTTATTGTGCAAAACGTTCCATGATAATGCATAAAAACTATCCCAGTCTTGCCGTTTGGTTTTGGCTTTGATTCCAAAATACGTCGTGTTCATTTTAAAAACTAATCCTATTACTGGAATTACGGCCCTCCATGAATCGCCAACGACAGCTAAAGTAGTGATCATTATTGTGTTATCCGGATTCGGACTGGGGAAAAACTGTCCGAATTGGAAAAATAATTCCTGGGGATAACGACTAATTTTTTTGAATAAATTATCAAAATGAGGATCAAAATAGCTGGCTGCCCTCATAAAACCATCAGCATAAAACCAGGCCAATCCTCCTTCGGAAGCTTTTAATCTTTCACCGTTTGGTCTGAAAATCCGCCAACGCATGCTCAGGCTTTTTCCATATATCCTGGCTGAATTTCTAATATAACTAACAACATTGAGCGCAATTTCCTGAGCCATCATTTTTTCATAAGAACTATCAGGCATACATCTATATACCAATGCCAACCCATATAATAAGCCAATGGCTTCATCCTGACTGAATACTTTGGGAATGCTATCACATTCCGAAACTTTTACAACATATGCTGGTTGTCCTTTGTGTAATTTCCCAAAACGTTTATTTATATTGTCCCATTTATCTTCAAGTTGAAGGTCTTTATTGAAATATCTTTCACGGGCTTCATTTTTTAAAAATTCACAAGGAACACTTTCTCTTACAAAAAAACCGTCGAATTGATCTTTCATATTTTTAAAAAGCAAGGATTCCGTTTTGTCGAGATAGTTAACAAATTGTTGGAGTGCCAGATTTAATTCATATTGACTTTGTCTGGCTAAGCTGTCTCTGTTGTCGTTCAACAATTTAAATTCAGTTGCCAGCATACCAATGTAGTATCCAAAATAAATGGCGTGTTGACCAAAGTTAAGGTCGTCGCCACCATAGTCAAAGCGGTTACGTATTCCAGCAATCTGACTTTCACCTCTGTGTATTCCAGGCATTACAAAATAATTCAATCGTTGGCGGTAATGCCAGTATTTTTTCAGATTCAAGCTATCGTTTTGTGCATCAACGATGGGAGTGAAAAAGAACAATAATAAAATGGATTGAATTGCAACTACAAAAAATCTTCTCATTGTATATAATGCTGAATAGTTTGCAAACCTACATAAAAATTCTTCAAAAATAAAGAAAACTATGTGATAGATTTGTATCTTTGCTGCTCAATAGGAGGGATGCCGGAGCGGTCGAACGGGGCTGTCTCGAAAACAGTTGATCTGCCAAAAGTGGATCCGGGGGTTCGAATCCCCCTTCCTCCGCATCATAATTTTAAAAAGCATTGATAATTAATAAATTATTTATGCTTTTTTACTTTTATGTAAACTTTTTAGATGTTTTTTTGGGGAATAAGATTATTCAATCTGTCCATTTTTTTGATTTACTTATTAGACATTAGATTCAATGCCTTTCTCCAGCACAAGCTCTTTTAATATCCATTCCAGTATTACCTAAGCCTCCTCTTATTTGCGTTTTATGCCTTTATTATAGCCAACACTATTCTTGTTTGTACTACAAGCTGAGAATAATATTGCGATTGTTAATATGGATACTAAAATTGTTTTCATTCTCTTTAAAACTATAATGTGTTTTTTAATAAGTATAATTACTTACATAACAGCATATTCGATTATGGATGGATAATATTTCAAAGCGTATATTCTAAACCAAAAGTCAAAATTGGTTTCATGTAATCTTGATTCTCTTTTAATGAAATGGAGTATCCAAATTGACTTACAAGCCTTAATTTCCATAACTTAAGCTTACCTTGTACCATAGGTTCTAATGTAACCAAACTATTGTCATTAACAGTTGTATAGTTTGCCCTTATAGTTAATCCGGCATTCATTAATTTGCTTTCGTTTCCCCAGTCTATTTGTATAAAGTATCTAGTGTTAGTGTTTGTAAACTCTTGTCCTACACCAGCTATCAAACTTAGTTTTTGTGCATTAAAATTAAAATTATATCCCAACCCCAATTCACAATAAAACATTTTTGTAGGATGCGATTGAATCAAATGAGTTTCTTCTTCTGCATAATATTCTTTGTTAAAATTCAATGGGTCAAATTGAATGTTGCCATTATTTTGTTGAATGCTAAATATTATAATCTTTCTTTTTAATTTTCCGGCTAAATTAAAGTGCAGACCGTAATTATTAATTTTTGTTCCAATTTGAAGTTCTTTGTCTTTATCTATAATAAATTGGGGCGCATTAATTGTTACAGGAATGTATATATTGTTTGGTTGTCCAACACTTAAAAAGGAAATGAAAACTAAAATTGTAAATATAAGTAACTTCATGGTCTTGCGTGTTTTGTGTTTTTATAGGCTTACTTTTTTTCTTGTAAAAGGAATCATTTATAAAATACAAAACTTAGTAGTGGAATGTATGATATATATCATTTTTCTACAAAAATAATTTTTTATTTTAGAACGACTAAGGAATTTAACAAAATAAATAAATATAAGAACAATTTAAACCCCAAATCCATAAGATGCGGTAAATCTTAATTGAGCTAAACTTTTATGCTAATATATCTAATACCTGATTCAAAGCTGTTTTAAGTTTCAAAAAAAGCTATTTGAATAAAGAATAAAATCTCAGTCATTCTAATATTTTAGCTTTGAAATATCTTAGAAGTATTCGAATTTTGCTTAATTTTTACTACTTTTGTAGCCTTATGGCCAATCAAATAAACATTAAGAACAAAAAAGCCTGGTTTGAATTTTATTTGCTCGAAAATTTCACAGCAGGCATACAATTAACCGGTACTGAAATTAAATCGCTCAGGGAAGGCAAAGCCAACCTTGCTGATGCATATTGCCTTTTTGTTGGAGAAGAACTATATGTTAAAAGCCTTCATATTGCTGAATATACTTTTGGAACGTATAACAATCACGATCCTAAACGCGACCGCAAACTCCTGCTGAATAAAAGAGAATTGCGCAAATTGCTCAACAAAACCAAGGAAAAAGGACTTACTATCATTCCGACTTTGTTGTTTATCAACGAAAAAGGGCTGGCAAAACTTGATATTTCCATCGCTAAAGGAAAAAAACTTTTCGACAAACGCGAAACCCTCAAAACAAAAGACACTCAGCGTGAAATGGATAGGGGAAAAGCCGAATAATTGGGTTTAGTTGCATTTCTAATTATCATAGATGGAATTTAAAATTAGTTGAATAAATCTAAACTTCTTGCATAATTTTAATGTAAATTTGTTCATTGATTGAGTGCTTATAATTTTTAAATAAGCCATTACTTACAGCTTAAATTAAATAGGATGAAAACAATTTTATTGGTGTTTTTAAGTACTTTTATTGGCAATTTTGCTTTTTCACAGGAAGATAAAGCCGATTACAATGATGACTACTGGAGCTTTGGAAGCAAAGATGTTGCTGATTTTTACAATTCTGAAAACCAAAACGAAACGGCTCAATTTAAGGGAAACATCAACATTTATCCAATTGCAAGTAGTATAACCTCCAAAGGAAAATATATTAACGGGAAGAAAGACAGTGTTTGGAGTGCAACTTACAATGATGGGAAACCCTATTTTACCGAATGGTATTCCAAAGGTAAATTAAAAAAAGGAATGAGCTTTGATACTTCCGGTTGGCAATATAATTACAAAAAGGAAATGGTGGCCGCACATCCTGCTAATGGTTGGGAGCATTTTATCATGTTTGCCCAACGTTATTGGATGAGTATAAAAGATTACATCGAAGAAAAATATCCCGAAAATTTCAAACTTTTAAAAAACAGAGAGATTGAAGTAAGTTTTGTTGTTTTGATTAATGAAAATGGGCTGGTTGATATTGGTGAAATTGTAAATGGAGGAAAATATGGCTTTGATAAACAAGCTGCACGTAAGATGTTGTTGAAATATAAATTCAAATGGATACCCTCTCTTTTTAAAGGGCAGGCTTCTCCATCGAAAATAAAATACACTGTCTATGTCAAGTTCTGAAGTATGATGCATCAATAAAGTTTAAATTATATCGATTGCATTGAACTTAGTTTCCGAAACTAAAATTAAGCTTGAATTTATTTTTTTTAATTTAATTTGTAAAAGAAATTAAATATGTTAGAATTATTTATAGTTCATCTTCCTACGTTGAGAGTCCTTGATGTAATTGATATTGTTTTAGTTGCATATCTTTTTTTTGAATTGTATAAATTGATCAGGGGTACAGCGGCCATAAATATTTTTATTGGTATTATTTCAATTTACCTGATGTGGAAGCTTGTGAGGGCCCTTGAAATGGAATTGTTGGCCGAGATTTTAGGTCAGTTTATCAGTGTAGGGGTAATTGCTTTGATTGTCGTTTTTCAGCCCGAAATACGGAGATTTTTACTTTTACTGGGGACGCCGGGATTTATTAGTAAGAAACCTAAACGATTTTTGTTCTGGAGGATTGATTTGACAAACGAAAACAATTTAAGCATTGATCCCATTATCCAAGCCTGCCAGAAAATGTCGCATACCAGAACAGGTGCTTTACTTGTTATTGCCAATAAAAATGAACTCACCACTTTTTCAAATACTGGAGAAATAATAGAAGCTAGTATTTCAAAACAATTATTGGAAAATCTTTTTTTTAGAAACAGTCCTTTGCATGATGGAGCAGTCATCATTGTCAACAATAGAATAAGAGCTGCAAGGTGCATATTACCAGTTTCGGGTAATCGAAATATTTCTCACGATTTAGGATTGCGTCACCGCTCAGCCATGGGGATTACCGAACAATCAGATGCCATTGCCATCGTTGTTTCTGAGCAAACTGGCAAAATATCCTATTGCAAAAAAGGTGAACTTACATTGGATATCCAACCTTCTCAACTCAAAGATTTTCTGGAAGAAGAGTTTAATGTCAATAGTTAATGTTGATTTTTTTGGTGTGAATCGATAAAATGCAAAAAAAAGTATTCAACTACTGAGCTTAAAACTATTCCTCGTTTTTCTTCAATAGTTCTTTAGTAGAAAGCAACCCACAGGCTGCAAAAATATCTTCCCCTCTCGATTGGCGAATACTTGTGAATATTCCTTTGGCTGTTAATGCATCACGGAAACTGAGCATCGATGTTTTTTCAGAAGCTTCTAAAGGAGTGCCTGGTATGGGATGGAATTTAATGAGATTTACCCTGCAAGCCAGGCCGTTTAATAATCTTGCCATTTCCTTTACATGTGATTCTGAATCGTTCACTCCTTTTAGCATGATGTATTCAAATGATATCCTGCGTTGTCCGTGCCAGTCGTAAGTCTTTAACATCGCAATTACATCTTTAATGGAATACACATGTTGTATTGGCATCAACTGACGGCGTTCTTCGTCAAAGGGAGAATGCATGCTGATAGCAAGATGACAGGTGCTGAAGTCCAGAAACCTTTTCATAGCAGGCAAAATGCCTATTGAAGAAACTGTGATTCTGCGGGGACTCATTCCAAAACCCCAATCAGCAGTCAATATCTCAAGACTTTTCATCAGTTCATCGGGATTGTCGAAGGGCTCTCCCATGCCCATATATACTATATTGGTCAGTTTAGCACGTTCAGGAAGGCTGCGGATTTGGTTGGCAATTTCACCTGCAGTAAGTTGTTGCTGAAAGCCTTGCTTACCGGTCATGCAAAACAAGCAACCCATTTTACAACCAACCTGTGATGAAAGACAAAGTGTAGATCGATTTTCGTCGGGGATATAAGCCGATTCAATAAAACGGCCTTCACCGGCAGGGAAAAGGTATTTTTTTGTACCGTCTTTTGATTCCTGAGATTTTAATGGCAGACTCACACCCAATTGATAATTCTCGGCAAGTAGGCCACGGTTCTTAGCCGAAATATTCGACATCTGTTCGATTTCGGTGATGTCTTTTTTGTACAACCAGTCAATAATCTGATTAGCTGTAAAAGCAGGCATTCCTGTTTCTTTGACGATGGTTTTGATTTCGTTAGGGGTTTTCCCGAAAAGCTTTTCTTTTGACATTTTAAAAATAAATTTCTGCGATGATATTTCCGTAAGGTATGCCTTTATCAACAAGTATATCTCTTACTTCGACTACCATTTCGGAACTTCCGCAAAGGTAATACTTTTCGTCGGATGGAAGCTGTTCTTGTTGCCTTAAATATTCAGTAATCCGTCCTTCGAAAACGCCTTTTCCTTTTTCTCTGGAGCAGCAACG
>CAZCBG010000080.1:0-7148 GCA_964496885.1 uncultured Bacteroides sp. | reverse complement strand
AATAAAATATTGATTTCGTCATTATGAATGCCACTGGCGATACTGTATAAACGGGGATTGTCAGTGGGATTAAGTCCAATGGCAATCCATTGTCCGGGAATAAAGTCGAAATCGCGTTTAAAACCTAATACATATACATTGGGAGCTATGGAGATATTTGAGGTAACGGTTTGTTTTGTTAAGGCTGCGGTGTAAATCATCTTGAACTTTTAATTTTAGTATTTAACATATTTGGAAAACTATTGTTTTGAAAATCTTTTATATTTGTGAAAATGTATTACTTTTGATAAAATTTTTGAATAAAACTAAAAGTTAAGCCATGAAAAAAATCACATTCTTCTTTATTTTTAATACAATCTTGTTAACTGTAAATTCTCAGGAAACAATAGATTATATAAAAATTAAAAAAAATATTAACGGTGTTTCATGTATGAATGTCAATCAGACAAATGTCGATTCTACATTTGTAAATCTATTAAAATTAGATACTAACAAAATAAAAAATGGATTAGAAGAGTATTATTATGACTTAGCAATGATGTACGATTTTAAAGGAGCATATTATAAAGAAAAACGTAATGAATACAGAAATGAAGCGATTAAATATAATATCAGATGTTTAAATTTGAATAAAAAAAATTCAGGGGCATATAATAACCTTGCTTTAGTTTACATGGATATGAAACAGAATGATAAAGCAAAAGAAATTTTAATTTTATATAAGAAATACACCAAGCGTAAATATTGGGATATGTCTTTAATAAAACAAATTGAGGCGTCTAAATAAAATCAAATCCTCATTGTTTCATAAAAATAATGAGGATTATTATTTTAAACTCACCAAATCAACAAATTACAACTTCATATCTTCAATAATCGTTTTTATCTTATTGTTCAGTTGCTGGTTTACTTCTTCGTAATCGGCTTTAGAAGCCAATTGTTCTTTTACCCCGAAATAGAATTTAATCTTGGGTTCGGTACCTGAAGGGCGAACTGTAATCTTACTGCCATCGGCCGTAAAAAACTGCAATACATTCGATTTGGGTAAATCAATCACTACAGTTGTGTTGGAGGTATAATCCGTTGCGGTTTGCCTTTGATAATCTTTAATCATCGTAACTTTTACCCCGTTTATAGTAGTAGGAGGCTGGCTGCGATAGGCATTCATCATAGCCTGGATTTCTTCTGCACCCGATTTTCCTTTTTTAGTGATGGAGAGTAGGTCTTCTTTGTAAAAGCCATATTCGCAGGATAAATCTATCAGTATATCGTAGAAAGTTTTACCATTTTCTGCAGCCCAGGCAGCCATTTCGGCTATCATGCAGCAGGAAATCACTGCATCTTTATCTCTGACAAAATCACCCACAAGATATCCGTAACTTTCTTCACCACCGCCTATAAAGGTTTTTTTGCCTTCCATCCGAAGTATCAATTCAGCTATATATTTAAACCCAGTTAATACATCGTAACTTGCCACAGCATTTTTAAGGGCGATGTCTTTCAATAGCTCAGAAGTAACGATGGTTTTTACGATGTATTCGTTGCCTGTCAGTTTTCCTTTGGCTTTCCATTGACTGATGAGGTAATAAATCAGCACAGAAGCGGTTTGGTTGCCATTGAACAATACATATTCACCCTTGTCGTTTTTAACAGCAATTCCCACGCGGTCGGCATCGGGATCTGTAGCCAAAACTAGGCTGGCATTCACCCTGCGGGCTTCAATTATGGCCATTTCAAGTGCTGCTTTTTCTTCAGGATTGGGCGATTTGATAGTTGGGAAATTACCATCTGAAATTGCCTGTTCTTTAACAATATGAATGTTTTCAAATCCTAATTCTTTCAATGCACGAGGTACCAAAGTAATTCCAGTACCATGCAAGGCTGTATAAACAATGCTTAAATCTTTGTGCTTTTTGATTAATTCAGGCGATAAGGAAAGTGATTTCAGCTTTTCAAGGTATATACGGTCGATGTTTTCGCCTATCATTTCAATCAATTGAGAATTTCCATCAAACTTTACCTGACTTATATCGGTAATTTTCATCACTTCTTCAATTACATTGGTATCATGTGGACTGATCAGTTGTCCGCCATCTTCCCAGTATGCTTTGTATCCATTGTATTCTTTAGGGTTGTGCGAAGCAGTGATGACAACTCCACTCTGGCAATGCAGCTCGCGTATGGCAAAAGAAAGTTCAGGAGTAGGGCGGAGGTGTTCAAACAAAAATACCTTGATTCCATTGGCCGACATTACATCTGCTGTGATTTGTGCAAAATACTTGCTGTTGTTCCGTGAATCGTAGGCTATCGCCATTTTACAATCAGTTTTCTCAGGAAACATTTTAAGGATATAGTTTGCTAAACCTTGAGTAGCCATGCCTACAGTATATTTATTCATACGGTTGCTACCAACACCCATAATCCCACGCAAACCACCAGTTCCGAATTCCAAATCCCGGTAAAAAGATTCAGTAAGCTCTGCTGAATCATGTTCTATCATATATTGAATGCTAGCCCGTGTTTCTGAATCAAAATAAGGTTCAAGCCATTTATTGGCTTTTGCTAAAATGGTTTTATCAATTGCTTCCATAAAATTGTTGGTTTTAGCCATAAAGGCAGAAAAATAATTTTAATATCGTTTTTTTATCTTATTGAATCTTTCCTTTGTCATGATGACGAATGAAGCATCTCATTTATAAATTCATTTATTTTATGAGATTCCTCATTAACGTTCGGAAAGACAATTCTTTTTTAACTTTAAGTACTCCATGTACTCCAAATACTCTAAGTACACTCCAAATATTCTATTTCCTCCTGTACTTAAGAAATTTATTCATTTATAATTGTCAGGCATTTTTTTAAACTGTCTTTCCAGTAAGGAATTTCAATGTTGAATTCTTTTTTTATTTTAGCCTTATCCAGCACACTGTAATAAGGGCGAGGAGCTGGTAAAGGATAATCTTCGGTTCTGATTGGATGAATGATGCATTCAAAGCCCGAAAGTGCTACAATTTCTTTGGCAAAATCGTACCAACTACATACGCCTTCATTAGAGAAATGATAGGTTTCAATACTTGTTTTTAATGCAAGTTCTGGTAGTATATCTAGAATAACTTTTGCTAAATCAGCCGCATAAGTAGGGGTGCCAATTTGATCAAATACCACGTTTAGTTTTCCTCTCTCTTTCCCATATTTGAGTATGGTTTTGATAAAATTATGTCCAAATGAAGAATACAACCACGATGTACGGATAATGATCGCTTTTTCTGCATGAATTCTTACTTCGTTTTCGCCTTCTGCTTTGGTTTTTCCATAAGCAGAAGTTGGACAGATAGAGTCCGATTCCGTATAAGGCTTATGATGTTTTCCATCAAATACATAATCAGTAGAAATATGTATCATACAGGCATGGTTTTTTTTTGCAATCTGTGACAGATATTTTACAGCATTTGCATTGATATACCTTGCAAGGTCAGTATCCTGTTCTGCTTTATCAACAGCAGTATAAGCAGCACAATTAATGATATACTGAATGTTGTTAATTTTAAAAAACTGATCTATTTGTTGATAGTCGGTGATGTTCAACTCTTCAATATCTGTATAAATAAAATTGTAGACAGGATATTTTAGTGATAAGCATCTTATTTCGTTGCCCAACTGTCCATTGCTACCCGTTACTAAAATTGTAGCCATTTTGTTTATTTTACAATTGTTTTGAAATACTCAATAGTTTTTGTCAAACCTTCTTCTAATTCAATTTTGGGTTCCCAGTTTAGTTTTTCTTTAGCCAACGAAATATTGGGCTGTCGTTGCATTGGATCGTCGGATGGAAGTGGTTCGAAAACTATTTTTGATTTACAGCCGGTGAGTCTAATTACTTTTTCAGCCAATTCGAGCATTGTAAATTCATTAGGATTGCCAATGTTTACAGGGCCCGTAAAATCATCACCTGTTGCCATCATTTTTATCATTCCATTTACAAGATCATCCACATATTGAAAACTTCTGGTTTGTTTACCGTCACCAAAAATAGTGATGTCCTGATTTTGCAATGCCTGTACAATAAAATTGGAAACAACTCTGCCATCGTGTGGATGCATTCTTGGGCCATAAGTATTGAAAATACGGATAATCTTAATATTTACATTGTTTTGACGATGGTAGTTTACAAACAATGTTTCGGCACAACGCTTCCCTTCATCATAACAAGCCCTGATTCCAATTGGATTTACATGTCCCCAATAGGATTCTACCTGAGGATGTACTTCTGGATCGCCATATACTTCGCTTGTTGAAGCTTGCAATATCTTGGCTTTTATTCTTTTGGCCAATCCAAGCATATTGATAGCACCCATCACAGAGGTTTTAACCGTTTTTATAGCATTGTATTGGTAATGTACAGGAGAGGCGGGGCATGCCAGGTTGTATATTTCGTCGACTTCAATAAAGAATGGCATGGTTACGTCGTGACGGATCAATTCAAAAAAAGGATTGTCCAGCAAATGAACGACGTTTTGTTTTTGACCTGTGAAATAATTATCCAGACAAACTACTTCATTCCCTTCTTTGAGTAATCTTTCGCAAAGATGTGAACCTAAAAAACCTGCACCACCTGTAACTAATATTTTTTTTCTCATACGTTATTTTCTTTATCAGTATCAATTTTAATAATTAACAAATAGATTATTGAATCTTTAATTTAACATTCAAAGATTCAATAATCTATTAACTTAATTTGCATTAACTTATAACTAATTCGTTTTAATTCCTAAACAGAAGTATTCAAATCCAATTTCCTTCATTTCTTTATGGTCGAATATATTTCTTCCATCAAAAATCACATTGTGCTTCATTAGTTTTTTTACAACATTCCAGTTTGGGAAGCGGAATTCTGTCCATTCAGTAACCAGCATCATGGCATCGGCATCCACCAAGGTATCGTAAGCATCTTTTGAAAACTCAATTACGTCCCCAATTTTCCGCTGAGCTTCGTGCATTGCAACAGGGTCATATGCTTTTACTTTACAGCCAGCTTCCAATAATTTTTTGATCAATACCAATGAAGGAGCCTCGCGCATATCATCGGTCTGAGGTTTGAAAGATAAACCCCATAAAGCAATGGTTCGACCTTTTAGATCACCTTTGAAATAAGTATTTAATTTATTGAAAAGTACTGATTTTTGATCATCATTAACAAATTCTACAGCTTTTAATACACGCATGTTGTAACCGTTGAGGTCAGCCGTTTTTATCAATGCTTTTACATCTTTAGGAAAACAAGAACCACCATAGCCAATGCCAGGGTAAATAAATTTACTTCCAATCCGTGAATCACTGCCGATACCTTTGCGAACCATGTTCACATCGGCACCCATAATCTCACATAAATTGGCAATGTCGTTGATAAAACTGATTTTAGTAGCTAACATTGAGTTGGCAGCATATTTGGTCATTTCGGCTGAAGGAACATCCATGATAATTACAGGATGACCATTTAACGTAAATGGTTTATAAAGACTTTTTATAAGTGTTTCTGCTCTGTCCGATTCCACACCTACAACAATTCTATCGGGTTTTAAGAAATCGTTGATAGCATCACCTTCTTTGAGAAATTCAGGGTTGGATGCTACATCGAATTCGATTTTCAGACCTCTTTTGTCTAATTCTTCCTGAATGGCATTTCGGACTTTTTTAGCGGTTCCAACAGGGACCGTGCTTTTTGTGACAATCAATATATAATCATTCATGTATTTACCAACTGTACGCGCAACATCCAGTACATATTGCAAGTCAGCACTTCCATCTTCGTCGGGAGGTGTGCCTACTGCGCTGAAAATAACATCTGTTCCATCTATACAATTTGCTAAATCAGTTGAGAATTTCAATCTTCCTTTACTTACATTTCTTTCTATCATTGGGTCTAAACCCGGTTCAAATATAGGTGAAATACCTTTTTCCAGATTTTCAATTTTAACTTTGTCAATATCAACACAAGTTACATCAATGCCTACTTCGGCAAAACAGGTTCCGGTAACCAAACCGACATAGCCTGTTCCAACAATTGTAATTTTCATACGTTAAGAATGGTTTTATAATGAATACTAATTTTATTTTGTAAAGATAATAGAAAATTAAGGCAATTAAATAAAAAAAAACTGAAATTGGAAATTATTTTAATTTAATATTTCAAATATTTGTTTCAGCGAATCGATTTCAAAAGTTATAACTTCATTGTGCTGAATACCAGAAGGATTAAAAAATATCTGGTCAATACCGATTTGTTTAGCACCAAGTATATCTATTTTTAGATCATCTCCTATCATTATGCTTTCTTCGGCTTTGGCACCGGCTTTCTCCAACGAAAATTCAAAAATTTGTTTATCAGGCTTTTGAAAACCAGCTTCTTCCGACGTAATTGCATGGGTGAAATATTTTTCTAAACCAGCGTTTTTGATTTTTCGGTACTGAACTTCAACAAATCCGTTGGTGATAATGTGTAAGCAATATTTATCTTTTAAAAAGTCCAGCACTTCCAGTGTATATGGAAATAATAAGCTTTTCAAAGGGCTGAGATGGATATAACCTTTTGCCATTTTGCTTGCCAACGTTAAATCGTTACATCCAAAATCATTTAGCGTAAGCAAAAATCGCTGAACACTTAAAAATTCTTTTTTTATTTCAGCTTTTCGATATGCGTCCCACAATTGCGTATTGTATTTAATATAGGTAGTATGAAAACTTAAAAAGTCGCAGTTTAAAATTGTTTTAATATTATATATATTGTATAAATCTTTAATTGTTTCCAAAGAGTTGGTGTCAAAGTCCCATAATGTACGGTCAAGATCAAAAAAAACATGTTTGTACTTACGCATTGATTAGATAGTGTTTATGCCTTAAATCAGACGGATAAAAAATAAAATGCGAAAATACTGAATTTTTTTTAATTAGGCTCTTGGTAATTTAAAATAAAGTATTACCTTTGCAGTCCCAAAAAATTGGGGTTGTTAACAAACTTGATATTAAAACAATCAACGTAATATGCCTACAATACAGCAGTTAGTTCGTAAAGGACGAAATAAATTAACAGAGAAAAGTAAATCACCTGCTTTGGATTCGTGTCCACAAAGAAGAGGGGTTTGTGTAAGAGT
>CAZCBG010000079.1:0-16078 GCA_964496885.1 uncultured Bacteroides sp. | reverse complement strand
CTTCGATGAATTTCATCGAAATAGAGTTGGGTGTACCACCTCCCCAATGGATTTGAGTTACTTTACGTTTTTTAAGGTCAAGATGAGCTGCAACGTTTTTTATTTCTTGTTTAATGGCATCAATATATCGCTCAACAACAGGCCTTTTTTGTCCGATAATCGTATTGCAACCGCAAAAATGGCAACGTTGGGGACAAAAGGGAATATGGACATAAATAGAAATATTTTCAGGGAGCTGATTGTTGGAAGCTCTTAACTGATCAATATATTCAATGGCTGTAAAGTTTGTATGAAAAAAATTTGCAGGAGGGTAACTCGTATATCGGGGCCCTGAAACATTGTGTTTATCTAAAAATTCGCTTGTTATTTGCATTATTGATTTTTATTTTGCTAACAAAAGTATAGAGATATTCTGAAGATATTCTGTAGTTTTCTTTAGAATTCACTATTAAAATAGAAATAGAAAGAAATTCAGTTTGTTTTTAAACCTTTATCATTTAAATAAAATAAAAATAATATCATAAACTATTGAAAAGCATTGCAATACATATTGCCTGATTTGCCAAATCAATAAGCAGCTATTTAATCGACATTGAGAAGTGTTGCTAATATATTGATAAATATCAAGGAATAACGGGGAGTGAGGGCGCGACTCAAAGTCGCACTTTCACTAAAAATCACAGGTTTTTGGTCATCATGCATTGGTTTCCGTTCATCATGCACAGGATTCTGGTCTATGTACTCAGGTTTTTGGTTATCGTGCATAAGTTTCCGGTTATTGTGCACAGACCTCTGCACATCGTGCACAGGTTTTTGGTCATTGTGCACAGGCTTCTGCACATCGTGCAAACGATTCTGGTCATCGTACACAGGCTTTTAGTTATCATGCACAGGTTTTCGGCCATCGTGCAAATGTTTATGCTCATCGTGCATGTAATTCACCTCAAGTATATTTTTTTTTAAATGTTTATCGGGAATAAACGAAGCGGGACGCCTTGTTAAAGCAAGCGTAGCGAGGACGCTACGCTTAACAGGGCGGGCAAATTTGTTAAAAATTAAAATTATTTTTGTTTTTATTTAGATTTGTTAAATAATTTATTGTAATTTTAACGCAATTTTTAAATTTTTTATAAACTTATCAATTGATTAAAAACAATTTATTTATTAAAAAGAAAGGAGAAACAAAATGGACAAACCACATGTAAGAAAATTACAGATGTATGAAGCTGTTCTTGTATATCTGGAATTAAAAAACGCAATCTGGACAGCATCCACAATTTTTAATACCGAAGTTAACGCTCTCAAAGCGGGTATCATTGATATTAAAGAGAAAGACAGAATAAACAAAAAATCTAATGATGCAACTAAAGGCAAAGAACAGAAACGTGATGCAATGATTAAAGCTAGCTCTAAAATTTGCGATGCCGGTGTGGCTTATGCCGACAGTATTGATGATGCCGAATTGAGAGGCAAATTTGATTTTTCGCCCAAAGATTTGGAAGAAGGTAATGTTGAAACAGTAATTGCCAGGTGCCGACAAATTGGAACAGATGCAATTGCTGTTACCTCAGGTTTAACAAATTGGGGAATGCCTACAGGACATCTTGCCGTACAATCGGCAGCTGTTGACGCTTTTGAGTTGGCTTCACCAAAGGGAAAAGCAATAGTAACTAAAGGCAAGAGTGCTAATAAAGAAATGAATTCGGAATTTAAGGTTATGGATACTCATTTAAAAAGACGGCTGGATAAACTGGTGAACGGCTACGAAGATGCAGCACCCGATTTTGTTACCGAATACTATGATAAACGTTATATTGGCGGAAGGAAAAAGAAAGTTGTGCCTCCGGTTCCTCCAACACCACCGATTGTTTAAAACAGTTGCGAATTACGAAAAAGACAGCCTCATCTATTTTGTGAGGCTGTTTGTTTTAGAGATAAAGTTACGATGATGAAAGAATAAACGAGGCGGGACGCCTTGTTAAAGCAAGCGTAGCGAGGACGCTACGCTTAACGGTTTTTTTAATGTATACTTCAAATTATGAATGATGAGCATTAACCCGTCGGATTTTATGCTAATTTTTAAATAGATAAAAAATGAACAAAAAAATTGACATACTTTTAAAAATAGGAATAGCGATAGTTCTTATTATTGCAGCAACAACAAAACAGCAATATAGCTTTTACATTTTTGTTCGATGGGCTGTAATGGCTACTTCTCTTTATTTTGCTTACAAAACATACGAAATGAAACAAATAGGACTTGTAATTTACTTTTCCATTATTGCAATTCTATTCAATCCCCTAAAACCAATTTGGTTTCAAAAAGAAACCTGGCACATAATTGACTGGATAGTCGCAATGGTTAATTTACTGACAATTTATTTTGATTGGAAACCTCAAACTTTAAACAAAACAGAAAAATGAAACCTTAAATCTGAATAACTTTTTTAGAAAAAATCTTAAATTTTATTACTTTTGAAGACATTATTAACCAATAAATAGTATATCATGCAATCAATTATTTTTATTTTATTTATTTTAGGAATAGGAATTCTAATTTATATGTATTATTCCCGAAAACTACCTTTAGTATATCTCAAAAATTCTGCTACTGAAGAAATTGAAAGTATTAAAATTGGGTTTAATTTTGTTTTATTCTTTTTTGGAGTATACTTTTTTGGAATACTATTTTTTTTTAGAAAACTTCAAAATTGGGGTATATTTTGTTTGATTTTTGATCTTATAGCTCTTTTTATAATAGGTACAGCAAAGAATGATCAAATAACTAATCTACTAAATTTGTTTGTATTTTGTCTTTCATTATATATTGGATTTAAAGGAAATGAGTTAACAGTTAAAGGATTATTAAAGAATGGTTATGAATTTGTCGACCCTGAAAGTGATAATGTTAAATTAGCAAAAAGGAAATGGGGGATTTCTTAAATCGTATAATTAAAATTATGAAAAAGATCTTTTTAATACTCATATTAATTATTATAATTTTTTCAGGATGTTTGAGGAACAAACAGAAAGCAATTGATTATAATAATAGAGGATTTGCAAAAACCAAACTCAAAGATTATTCTGGGGCTATAGCAGAATATAATAATGCTATAAAGATTGATCCAAATTATGGTGTTGCATATAATAACAGAGGGCATGCAAAAATCAAAATAAAAGATTTTACTGGGGCTATTTCAGACTTAAACAAAGCTTTAGTGATTGATCCAAATTTTCAAGAAGCATATAATAATAGGGGACTTGCAAAAGCCAAAAGTCAAGATTATATTGGGGCTATTACAGACTTAAACAAGGCTATCGAAATGAATCCTAATGATGGATATGCTTATAATAACAGAGGTCTTACAAAATGTTTACTTCAAGACTATATGGGCGCTATTTCAGATTGTAATAAAGCTATTGAACTTGACAATACGATTGCAGAGCCTTATTATAATAGGGGTTCTACTAAAGTATATCTTAAAGACTATTCAGGTGCTTTAATTGATTTATATAAAACCATAGAACTTGACCCTAATTATGTTGAAGCCTATAATAACATTGGTACAACAAAGTTAATATGCAAAGATTATACTGGTGCTATTGAAGCCTTAAATAGAGCTATAGAAATTGATCCTAAATATGATGGTGCATATTTTAATAGAGGAGTTGTAAAATATCAATTAGGGCAAAAAGATAGTGGTTGTTTAGATTTTTATAAAGCGGGTGAATTGGGTCTGAAAAAAGCTTATGAGTACATCAAGTTATATTGTAAATAAAATTTAACTTATTTATGCCTTGTTTATCAATAAAAAGTCCAAACTAACTAAATTAATAATTTATATAATAAATTAATTAAAATGAAAGCATTATTAACCATATTACTTGTTTCTCAATTATTATCTCCAAACTGGACTTATACGAATACAAAGTATTCATATTCAATTTCAATATCAAATGAATGGAAACAAATACCTCCAAGTGAAATAATAAGAGTTTCTAAATTGGTTGATCCTGATGTAAAATATAATGAAGGTTTTTATAAAAAAGATTTTCAACAGACAAATAATTATTTTACTTGTCCTTATATTTTAACTCAATTTCATTCATTAGATATGAAAGAAAATGAATATGATAAGATTGCAGAAGAGTTAAGTAAAAATCAAAAAAGTTTAAAAATAGGATTTGATGAAACGAAACAAAAATTCTCAAATTATATTGAAAAAAATGATTTTAGTGGGAAATCTTTCTATAATAAAACGAAACATAGATTATACATTCCTTTAAAAATGAAACTTAAAAATTTAGAAGAAACATATAGTTGTTCTATTATGATTTTTTGTAAAAAAGGATTCTTTCAACTCAGTCTTTATTCTAAGAAATCAACTTTTATAAAAGATCTAGAAAATATTGAATATACATTAGATAGTTTTAAATATTTATTATAAATCATAAAATGATAGAAATTGACAAATATCCATATAATGGCTTTTTATATATTTACGATCCAAATTGTGAGTGTTCAATTATTGAACATAATAAATCAAAACCAAAGAATTTATTTAAGTTCTATCCAATGAACAAAAACAGTGTTGATGCACTCACTAAAGGCTTTTTATATGCTTCACATCCAATTGAACTTAATGATATATTGGACAGTAGTTCTTTTCTTTTATATACATCTAAAAAGTTAGGATGGGGTAAGTATGAAAATTTATTACTCTCAAAATACAAAAACATAGAAGATTTAATGGAATTTTACAAAGAAGATTCTAATAGAGAAGACTTATGTAGAGGTTTTATTACTGAGTTTTGGGAAAAAACAACAAATCTGTTTGGTATTATCTCAATGACCGTAGAAGAAAAGAATGCTTTAATGTGGCCACATTATACTCAAGAAAAAGGGTTTCAGCTAAAATTTAATACAGAAGAATTAGAAAAAAGTATAAAAAACGAAAATAAATTTAAAAATAATGAAGAATATTTAGGTTTATATCCTGTAAATTATACAAAAAAATTAGATCCTATTGATATCCATAATTTCAAAGAATACCATATACCGTTTTCCTACGCAACAAATATTAAATTAAAAAAATGGGAATATGAAAAAGAATGGCGTTTTCTTATTAGTAAACCCAATATGGGAGTTCCATTTAGTAAATCGGGGCTTAATGTGCATGAAGATTATATTATCCAAAAAGAAAATAGATACGTCCGTTATAATAGTGAATTGATTGAGGAAATTACTGTTGGCTTTAATTTTTTTAATGCTTGTCATTTTGAAATAAAATGGATAGATGCAAAAACTATACGCGTAAAACCAAAACGTAGCAACACAAAAATTTTAAATTATATCACTAAAAAATTAAGTGATAAATTTTATCATTCTGGGATTAAAAATGAAATTGACAAAGATGGTTCCAAATTTCTTATTCGTACAAAAGAGAAAATGGAAATAAAAAAAGAAATTGACGGATCATTTATTTTAACAAGAACTGACGAAATAATTAAATTTAATTAACTAAGCTTGTTTCCGATTAATTATCGTTATGGAAGCCCTGTTCATCGTATCGAGACACTACGACTATAATAAGTTTTAAAAAATAAGGGAATGGCAATATTAAAACCTTATTCGCAAAAATTAACCTTAGTAGAAATATAAAATCAACCACAAATTAAACCTTATTAGCTTATTTATAATTTTAATAAGGTAATAATTACAGGGGGGCTATCCATTGCTACTAAGGTTGGAGAAAGCTAAAATAAGGTTTTATCAAAACAAATATTGCATTTCTTCTTCTCATTTATATTTAAACCTAGAATTCGGTTATAAATATAAAAATCATAAAAAAATAACAGGGATAAAATAAAAAGGAATAAAAAAAGGAGTTTTTAAAAAAAGGGAATGGGAATGGCAATATTAAAACCTTATTCGCAAAAATTAACCTTAGTAGAAAAATAAAATCAACCACAAATTAAACCTTATTAGCTTATATTTAATTTTAATAAGGTAATAATTACAGGGTGGTTATCCATTGCTACTAAGGTTAGGGAAATAAAATAAGGTTTTATCAAAACAAATATTGCATTTCTTCTTCTCATTTATATTTAAACCTAGAATTCGGTTATAAATATAAAAATCATAAAAAAATAACAGGGATAAAATAAAAAAAATGGCAATATTAAAACCTTATTCGCAAAAATTAACCTTAGTAGAAAAACAAAATCAACCACAAATCAAACCTTATTAGCTTATTTTTAATTCTAATAAGGTTATAATTACAGGGGGATTATTCATTGCTACTAAGGTTGGAAAGATAAAATAAGGTTTTAGAAAGATAAAATAAAAAGCAAAGAAAAAAAAAGGAATATAAATCAAGGAGTTTTAAAAAATAAGGGAATGGGAACGCTTCGACAGGCTCTGCAACCTTTAGCATGTTATTGAAGCCATAGAAAAAAGATTTGCTTCTGTCGCCAAGGCGACATCGCACGCACTTGCAGGACTTCGTTCAATGACGGCATGATAAATTACAATGACGTGGTAGTAAAATGATAGGGAACTATCGGTTAAAAATCAAAATCAAATAAAAATTGGAAGGCGTTTTATTCGTATCTTTGCAAAAAAAAAATAATGAGTATAGAGGAACAAAATGAGATTAAAGCTAAATATTATAATGAAGCTATCCGCTATATGGAAAATGCCAAAGAAACGTTAAAAAAAGCAGGAAAAGAAGATAAATTCTATTTGGATAAAAAGTATGTAAAAACTGCTTGTGGCACTGCTTATAATGGTGTATTAACTGCATTGGACGGATATTTGATTTTAAAGGAAATAAAAAAACCAAGAGGCAGAAAATCTATAGAATTTTATCAAAATAGTATTGCTAAAACCGATAAAAAATTATTGAATTATGTAACTAATGCTTATGATATTCTGCATTTAAGTGGATATTATGACGGCAATAATTCAGTAAGTGTAATTAAAGAAGGTTTTAATTTGGCTTATTATATAATTGATAAAATAAAGCCTTAAATATGTAAAAATTATGATGGAAAATGTTTAATAATGTAAAATTGATGATGTAAAATGTTTAATGTAAAATTGAATAATAACTCTTTTTCCATTTTCCATATCACATCATAATTTTTACATTGTTATCTTTTCCAATCAGTTTCTTTCACCCAATCCACTACCAATTTAGCGTTTTCAAAAGGAATACCGGGAATAAATCCGTGACCTAAATTGAAAATCCAGTTTTGATTTTTTGAACCGAATTCAAGATATTTTTCAAGTTCAGTGATAATAGTTTTTTTATCAGCCAGTAACAATCTCGGATCCAGATTTCCCTGCAAACCGATTTCAGGATGAACCAATGAACGGGCTTCTGTTATTGAAGTCTGCCAATCTACACTTAAAAAATCACAATCTGATGGTTTTATATATTTTATACCATAACCTAAACCTTTTGGGAGGAAAATAACAGGAGTTCCTGCATTCATAACAGCAGCAGAAATCTTTCTTACATAAGGCATAATCATTTCGAAATATAAATCAGAAGGAATCAAACCTGCATGCGTTTCAAAAATCTGAAAAACAGAAATACCATGCTTAGCCTGCGTAATTGCATATTCAATTGACAATTCGGTAATGGCATTCAATAATTGATGGGCTAATATCTTATCTTTATATAATAATGCAACTGCATCAGGAAAAGTATGATTGGTGCTCAATCCTTGTACCATATAGCAAAGGGTGGTTAAAGGAGCTCCGCAAAAACCAATTAAAGGTGTATTTTCAGGTTTTGTCCGCATGATTTCATCAATTACATCGTATATATAATTGAGTTTTGAAGCATCTGCTTTTAACATGCTCATAGGATCTTTTACATCTTTAAGAGCAGTAGCAAACTTAGGGCCTGAATCGGCAAAGTTAAGTTCCATGCCTAAAGCCTGAGGTATCACCAATATATCTGAGAATAATATAGCTGCATCAACGCCCAAGTCGTAAACCGGCATTAATGTAACCTTTGCACCCAGTTCAGGGGATTCCATTAATTCGTGGAAACTATGATGTTCGCGCATTTTGAGATATGAAGGCAACACTCTCCCTGCTTGACGCATAAACCATACCGGAGGTCTTTCAGTTTTTTCTCCTTTTAGTGTCTTTTCAAATATTGAGTTGTTCATTTATGAATTTTAAAATTTATTTTTAACTAACCCTGACAGGGTTTCAAACCCTGTCAGGGTTATATAATTTACAATTGTTTTAATGCTTCTAAATTAGCTGCAATAATAGTCTCTATATCTTTATCTGTATGAGCATAAGAAACAAACAAACATTCATATTGTGAAGGGGCCAGATAAATGCCGCTTTCCAGAGACATTTTGAAATACCTTGCATATTTGTCAGCATCCGATTTCATGGCTTCGTCAAAAGATGTAATCTGGGTTTCGTTGGTAAAGAAAAAAGTCATCATTGAACCTACGCGGTTGATAATCCCTTTAACACCTGTTATTTCCATATTTTTACGAATACCTGCTTCAAGCATGGCTGCTTTTCTTTCAAGTTCTGTGTAAAAATCGGGGGTATCTCTTATTAGTTTTAACATGGTGATTCCCGCAGCCATGGCCAATGGATTTCCTGACAATGTACCTGCTTGATAGACAGGTCCGATTGGAGCCAGCATATCCATAATTTCCTTACGTCCACCATAAGCACCTACCGGAAGGCCACCTCCAATGATTTTTCCTAAGGTAGTGATATCTGGCATTACATTGTACAATTCCTGGGCTCCGCCTTTTGCAAGTCTGAAACCGGTAATTACTTCATCAAAAATCAACAAAGCTCCATATTCTGTAGCAATATCACGTAAACCCTGAAGAAAGCCTTTGGATGGAACCACTACGCCCATATTACCGGCTACAGCTTCTACAATAATAGCTGCTATCTTATTCCCTTTTTCTTGAAACAATGTTCTTACTGAATCCAGGTTGTTGTATTCAGCAATCAGTGTGTCTTTGGCAATGCCGGATGTTACTCCGGGACTATCAGGCAAGCCAAGTGTAATGGCACCTGAGCCGGCTTTAATCAGAAAACTGTCACCATGACCGTGATAATTACCTGCAAACTTCAAAATACAATCTCTGTTGGTAAACCCACGAGCGAGTCTGATGGCACTCATGGTAGCTTCGGTACCTGAATTCACCATGCGGACTTTTTCGATGGATGGAAACATTTCTACAATGAGGCTGGCCATTTCGGTTTCATATTCTGTAGGTGCTCCGTAACTGGTGCCTTTTTGAGCTGCTTCGTTGATGGCTGCTAAAATGGCATCATGGGCATGTCCAAAAATCAATGGACCCCAAGAAGCCACAAAGTCTATATATTGGTTTCCATCAATATCTGTAATGTAAGCACCTTTTGCTTTACTGATAAAAATAGGATTTAATTTCACACTTTTAAACGCTCTAACTGGAGAATTTACACCTCCTGGGATGATTTCCTGAGCTTTTTTAAAAGCTGCTATACTATTTGTAAATTGCATAATTGGTATTATTTATACGTTTTTATAAAAAGATTCAATTTATTTTGTTGTGTAAGTTGTTTTGTCATTCCGAGCGATAGCAAGGAATCTCAATAAAATTCACAATGTATTTTATGAGATGCTTCCTTCGTCAGCATGACAAAAAGAATTTCAACAAAAAATCTTTACTTCATTTTACTTAAAATATTTGCCGCTTCAACTGCATGATAAGTTATGATAATATCTGCACCTGCTCTTTTGATAGAGGTTAAAACTTCCATCATCACCCTGTCGCCATCAATCCAGTCGTTTTTAGCGGCAGCTTTTACCATCGAAAATTCACCACTTACATTGTAGGCGGCTACCGGCATATTGAATTCGGTTTTAACTCTGTAAATAACATCAAGATAACTTAATGCTGGTTTTACCATTACAATGTCAGCACCTTCTTCAATATCAGCTTTAACTTCGCGCATAGCTTCGTTACTATTTGCTGGATTCATCTGATAGGTAGCTCTGTTGCCAAATTTTGGTGCACTTTCAGCCGCTTCTCTGAATGGACCATAAAATCCTGAAGCATATTTTGCAGAATAAGACATAATTGGAATTTTTTCAAATTTATTCAAATCCAGTTGTTCACGGATTTTAGCAACTCTGCCGTCCATCATATCGCTGGGTGCAATCATATCAGCACCAGCTTCTGCCAAAGAAACCGATTGTTTTGCCAAGGTTATCAATGTTAAATCATTATCAACATCGCCATCAACAATAGTACCGCAATGTCCGTGAACTGTATATTCGCAATTGCAAACATCAGCAATGATATACATTTCGGGGATTACTTTTTTAATAGCTCTGATAGCTTGCTGAACAATACCATTATGCTCACAGGCAACACTGCCATCTTCATCTTTATGTTCAGGAATACCGAAAAGCAATACTGCTTTTACTCCTGATGCCCATACTAATTTACATTCTTCTACTATATTTTCAACTGACAATTGAAAATTACCCGGCATTGAATTGATTGGATTCTTTATATTTTTGCCTGCAATTACAAATAAAGGCATTACAAAATCTTCAACAGAAAGTTGAGTTTCGCTAACCATTTGTCTTAAAATTCCGTTATATCTTAATCTTCTTAAACGTGTTACTGGGAATGCCATAATTCTCTTATTTTAATTTGTTATTAATTATTTTTTGAAATATTCTGAAATTGATTCGCTTAAACCTTCTGCTTTTGACATTTTTGCTGTAATTATTGGTGAATAACCAGCTTCTTCAATGGCTTTAGTGGTGGTTGAACCAATACTTGCCATTTTAAGATGCTGAATTTTATCTTTTTCATAAAATGAGCAGAAATTATAAAATGTTGATGGACTCGTAAATACTATTAAATCGTATTTATTTTGTTTGATGATTTCTAAGATTGATGTGTCAACGGATTTTGGTTTTTCAGTTTGATAAACGTTAATTCGTTCAACTTTATTCTCTTTTGATAATTTATTAATTAATGTATCATCAGCCAGATTACCTAATGAAAGTAATACTTTCTGATTTATTGGATTTACTACTTTATAAAATTCATTCAAGAAGTCTTCAGAGGTATTTCCCTTACTGATAAAACTTGGTGCATAACCGTAATAATCAAGTTCGGAAGCCGTTCTGCTGCCAATCACTGCAATTTTAATATTTTCAGGCAAAGCTGTACTACCTTTTAAATCACTGAGGTGTTTAAAGAAGTTTAGTACACCGTTTTTGCTGGTAAAGAAAATCCAGTCAAAATTTGTAAGATTGTTAAACAATAGTTTTTCGGTACTTTCTAATTGAGCAGGAGAAACTTCAATCATTGGTAAAGAAATAACATTTGCACCTTGTGATTTCAACAAATCAGGTAATGAATCCCCCGATTCAATGGCTCTTGTAGAGATAATAATCTTATCTTTTAAAGGCAATTCCACTTTTGGTGCAGCCAGATTTAAATCTCTGATAGCATCCAGAATTTCTTTGCCTCCATTTGAAAATAACTTCTTCGCAATTTCAACAGAAATTTCAACCGCATTATCAACATTGGCAGAAGCTGTTTCTTTTAAAAACTGACTTCCATCAATATTTGAGATAAAACCTGTAATATGAAACTGATTTCCTTCAATTTTACTAAAACTTCCTACTGGAATCTGGCAGCCACCTTCCAGGGTTTTAAGAAATGCACGTTCAGCATTGGTAGTTATCAGGGTTTCACTGTCGTTGATTTTTGATAGAATTTCTTCAATAAAACTGTCATTTTCTCTGATTTCGATGGCAATAGCGCCCTGGCTGCAAGCTGGTATCATCACTTCCGGATCAATGAGTTCAGATATAAATTCGCCCATTTCGAGGCGTTGCAATCCGGCAGCCGCCATCACCATGACATCGCAATAGCCTTCCTGCATTTTACGGATACGGGTATTCACATTACCACGAATCTCCACTATCTTAAAATCTTTATTGATGCGAAGCAATTGGGCTTTTCTTCTTAAACTGGAAGTAGCAATTACATCTGCTGAGGTAAGATCACTGATTTTTCTGTTATTGCTACTGATAAGGGCATCCCTTACATCACCGCGTTTTAAAACAGCACCGAGTTTGGCTCCTTCGGGAAAGCTGGTTGGTAAATCTTTCAAGCTGTGAACGGCCATGTCAATTTCGTTGTTAAACATAGCAATCTCAAGGTCTTTTGTAAATAGACCTTTGTCACCAATTTTGGATAAGGGAACATCCAGGATTTTATCACCTTTGGTTTTAATAATGGCAATCTCAAAAACGAGATTTGGAAAATGGATTTCAAGTTCTTCTTTAACGCGGTAAGCCTGATACAATGCTAATTTACTTCCTCTTGTTCCAATACGGACGGTTTGTTTCATTAATTCTGATTAAAAAATTGATTTACTAAATGAATGTGTTCGCGTTTTTTGCCATTGTCGGTAAAAGCTTTCACATTCGTAATCATAGTGTGGATGAGTTTATTGGTGATCTGGTCAGCATATTCAGAAGCTTTCGGTAAATCTATTTGTTTCTGACTTTTTATAAAATCTTCCAGCTCATTTTTATTGATGCCATGGAAATATTTGCAAATACTTTGAAAGGTTGGGATTAGGTTGCGGGTATGCACCCAATTTCCGAAATCTATAACGACTTCTTCGATGATAGATTCTGCGGCACAAACTTCACCTCGTCTTTTTTCGAGGGTTTCGTCCACTATATTCGTTAAATCATCGATATCGAAAACATGAACATTTTCTATTTCAGCAACATCAATGGCTACATTACGGGGAACTGATAAATCCACGAAAAAGAGATCTTTGTTGTTTCTTAGTATCATTGCTTTTTCAACCATTTCTTTTGTAATCAATGGTTTTTTAGAGGCAGTAGATGAAATGACAATATTGTTTTCGAGGAGTAATTCTTCGAGTCTGCTATATTCTTCAGCTTTCCCATTGTATTTTTCAGCCATTTCAATGGCATTTTGATACGTACGGTTAACAATCGTGAATTGTTCACAGCCTTTGGTGATAAGGTTTTGAATAGTGAGCTCGCTGGTTTGACCGGCCCCGATGATTAATGCTTGCTGAGAAGGTAAATTGCAAAGCATTTTGTTGGCAAGGTTAACTGCAGCATAACTAATAGAAACAGCACCGAGGTTTATTTTTGTTTCAGACCTTACTCTTTTGCCGGCTTCAAATGCTTTGGCAAAGAGTCTTTTTAGCAATGGGCTGACCAATTCGTTTTTCTCACAGATATTATAAGCATCTTTCACTTGACCTACTATCTGGTATTCTCCCAAAGCCATTGAATCCAATCCGGATACCACATGAAAAAGATGACGAACCACTTCGTCGTGCGATTTTCTGTATAGATGTGTACTTAATTCTTTGTCAATGTTCCTGTATTTGAACAGAACTTCTTCGATAACATCAAAATCTATTGCTCCACCATGTCCGGCCGATTCAATATATATTTCTGTACGGTTACAGGTTGATAATACAACAGCTCCAACGATGCCTTTTTCTTTGAGCATGGGAACAAATCGTTTGATATCTTCTTCACAAAATACAAATTTTGACCTGACTTCTATGGGGGCAGTCTTGTGGTTTAATCCAAGTAGTTTAATCATGGTGTGCTTTGACTTTTATTATTGTCGGCAAAAGTAAAAGTCAAATCTGATTTTTTTCTGTAGATTTTCGTCAGAATTTAAATTTTCGGATTAATAGGAGGGCAACAATGACAGAAAAAGATACTATATAATTGTTCAGAAAATTGAGTGCATTGTAAAATATTGAAATACAAGGATTCTATTGTTATCAAAATAACAAAGCAAGCATTCGTAAGTTGGAAAACTATTGAAATATATTCTTATTTTCATTGATAAATATCAAGAGTTATTTGTTTATAAAATATGTTGTATCTAAATGTATATTTTGAGAAAATTAGACTAAATATTCATATAAGCTTTAATCCATTTTTTTTAGAATATATTTATCGAATACGGATGCTTAGAAATTAAGTTGATTAATTCCTTTATTTTTTTCGATACTATGAACTAAATTTTCTTTTTTTAATAAAGCTTTCCTAATATCAAATCCTTTTTGTAAATTTGTTTATTCATAAAGCATTTAGTATAAACAATTCCGAATGTAAATTAATAAATATTTGTATTTCATTACTTTGAATAATTATTAGTTCTTAAATAATAGTTTTTATTGGAGTTTTTTTTTTAGTTTATATTAGGCTATTATCAAGAAATTTTTTTCTATCAAAGTTTCTTCAAATTATAATATTAGTCTAATACAGTAATATATATAAATGATATTTGTCAGATTATGTTTGATTATTATCACTGCAATATGAATATATATCATTTATTTTTTTTGCAAATTTAAGATTTTACTCATTATGTTTGCAATGTTTTTTATTTGTGAATACTATAACAATAGTGTGAATATTATAACAAAAATCAATTTCTAATTATTAATTAAATTAAAATCAAATGAGAAGATTAAAATTACAATTTTTTTTTAAAGTTGCGCTGATGCTTTCAGTTGCTTCTATGATTTTCCTTTCTGCTTGTTCAAAAGGTGACAATGGGAAAGACGGTACAAATGGTACAAATGGTACAAATGGAGATGCAGTTGCAACATGCAAATTGTGTCACAATCCATTGGTAGTTGATAGTATGGCTACTATTTTCCAATTATCAAAACATGAAACTGGTATTGTAGCTGAAGAAGAAGCTGGTAATAACAGCTGTTCCCCATGTCATTGCCAGGAAGCATTTAAGTATGTATGTAAAAATAATGTTTCAACAGCTTTTGTGAAATTAGGCACTGATACAACATATACAAACTTGTATTATACAACATCTTCTTCTGCTTACGGAAAAATCACTTGTTTTACTTGCCACAGTAGTTTACATACTTCTTATGGTTATTCTGATATGACTGCTTTAACTACAACAGCTCCTGTTGCTTTGACATATTTTGGTGGTTTAAAAACAATAAATTTAACACAAGATGGTGGGAAAAGTAATTTATGTATAAAATGTCATCAACCACGTCCATTTACGAAATCTAATACTGGTCAGGATAAAAACGTTTTGGATTATGCATTATTAAAAACCAATCCAACTGATACATTTTATAGCCCATACAGATCAAACATTTTAAATGTACTTAAACCAAGTTACAGAACACATACTCATTATGGTACTGTTGGTGCAGTTTATGCAGGAATTGGTTATTCTGGTATTGAATATGGAACTGGGTATACCAATTCAGCTCATACTACTTTAGCAAGTTGCGAAGATTGTCACATGTCTTCAGTTACTGGTGTAGCCGGTTCTCATTCATTTAAAGCTAAAGGAAACTTTACAGGTTGTAATGTTACAGGTTGCCATGCAACAAATCCTATAAGTGCAACTTCTACTACAAAGTGGAATTCTCCTAGAACTGCATTTAAACTATTACTTGATCAGTTAGCTACAAAATTAAAAATAAACGGAGTTGATATCTTAAATAGAAATGGTGATGCAACTACAAATCTTTGGTTTGGTTTAACAACCAATAATTATGATGGCTATTTAAATATTTATGATCCTGTTAATAATCCTACTGGAAGTACGTATAATGCAACCATGTTCAAAAATCCAAGCACTACAGGATTTACAGCAGCACAAATAACTGCTAATAATGCTTTGCCTGTTATTACGCTCACTAATTTACAAATGGGTGCTATTATTAATTTTCAAATGTGTTTGAGAGAATTTAGTTTGGGTATTCATAATAATGCTTATGAAACTACTTTGTTAACTAATACAATTTCTATATTCCCATAATATTTTTGGCTTTATATTAAAAAGCTGTTTCAAATTGAGACAGCTTTTTTTTTGCTCATTTATGGAGAATTCATAAGTTTAGATTGCCTTTTTCTGGTTTAATAAAGATAGTCTTATATGTTAATACTACTTTTTATGGATATTCAAATCCAAACCTAAATCTTAGCAATTTATCATTTTTGAA
>CAZCBG010000078.1:0-16250 GCA_964496885.1 uncultured Bacteroides sp. | reverse complement strand
TTTGGTTGGATTATCCTTCGTTTGAAGAAGAAATAAATATTGTAAAAAGTACAACGGTCGATAAAGAATCAACACCTCAGATAGTGCTTACTGCAGAAGAAATTTTATATTTCCAGCATTTAATACGTAAAATACCGGTAACCGATAATGTGTATAATTATGCTGTGAAATTGGTTACCCAAACACGTCCCAATACTCCATCGGCTCATGCGATGGTTAATAATTACCTTTCTTGGGGAGCAGGTCCCCGCGCTTCTCAGTATTTGATTATTGGGGCTAAAACCCATGCAGCTATCATGGGTAAATATGCACCGGATATTGAAGATGTAAAAGCAGTTGCAGCTAACATTCTCCGCCATCGCATCGTTAAAAACTACAAAGCTGAAGCAGAAGGGATTACTATAGAGGATATTCTAGGAAAGTTATTGTAAATAATTCTAAATATTCAATAAACGAGCTTTAATCATAAAATCTCCAGATGATACCAATTTTTAAAGCCCTTGCTTGTTGAGGATAATGTGGTGTCATGTAAAAGCTAAAATCTTTCCATCCACTGTTAATATGTTGGTAGATTAAGAAAACATTGGCACGTTTAATCTGCATATTTACAAACACGTCTGCATACAAATAATCACCAATTTTCTTGCTGTTTTGGGTATAGAACATTCGTAAAGCTGGCATGTAATTATCAGCATAATACGAGCTATTGTAAAATAAATTTATCCCTGGTTGAATATAGAGCTTTTTGTCAAATAAGTGCAGATTAAAATACCATGATTGCATTGCAATGATTTCAGGAAGTTTAATAATACTTTTATCAGACGAATATTGATATACAAAGTCATTGTCAATTTGTAAATTCCCCCAGTTAATATCTTTCCGGAGTTTAACAGCTAAGATATGAATCATCTTATCGTGCCAGTCAGGTAAAGCATTGTCGTTTAAGTAAACAAAATTATTAATCTGATGTAAGGTAAGACTTGCATTAAAACTACCTGATTGATAGCTGATAAAAGAAGTTAAAAAATTTTGTTTTGCAAAATCATTGTTCCATCTAAAATAGTTTGAATTTGCCCATGAATAAATCCAGTCTGCTTGCTTTACAGTGAAATCAATACCAGCTGTTAATATCCTATTGCTCCGTTTCGTCTTAACAAAGTCAAATTCAGCCAAGCTTTTTAAACTAAAATCACCTCCGTTGTAATCGCCGATTACATATTCACCATTCAGATTCAGATGAAATTTACCAAAAGCAAATACCGACAAAGAAGCATAAGGTGTTAATTGATTAAATGAAAAATTCTTCAATGTATCTTTCACTTCTAAATATTTTTGCTTTATACCAAATACCAGGTTAATTGCTTGTGGCGAAAGTGGATTTTCGCTAACTCCGTTTGTCCATGCAAAATTATTTTCGAATGAACGGAAATAGACAGAATCATGCGTTGCGATTGAATCAAAATATATGTTTTTATAGTATTTGCTGTCTCTGTTCTTGTCAGAATAAGTTTGCTGTTGAGTTGTATATTGTATTGAATACGAAATAGTACCGGGGTTAAAGGTTTTGTGAATGCTGCTATCGTTTTTTGTTTTTTTGAAATTGTAAAATTGTTTTATAAAAATTCCATTTTCTTTCCATTGATTATCAGCTGATTGAAGGTTAACTGGTACCGATAAGGTTTGGTTGGAAATTTGATTCTCAAAAATAGAATCTTTAGAAATGCCACCATTTTCTTGAATTTCAATACTATTATGGTAGTATGCTGCTAGAATACGATATTTTCCTAATGGGGATGTGTAATTGGTATTAAATACCAATTGACGGTCGTCACAGGCCTGCCATTGATAAGATCCCCACGAATCCATTACCCTGTAATTAATTCCGACATTCCATGTTTTAGTTATATTCTGGCTATGAATTACCTGCAAAATATCTTCTTTTTCAGGCCCTGAAAAATAATAAATCGAAGTATAAGGTTTGCGAACCTGATAATAAGCTTGTGTGAAATTAGTGAAAATAAAGTCGTCAAATGAATGTACACCATAATCAAATCCAATATTGTGGGATGCTTCGTACATCATTGATTTACTTGGCCTGCCAATATTTCCACTCCATTCGGTGAAATTTTTACGGTTAAAAGATGGATTGTATTGCTGAAATGCTTTTAAGATAGTGTCGATTTTAGTATAATCAGGTAAGTTAAAAGAATAAGCTTTGTCGTAAAAATATAAAGTTCTGTTACGCGCATAAGCAACTGAATCACTTTTTTGTGAAAATCCGCTGAATAATGCAAAAAACAATAAAACGAATACAGTATATTTTTTAAATTTCATCATAAATTTTTATGAAGTCATAATTTGATGTCTTCAGCAATTTCAGCATTCATTTAATTAAATGATAAATCCAATAACTCAATAACCTTAACTAATAACCAAGATATTCATTCAAATACTCATATTCATGCGTAAATTTACCTTTGTGAAGTATCAATGCTTTCTTTAAAGATTTTGGCAAATCCAGGTCTTCAAAAGGCAAATCGTAATCAGCAAAAACGATGGGTTTAATAAAATTAGCCAAAGCATCGGCAAAGCCGTCTGAAGCGTCGCGAGGCAGCTCGCTGGGTAAGATATCAACAGCCATATCCAGTATGCCTTCCCCTTTGTAACCCATAGTGTATGTTCTGGTTAAAGGGTTATAAATAAAAATAGGATCTTCAATTTCTGTACCATGATGGGTACATTCTATTGATCCATTTGCATCGCAGGTTATGTCCCCAATTACAGTTAACTTGGGATTTCCATTTTTATAAAGCTTTTCGAGAAAATCTTTGGTTATAATTCTAGGATACCTGGTATCCCAATAGATACAGTTCATTAAAACTGTGAGTTGAGGTATGTATTGTTCAAATTTGCTGACATATTTTTGAGGATTGCGATAATAATCGTATAAATCAAATTCAACGTTTTTGTCAATATGTTCCGAGATATGCTTTTCTTTAAACACAACTTTAAAAATGATATTATTAGGTAAATCTTTGCGATTTTTGAGCTCTAGTAATTTTTCAGTTGAAATTTCTTTTACTGGCAATAATCCGCAAATTTCCTGGGCTCCCATCGAAACGTTTCCATATCCTGTAAATCCAATCACCATTGGCTGTATCTTTTTTGGTAAACCTTTTTCAGCAATAATTTGACCTACAAGGCTCACAGCATCCTTGGCTTCTTTTAATGAGTTGTAATGATGTGCTTGTTTAATCTGCAAAAAAGGAGTGTCAAAACCTAAATGTTTCATTCGTAATCCCAGCGACCAAAATGAATTAATCATTCCAGCTAGTCCAGCATATTTTCCAAAAAAGATAAGCCGTTTGTTTTGTTCGTCAACAATACGTTCATAATCAATTAAATTACAACCCAATTCCATCATTCGTTTGAGCATAGGCATGTTATAATACTGACCTTTTATTACATGAGAGAAAAAGACATAAGTTTTGTTGGGTTCAAAAAAATCAAGGGGCATTTCTTTTACACCTAAAATAACATTGCATTTTTTTAAATCATTTTCTACCAAAGCACCAGCATCAATATATTCCTGATCTGTAAAAATTCTTTTCTGAGAAGTCTGAACGATGAAATCAAGTTTTTGATGTTCGATCAATCGTTTAACATGTTTAGGTGTTAATGGAGCTCTTCGCTCCATTACGTATTTGTCTTCGTGTCGGATACCTATAAAGTTGCTCATTCTGAGTGATATGTATGGATTTTGAGTAATTATTTTTTAGAACTGCAAATTTATAAAATAAAAGTAACTAATGCTTATATTTATGATTATTTTGTGTTTTAAAGCAATCTAACTGTTTTATCCTTCAATTTTCCCTTCTCTAAGATTTGTTAAAAAAATGAGTTCTAAAAATGATTTTAATTTAAAAAAATAGTATCTTTGAACTAATTTTTAAGCTATAAATTATGATTAAGAAATTTTTTCTTTTAAGCATATTATTATTTATCTGTGCATTGTCTTTTTCGCAGAATTCAAATTTGGTGTTATTTACTGAGCAGGGTGAACCTTTTTATGTTGTTTTAAATGGAATAAAACAAAATGGAGACGCCCGTACAAATATAAAGATTAGTGATTTAACAGCTCCCTACTATAAATGCAAAATTATTTTTAAGAATACTGAGCTGGGCCAATTAGATAAAAATATTCAAACTAAACCTGGTTCCGAAATTACTTATGTGATAAGAAAAACCAATAAAGACAAATGGGTAATCCGATGGATGAATGAAGCACCCATTTCAAATTCCAAAACTTCTTTCGAAAATAACAGCTATCATTTATCTACTTCTGAACCTCAGTCAGATTACACTCCTGCAAATAATACAACACAAAATTCCACTAAAGTTACAGATCATCAAAATGTTTCAAAGGATGAAAATCTTAATGTAAATGTCTCTGATCCTGTTTCCGATTCAAAAATCAGCATAGATTTGAAAATGAACAAAGCGGATTTAAATACAATAACTCCAGAATCTTCTGTAATACAATCACATAGAAATAAAGAAGATAACGCTCCTAATCTCAATCAAAATACTAACAATCAACGTCAGATCACAAATGCTGTTCCCGGTTACAACGGACCTTTTGGCTGTAATCATCCGTTAAATGCTTCAAGTTTTGAAGAGGTTAAAACCTCCATTGCTTCAAAATCATTTGAAAACTCAAAACTAACGATTGCCAAGCAGGTAATAACTAATAATTGTTTAATTACATCTCAGATCAAAGAAATTATGAAATTATTTGATTTTGAAGCCAGCCGCCTCGATATTGCAAAGTTTGCTTATGGATATACCTATGATAAAGGAAATTATTATCAGTTAAATGATGCTTTTGACTTTGAATCCTCCATCACCGATTTGAATAATTATATTAAAAATAAAAAATACTAAACTTTTAAATGAATTTAATATTTGTTTAATACCAGGTTGTTTTGTTGAATTGCTTAAAATTTAATTAGTTATAAATATTTTATTGATTATTGTATGAAAAAGATTCTTGTTGCTATAGATTTTTCGGAGCATACATCCATAACTTGTGATTATGCACTGGAAATTGCCAAAATTAATAAGGCTGAAGTATGTTTATTTCATACTTTTTTTGATAATATTGTGACATCAACAGCAAGCATTCCAGATGCATACGGAATTAACCCTTATGTTAATCCTGAATTAAATGCAGAAATTGAGCAAAATGCAAAATTACAAATGCTTGATTTGCAAAATGCTTTAATTTTAAAACTGCAAAATGAAAATGTTACAGGTGTTACTATTAACACTATTGTAACTAGTAATGATTTTGAATCTGACCTCAATGATTTTTGTGATGATTACCATCCTTCATTGGTAGTAATCGGTACAAGAGGAAAAGGGCAAAGCCTGAATGTATTCGGGAATACAGCAAATAAATTATTGGATGAGTTGAAATTTCCAGTTATAGCACTTCCTGAGATAGGAACTTTCTTAGGTTTTAAAAATATAATGTATGCAACTGATTTGCATGTTTCAGATAATGTGTTAATTAGAAAAACATTTAATTTGTTGGAAAATTTTGATATTAATATTTTCTGTGTTCATATTGTCGAAAAAAATGACTACTTACAGGCCTATTCAAAAATGGATGAACTGAAATTGGAATTTCCAAAAGAAGTGGAAGAACAGAAATTCCACTGTGATGTACTTGAGGGAAATCATAAACAGGAAGAAATTGACAAATTTATTAAAACAAATAATATTGATTTAATTGTCTTTTTACCTCATAAAACGAATATTTTCAGACGGTTATTCGGACAAAATTTTTCAAAGAAATATCTTTTTGAAACAAATTTGCCTTTGCTTGCTATAAGATTATAATTGATTATTATTTAAGGTTTCAGCAATTTTTAAATTTGAATTGCTGCCTTAACTTGACTTAAAATTCAGAATCTTCATTTAAATAATCAATGCTTTCATTATCCATAGCCGATAATTTTGGTTTTTTTCCTAATTTAAAAGTAAATCCGATATTTATAAACCATGAAGGATTGATACCTGATACAAAATAGTTGCTGGGCTCTTTGTTGATATCTGTTCTTACTTCAGAAAAAAATATTTTCTGGTTTACTTCTCTTCCAATACTTGCTTTTAATGTAACACTTGTATTTAATTTATACATGGCATCTAACGAAAAAGCAGTTGATTTTTTTCTAAACAACATTCTCCCACTTAATTGACCAAACATCATCGATTGATTTGTGTAATAACTAATTGCTCCTGAAGGATGGATTTTTCCAGCTATTAATAATTTATTATTGACCTTGTATTGAATACTTCCTTCAAAAGGAAGTGTTAAAAGGAGTTTCCACTGATCAGAAATGCCATATTTTAGACCAACTACAGGCAAAACAGATGCAATCCCGAATGAATACCGGTTAGCTAAGCCAACATGATATGAAAAATTGTGATTTACAATTCTGTAGTATAATAAAATACCTGTAAACCGTGGATGTGGTCTTGAAATACTATACTCATCCTCAAAGAAATTTAAACTCATTCTTGATAACCAAAGATTCTTATTTCCTGTAAAATATACGCATCTAATTCCCAGGTTTAGATTTAACAAGGTATTCGATTTGTTCAAAAACTCAATATCTGGAACAATGATGGTATTGTTATTCTGAAGGTCTAAATTAGAAAATCCTGTTTTCCCTTCTTTGTTTTTAAATAGATGTGTATATATTGGAATGTTTAATCCAATACTGAATTCATTCGATGCATATTTTCCTGAAGTGTCGCTTAAATTTGCATTGAAATTGCTTTTGTAGTTGGAAAGTACTGTGAAAGATGAAATATTTGTAGGTTGTGATTGAAGGTTTATCCAAATATTAGCAAATAGAATAAAAAGTATCGTTTTAAAGACTTGTTTTTGCATAGTATATGTTATAGCTAATTTTAAGGAATATTCGTTTGAAAAATGAATGGGATAGAAAAAAAATTTGTAATTCTATTCGCCAAATTAAAAATTTTTAAAGCCAGAGAGATTATTTGTTATTAGAAATTGATTGTTTCGTTTAATGTTCGACCCCATCGGGGTTTTATTAATTTATTAATTATCTTTTAAGATTTGAAACTGCTGGGTTCAGAATTATATGCTAATTTAAAATGGTTAAAAATAGAAATAAATGGAAAACATAATAAATATATAAAGACACTATTTCTTTAAAACTTTTTGTGTTGAAGTTTTATTGCCTGAAGTAACTCTGATAATGTAAATCCCTTTTTTTAAGGTGAATAAATTATTGATAGTTATCGAATTATAGCCCTGATGACGAGGGATGTCGTTTATTGCCAATATTTTCTTCCCGGATAAGTCGTAGATTTCTATTTGAACACTTTGGGTGTCAGTTGAATTATAAGCAATGTACAAAATATCATCAAAAGGATTGGGAAAAGCATTGAAAGTGTTTTCATTGTCAAAATTATGAATTTTAGTACCAGATAATAAAATACTGGCTATCTGGAAGTTTGGGATGCCATATCCTTTCAAACTGTCAGGTGAATAGTATTGACTCGCACTGTGTTTAATAGCTTCGATAATCTCCTGGTTGTTTTTTTGAGGGAAAGCTTGCCACAAACAAGCTACCATTCCACACATGATAGGTGATGAAAAAGAAGTTCCGTTTCCGGTACCAACACCATTGGCTGTTGCAAAAACAGCACCCTGGCCTAAAGTTGCTACAGTTGGTTTAACTCTGCCGTCATAAGTTGGACCTATTGAACTGAAAGATGCATAATTACTGTTAATATCAACAGCACCCACAGAAATAATACTATCGGCATCAGAAGGAACCCCGATATATTTCCATGCACTTCCACCTGAATTCCCAACACTGTTTACAACAAGAATACCTTTGCGGGCTGCAATGGTGGCTGCAATAGTGGCTCTGGCAGTTTTTCCGTTCAGATCTTTGTAAGTATGGCTCATACTTGGATTATCGTAATTAGTATAACCTAATGAAGAATTAATAACATCTACACCCACGCTATCAGCAAACTCTGCACCACTTGTCCAGTTATCTTCTTCTATAGGGTTTTCGGATGTTGCATCTTCGGTACGAATAAGCCAGTAGCTGGCTTTAGGAGCTGTTCCTATGATCTGTCCAGGAATATTTGCTCCCATTGTTGATAAAACCATCATCCCATGGCTTGCTTCATTGAAAACATTATTGCCTGGTAAAACAAAATCGCGGCTTCCTAATAACTGGCCATTCAGCCATAAGCTGTCAAAAGCATTGATAACGTCAACATGTTCAAAACCGGCATCCATCACAGCTATAGTCATTCCCTGCCCGAGGTAACCCTGATTGTGAAGAAAACAACCTTCTAACATATTTATTTGCAGGTAAGCCTGTCCATAATCTAAGCTTTGTATAGAAAATGCTTCTTTTTCGTTTACCAGGTGTTGCTCGTTGGCAGTATAGAAATTTTGATAATACTGGGGTTTGAAATAGACACTTGAAGGTTTATTGATAATTTCGTCGCTTAGTTTGTTTTTTTTCTTTTTTGAAGTAACGGCAATCACAAGTTCTGTATTTTTAACGAAAGCTAATGCGTTGATTTGTTCCAATATATTTGTATCGGTAAGGCTTACTATAATCGAGTTAAACCATTTTGACTTGTTGATGAAAGAAGCACCCATGCCAACTACACTGTCAATATACCATTGGTTAACCGGGATGTCAAGCATATTGATAGAAATACCCTGAACACTTCTTCTGGTTATGGCTTTTTGAGAAAGAAATGCAGAAGGATTCAAAATTGAAAAAGGAGAATTGTTTTTGTCTTTAAAACTTACTCTATATTTATAAACAGATTTCTGTGAAAATGCAGTATTGAATAGTAAGGTAATTATTATAAACAAGAATAATTTCTTCATTTTTTTTCAATTAAATTTGATGCAAAGTAAGTATTTATTTTTGTAAAACGCGAAATAAAAGGAATAAAATATAATAGATTTAACGTTCACATTGGATGAAATTTATTAACTTTGTTATGCTCAATACATTTCAATTTCGTATAATAATAAACAATTAAACAGTACTTTATGTTTAAAAAGTATTTCATTTACTTATCAATTTTTACTTTTACAACCGTTTGTTTTGCACAAAAAAGCAAAGAAACGGAAGCTGATAATGCTTATGCCAAAGAATTATTTGTGAACCAGAACTTTAAAAAAGCCATGGAGGAGTACCAGGTTTTATTAAAAAAAGACAGTACAAATATAACTTACAAGCATAATCTGGCTTTATGCTATCTTAATCTGAATATAGAGTATGATAAATGTATTCAATTGCTCGAAAATATTTCGTTTCAACCAAAGTGTGATCCGAATGTATGGTATGATTTAGCTTCTGTTTTTCAAAAAATGAATCGCTTTGAAATTGCGATAAAAAATTACCGTAAATTTATTGAATTGGTGATTAATAAAGACAATAATTATATACCTGCTTCCCGCCAGATTGAAATGTGCGAAAATGTAATAAGCTTGATGAAGAAGCCTGTTAATGTAAGTTTTGAGAACCTTGGAAATGATATAAATTCTGTTGGCCCAGATTTAAGACCCTATATTTCAGCAGATGAAAATTTGCTGGTTTTTACTTCCAAGAGAATCGGAAATATAGGAAGTATAATGGATGTTGATGGATTTAATACTTCAGATATTTTTTTGAGTAATTACAATGGGAAATGGACAAAACCTAAACGATTGCCTGCAATTATCAATACTCCCGTTTCTGAGGATTGTACCGGTTTAACGGCTGATGGTATTACTATGATGATACATTATGACAATAATAAGATGATGGGTGATCTACTGATGTCGGAATTAAAAGGAAGGAGCTTTCTTCGTCCTTTGCAATTAAGTCCAATGATAAATACCGAAAAAGATGAAACTGCAGCCTGTTTATCACCCGATAAACAAACGTTGTTTTTTGCTTCCAGCCGAAAAGGTGGCGAAGGAGCAAAAGATTTGTATTATTCCCGCAAATTACCTTCAGGTGATTGGTCGGAAGCTGTGAATTTAGGTTCAAATATCAATACAAAATATGATGAAAATTATCCTTACATTTCTCCGGATGGCGAAACGCTGTATTTTTGTTCAGTGGGTCATAACAGCATGGGAGGTTATGATATTTTCAAAGCAAAATGGGATAAAGAAGCATTTACCTTTTCAGAACCTGAGAATATTGGCTATCCTATCAATACATCCGATGATGAAAGAAGCATATCTTTTACTCAATCAGGTAGATTCGCATATATGGATGCAAACAAAAAAGATGGAATGGGCAATCGGGATATTTATAAACTTTTTTTTAATGATATACCTGCTGCTTATACCGTTATTACCGGTAAAATTAGTATAGGAGATACTTCGATGTCTGAAACGACGGATAAGCTAACATCCTCTTTAACGGATGAAATTAAAATTTCTGTCATTGATAAAAAAACGACTTTGTTAAAAGGTAAATACGCTCCCAATAAGATTTCCGGAAAATATGTTGTAATTTTGCCTCCTGGTGAATACTTGATTAAATTTGAAGGAAGTCATATCAATGCTTTTGATTTTGAACAATTCATCCCAGACAGAGAAACTACAGATAGAGAAATAGATAAAAATATTGTATTAACACTTAAATCCCAATAAATGGAGTTAAATCTAAGCCGTCCTTTGGCTATTTTCGATTTAGAGACAACCGGCGTAAATGTTGGAACCGACAGAATCGTTGAAATTTGCATTATTCGAGCCAATGTAAATGGAAGCACTGATATTAAAACATTGCTTGTTAATCCAACGATACCTATTCCTGCAGAAGCAACTGCTATTCATCATATTACCGATGAAGATGTAAAAGACAAGCCCACTTTTGCTCAACTTGCCGCAGAACTGAATCAATTTCTGCATAACTGCGATTTGGCTGGTTTTAATTCAAATAAATTTGATATTCCACTGTTAGTGGAAGAGTTTTTAAGAGCTGATGTTGATTTTGATTTAAAACATCGTCGATTTGTGGATGTGATGAATATTTTTCATAAAATGGAACCCCGCAACTTATCGGCTGCCTATAAATTTTATTGTAACGAAAGCCTCGAAAATGCACATAGTGCCGAAGCGGATACCCTCGCAACTTATAAAATACTTAAAGCTCAACTCGACAGGTACCAAGATACAGAATACAAAGATTTCAAAGGAAAAGTTTCGGTTCCTGTTGTAAACGATGTAAAAGCTTTACATGAATTTTCGTATCACAATAAAAATGCCGATCTGGCAGGACATATTATTTATGATGATAAAAATGTTGAAATTTTTAATTTTGGCAAAAATAAAGGGAAGTCTGTTGAAGCAGTTTTCAAAACTGAGCCATCCTATTACGACTGGATGATGAAAAGCCAGTTTCCTTTGATGACAAAAAAAGTGATAACAGCTATAAAATTAAGAGGGTTTAATAATAATGCTGTAAATATCAATGCATAGATTAAGATAAAAAAATGCTTCATTGTTTCAACAGCGTGAAACGATGTCTAAAAAAAAGAATAAATATGAAGATAATATGTATTGGCCGAAATTACGCCGAACATGCCAAAGAATTAAACAGTCCCCTACCAACGGAACCTGTTTTTTTTCTGAAGCCGGATACTTGCTTATTGCCCAGAAACCAGGCGTTTTTTTACCCTGAATTTTCAAAAGATATCCAATATGAAACTGAATTGGTTATTAAAATAAATAAAGTTGGGAAACATATCCAGCCTAAATTTGCACATACCTATTATGACGAAATTGGGATTGGTATCGACTTTACTGCCCGCGATCTTCAAGAAAAATGTAAAACTAAAGGTTTGCCTTGGGAAATCTGTAAAGCTTTCGACAATGCTGCTCCATTGGGGAAATTTGTTGATAAAAATAGTTTTAGCAATCTGCAAAACATCGATTTTCACCTTGAAATAAACGGAGTCACTGTTCAAAAAGGTAATTCTAAAGACATGATATTTAGCTTTGATACCATCATCGCTTATGTTTCACAATTCATTACCCTTAAAATAGGAGACCTTATTTTTACCGGTACTCCTGCTGGTGTTGGTCCTATCAAAATCAATGATCAGCTGAGGGCTTTTATTGGGGATGAATTTTTATTGAAAGTAGATGTAAGGTAATCTGAAGAAATGGCAATTTGCTTATTTGGTGATTCGTAAAGCTTTATATTTTTAGAATACTTTACAAACTTTAAGAACTTTACAAACTTTCAAACTAAATTTGATTATGGGTTTAATATTGATAAAAAATGGCACTGTCATCAACACCAGCGAAAGTTTTGAAGCAGATGTTTTGCTTGAAGATGCAAAGATTATACGCATTGAAAAAGATATTTTTTTACATGATACAACGATTAAAATAATAGATGCTAAAGGTAAATATCTTATTCCGGGTGGGATTGATCCGCATGTACATCTCGATCTTTCAACTCCAGCCGGTAATTCAAGCGATGATTTTTTTTCGGGCAGCAAGGCTGCATTGGCGGGTGGAACAACAACTATTATTGATTTTGTAACTCCATCACGTGGAGAATCATTGCTAAAGGCATTATCCAAAAGAAAAGCTATTGCTGCATCCAGTTGTATTGATTATGCTTTACACATGGGTATTACTTGGTGGCATCCTTCGTTGGCCGACGAAATAGAATATTGCATCTTAAACGAAGGCATCAACTCTTTTAAAGCCTATTTGGCATACAAAGGAAGCATTGGCATTTCTTATGATGAATTGAATGAATTGATGAATGTGCTTGCACGCTTCAATGCATTGCTAACTGTACATTGCGAAGATGGAGATAAAGTTCAGGCTATGCAGCTACAATTAATTAAAGAAGGTAAAACCACAGCCCGATACCATAACTGCTCACGTCCTGCTGAAATGGAAGCCGAAGCAGTCGAGAAAGTATTACTAATGGCTGCTGAAACCCATTGTAAGGTCTATCTGGTGCATATTTCTGCTGCAAAATCCATTGAAGTTATCAAAAAATATAAATCAGAAACTGTTTTTGTTGAAACTTGTCCTCATTATTTGCTGTTGAATGAAGACCTTTACAATAATGATGATTTTGAAACTGCAAAATATGTCATCAGTCCACCCTTGCGCTCTAAAACAGATAATGCAGTCCTCTGGCATGAACTTTCATCAGGTTATATCGACACTGTGGCTACCGATCATTGTCCTTTTAATTTACATGGTCAAAAAGACATTGGAAAACACAATTTTATCAGAATTCCTAATGGGGCAGGAGGTATCGAATACAGAACTTCATTGTTGTATACTTATGGTGTATTAACTGGAAAAATTACATTGCAACAATGGGTTAAATATACTTCAACAAGAGCTGCAGGAATATTTGGGCTCTCAGATTCAAAAGGCAGTATCGAAGTTGGTAAAGATGCAGATATCGTAATCTGGAATCCAGAAAAAGAAAAAATCATCAGCCTCAAAAATCAGTTTCAACATTGCGACAGTAATATCTATGATGGTTTTCGTTTAAAGGGGCTTGCCGAAATTGTAATATGCAAAGGACATATCGCTTTCGAAAATGAGATGCTACATACAGTGGGTTTAAAAGGAGATTTCCTTTGCCGCTGAAATCTGCCGTGTCTTTGAGACCTGTCAGATTTTGTATTGGATTTTGTCAGGGTTTCTATAGTTCTCCGATGACTTCAAATTATATTTTTATTCAGCCTATTTTCCCAACAGTCATTCGATTGATTTGGAATCCGTTTTTTTTTAATCCCCAATATTTACTAATTTCGCACTTTTTAACTGAATACGATTTCTTAAAACCTAAAGTCTATTACCCTAAAGTCTAAATTACCAAATCATCCACTCCATGCGCATAGATATTATTACCCTTTTTCCTGAAATGTTTGACGGCCCTTTTAGTCAATCTATTGTCAAAAGAGCCCAACAAAAGGGGGTAGTTGAAATTCATTTTCATCAGTTGCGCGATTATGCTACCAATAAACACAATAATGTTGATGATGCTCCTTATGCCGGAGGTGCCGGTATGGTGATGATGATAGAACCTGTTGCCCTGTGCATCGATCAGTTAAAATCGGAACGGATGTATGATGAAGTCATTTATACCAGTCCAGATGGTGTATTGTTGAATCAAAAAAAATCCAACAATTTATCTTTACTGAAAAATATCATTGTATTATGTGGTCACTACAAAGGCATTGATGAAAGAATAAGGGAACATTATATTACTTCAGAAATATCCATTGGAAATTATGTGTTATCTGGTGGAGAGCTTGCAGCTGCCGTAATTGTAGATGCAGTGGTTCGATTGATACCTGGTGTATTGAATGATGAAACTTCTGCTTTGTCCGATTCTTTTCAGGATGATTTGGTTTCGCCACCTGTTTATACCCGTCCGGCTGATTTCAATGGATGGAAAGTACCCGATATCCTTTTAAGCGGCAACGAAAAACTGATCAATCAATGGAAACACGAGCAATCTGTTTTACGGACAAGAGAAAGACGACCTGAAATGTTGGGGGGTAGTTAATAGTTATTTAGTAATTGGTTATTAAGAAATTTGTTTAATTCAATATTTAATTTAAAAGAATGGACAGATTTTATTCTTCCGCCACGGCACCGCCTTTAAACAACAATGCCTTGTATTTTAATGAGGGCGAAGGGATGTATTCACCCAAGCCTAAGCTGCTCCATTTTTCGTCTACTGATTGAATGGTAGCATCGTCAACTACAACAACATTGGGCCAGGGGCGACTGAAGTCATCGTATTGGAGGGTTTTTCTGCTTCCATCAATCACCAGAACGGGATGTTTACTTCCATCTTCTTTCAAAGGGAAAAATGTATCACGCTCAGGATCTATATTGTTGGCAAACAGCCAGACCACATCTTTAAAGTCGTCGAGTATTACGTTCTGATCCATCCAGACAATGGCATTGTAACCGCTTATCAAGCCTTCTTCCAGAAGTTGTGTCGTAAGTTTGGGTATCACTCCTTTTCGTCTTTTTTCAACAGATAGAAGTAGAAAAGGCAAGCCCAAATCGTGTAAGCTTTTAATGGATTTTATTTCAGGTAAAAGATGCAAAATGCTGTCTTCTTTTAGCTGAATTTCTATGGATTTATCATCATCTGCAAGCAATTCTTCTGTTGTTTTTACAGTAGCATCAATTCCCAGTTTACTGCCATAGGCAAATCGTGAACTTGAATGATCCAATACATCCACAGGGCCTTTTGAGAAATGAATATCAATGGTAGGTGAAACATTTTCTGCGATTGCATTCAAAACATTTGTGTAGTTATGTATGTCGGTATTACTATCAGTTATAATCAGTATTTTGTTAAACATCATTTGCCCAGCACCCCATAAAGCATTCATTACTTTGATAGCATGTCCAGGATAATCTTTTTTGATTTTTACAATGACGATATTGTGAAATACACCCTCAACAGGCATCGCCATATCGATAATTTCAGGTAACATCGCCATGCGAATGGGCGATAGGAAAATCCTTTCGGTAGCCTTACCTATATATGCATCTTCCTGGGGTGGAATCCCTACAATTGTTGCCGGATAAACTGCATTTTTCCGATGGGTAATGCAAGTGACATGAAATTTAGGGTAATAATCCTGCAAAGAGTAATATCCTGTATGATCGCCAAATGGACCTTCAATTACAAGCTCTTCCATAGGATCTACATAGCCTTCTATCACAAAATCAGCATCATTGGGTACTTCGAGGTCGTTGGTGATACATTTGTGCAATTCTACCTTTTGTTTACGCAAAAATCCTGCCAGCATGTATTCATCAACATTGTCAGGCAATGGAGCAGTGGCTGAATAGGTATAAGCTGGATCGCCACCCAGTACAACACTTACAGGCATTCTTTGCTTTAGTTTTTTGTATTCGTTGTAATGACGGGCAGAGTTTTTATGTAAATGCCAATGCATACCGGTGGTATTTTGATCGAAAACCTGCATACGGTACATTCCAACATTGCGTTTGCCTGTCAGGGGATCTTTGGTAGTAACAACCGGCAATGTGATAAATGGACCCCCATCGTGTATCCAACATGTGAGAACTGGTAGTATTGATAAATCGGGTTGCATAATTATCACTTCCTGGCATTCACCTTTGCCTTTTTTTA